>JAEWBM010000117.1 GCA_023391155.1 Acidobacteriota bacterium
TGTATCTTCGTCGTGATCGGTGCGGCCGCGTCGCTCGGTGCGGGCCTTGCGTTCTCAGACGCGATGATCCTTGCGATGGTCTTTCCGAATATGATCGGCCTGTTCTTCCTGTTCCCGAAGGTGCGTGAGGAACTAGTCCGTTACCTGAAGGCGATCGGAAAGGCGTAAAAGCGGTCACGGAAAATGAAAACGGCCGTCTGCTAACCGCAGGCGGCCTTTCTTATTTTATCTGATGGATCAGCGGGCAGGGACGAAGAGCTTTCGCCGGGCCTCGACGATCAGGCCGGGACGCTTTGAGGTAACGGTGATGGTCCGCTCGCCCTGTTTTTCACTGAAAGGGATCTTCGGCGTGTAGGTAAGAACATATGCGCCGTCGATCATCCGTGCGACGTCCGCTGCCTTAGCGAGCATTTCCTGCCGGTCGAGCGGGATGATGACCGTGCCGTTGGTATTGAGGGTTATATCGACCAGAGCCGCCTCACTTGCCTCAAGGTCGGCTTTGCGGCGTCGCATCGTTTCGAGGTGCTTACGGTCAAGATTGATGGTCGGCCCGATCTTTGGTGCCGTCGCGATGTCACGGACGCCGTTGGGAAGGGTGGCGGCGACCTCGTCGGGCATTGCCTTTGGCGGAGGCGTATTGCTGATGCCCTTGGTGCGCGGTTCGATATCGACGATCTCCATGCGCGTATAGCTGATGACGTGGACGCTGATGTCGGTCTCGAGCAGCGAGCGAAAGGCTGCGGCACGTTCCGCGGCATCCGAATTGCTGTCGGTGCCGTCGGTGATCAGGACCATATGGCGGTTATCGATGCCCTCCGCCATCAATATTTGACGGCCGAGCTCAAGTGCCCCGATCAGATCAGAGCGCCTCCCGAAATCGGCACGGCGGATGGCGGACATTGTCTGCGAACGGTCAGCGGACCACTCGCCGATCACCTCAGCATTGTCGGCATATTGCAGCACGGCGATCTGGTCTTCGGGGCGGAGTGCGGCGGCAACGGCCATTGCGGTCGCGCGGGTCTGGTCGAGGGATTTCTGCTGGCGAAGTTCGCCGCCCGTGTCCAAAACGATCAGGACGCTTGCCGGCAACCGGCGGACACTGGTCGGCTGATGAAGAATATCATCCTCGGTCACGACGAGGTCTTCAGCAGCGACATCGCGGACAAAATTCCCCTCTTCGTCATATGCCAAAATATTTACTTTTACCTCTTCGGTCTCGATGCGAACAGTGTCTTCGGGAGGAGTCGGTTGGGGCTTGATGCGTCCGCTTTGAGCCGCAGCCACGGCTGAAAGGGCCAGGACGGCAACAAGCGTCGAGAGAGTTATGTTGAAGAGCCTCGGCATAATTTTGATTGGATGCCGCGAGGCTGCGGGGCGTTTGCATGCGCCGCACAGCTAAAGTTTCGGGTGGCGGCGCACGAAATCGATCAGGTTACCGGCGAACTCACGAAAGTTGGGGCAGCGGATGCCTTTGGGGCCAAGCAGACCTTCAGCGACGGCTGTGTCATATTCCTGCTCGATAAAAAAGTAGGGTACGCCGGAATGGGGCAGGCCGGTCAGCCCCGGCGTGACCGAGAGCATCAGAGAACGTTCGACAAGGGACGCGGGCGGTTTGATGACCGAACGCTTGCCCGAAAGGTTCTCAGCGATCACGTTGAACAGCTCGGCGGTGGTTAGCGGATCGGGGTCGGCAAGCGCGGCCGTGCGGCCGACCGCGCGTTCATCACGCGCGAGCGACGCCATCGCCTCGACGACAAAATCGACGGGAACGAGATTGAGCCTCACCCGATCGTTGCCTACATTGATGAAACGAAGCAGCTCGGGCGACCGGAGCAGGTAGAGGATCAGGTAATAAATGCCGTCATATTTGACGGTCTCGCCGGTCTGGGAATCGCCTACAACCACCGACGGGCGGTGAATGGTGACGGGCAGCTCTTCCTTAAGCTGCTCGACCTCCATCTCGGCTAAATACTTCGTTTCTTCGTAATAGTTGCGAAAGCCGGCGTCGTGTTCGAGGTCGGTCTCGAGAATGCGGCCGGTCCGCCTGCCGGCGACGTAGCAGGTCGAGACATAATTGTAACGGCGGAGGCCGTCGACGCTGCGGGCGAGTTCGTTCACGTTCCGAGTGCCATCTACGTTTACACGGAATGCCGGTTCCTTTTTCACCTCGAGGTCATAGATGGCGGCGAGATGAAAGATGTCGGTGGTCTCTTCGCGAATGACAGCGAGGTCGTCTTCGGCAATTCCCAGGCCCGGTTTTGATATGTCGCCTGCGACGAGGGCGAAATTTTCAAGGGGCGTGGCGGTGGCAGCGGCGATCCGTTCGACCTCGGACTTTGCAGTGTCGATGAGACGGGGCTCGACGAGCAGAAAGAATTGCGTGTCCGGGCCCGCGAGCCGGCGGAGCAAACGGCCGCCGATAAAGCCGGGAAACCCTGTGATAAAAAATGATTCCGAAAAGGCCATTCAGATATATCTTAGCAACTCAGCAAAATTAAGATATCCACATGTGGAAAAAGCTATGCTAGGCTTAAATCAACGCAATGTCATCAGCCGAACAGCCGCAAAAAGATACTGGGGCCTTGAATGAGCTTGAGCAGCCAATTTGGGCGGTGATCTCGTTCGATAAAATTGAAGCCACCGGCCTTTCGTATTCCGAAGCGGCGGACCTGCTCTCCGACCTTAGAAAGCAGGGAGTTTACGGGCTGGCCCTGGTCACGGCCGAGGCAGCGTCGCGTTACGGCCGCTGATCACCACTCGAGAACAACCTTGCCGAAACTCTCGTTCGATTCAATATAAACGTGAGCCTCGGCCGCGTCGTCCATTTTGAACACTCGATCGAGATCGGGACGCAGTTCACCGCGAGCGAACATGGGAAGCAGATCGCGCCGAAAAGCCGCGACGGCGGCCGCTTTCTCCTCAGGGCTGCGCGAGCGGAGCACCGTGCCGCGGATCGTGAGACGCTTGGATAGAGCGATGCCGAGATCAATTTCGGACCGCCTTCCCGCTGTCAGCCCAACGAGCATGAGCCGCCCGCGAAGGGCGAGGGCCTTCAAGTTTTCCTCAAAGTAAGTACCGCCGACGAGATCGAGGATGACGTCGGCACCTCGCCCTCGGGTGATCTCCATGACATGTTCCGCGAAATGCGGCCCATCGGCCGTCACGATGCCGTGATCGAGGCCGAGTGCTGAACATTTCCCGAGCTTATCCGCGGTCCGGGAAGTGCCGATCGTGACGGCACCGAATGCCTTTGCTATACGGAGGGCGGGCAGTCCCACGCCGGAGCCCGCCGCATGGATCAAGACGGTCTCGCCGGAGCGGAGGCCGGCTTGAGACATAAGCGCGTCGTAGGCCGTGATAAAAGCTTCGGGGAGCGCGGCGGCTTCCGAGAATGACAGGTTATCGGGAATCGGTATCAATTGCGACGACGCGATCTTCAGGAATTCGGCTTGTGCCTCGCCAGCCGTAATGCCCATGACGCGGACACCGGGGCGGAACGACGACTCGGGGCCGGCCTCGGTTATCTCGCCTGCGAACTCCAGGCCGGGGACCTTAGCCGAGTAGCCGGCAGGCGGCGGGTAAAGGCCTTTCCGCTGCAGGATATCTGCGCGGTTGAGGCCGGCGGCCTTTACTGCGACGATCACCTCGTCGCCGACGGGGCCGGCTGGCCCGGGAACCTCGGTGATCTCGAGACTCTCAGGGCCCCCAAATTCTCGGATAAAGAGAGCCTTCACTATTTGCCTCTAAGCAGAAGCGTAACATCGTTTTCGGTGAGAGCGTTGCCGGTCGCGCGGTGCAGATCGGCGATCGCCTTGTTCAGCTCAGTCTGTGCCCGAAGTTCGTTGCTACGAGCGATCGTCAGGGCGGTTTGCCGTTCGAGAACGCGGTAGATGTCGGAGTAGCCCTCATCGAGCTTTCGCTGCTCTGATTCGTACTGACGTGCCGTGTTTTCGCGGGCGATGGCGGCGGAACGCAGCCGGGCCTCGGCGGTGCGTACGGCCTGCATCGCGTTGCGGACATCGACCTGGATAAGCTGTTCAGCCGCGTCACGCTCGGTCTCGAGCCGTTCGCCCTCGACCAGTGCCCGTCCGAATTGTGCCTTTGCGGTCTTGTCGCCGAAGAGCGGCAGATTGAACTGAATGCCGACGCTGTAGGTGGGATATTTATTGGCAAAAATATCGCCGTAGGACGAACCCGCACCGCCGATCGACTGAAGCAATGTTTGAAGCTGTGCCTGCTGCGCCATCTGGCGGGCGACACATGCTTCATAACCCGGATCGTCCGGATCGCAAGGCACATCGAAGGGACTGCTGAAATTAGGGTTGCGGGCGCCGCCTATGCCGGCCGAGCTGTACCGCGCGACCAGGTCGATCTGTGGGCGTGTCTGGTCCTTAAAGAACTCCCGGTCGATCTCATTTATCTCTTTGCGGACATTGTTGAGTTCCAGCTCGGGCCGGTTTGCCATCGCTGTTGTGATCGCCTCGCCGAGAGTGGTGCGCGGCGGCGTCAGGTCGACATTGTCGGTCGGCGTGATCGCCTCATTCCAGATCGGGTCATGGCGATCGGGAGAGATCAATGCCTTAAGAGCGTTCTCAGCCTGGGTGACGGTGTTGAGGGCCTCGTAGACCGCCTGCTCAAAGGTGGCGACCTGCGTCTCCGCGGCGACAATGTCAATCGGGGCAAGCTGGCCTTCCTCTACAAGGCGGCGATTGTGTTCGAGCTGCTCCTTTGCATCGCGAACGCCGTCGCGCTGCACCTGAAGATTGCGCAGCGCGTAGGTGAGATCCCAATATGCGCGTTGGACATTGGTGATGATCTCGATAGAGCGTTGCCGGAACTGTGCATCGGTCAACGAGAGATTTCGTTTTGCGATTTCGATCGTCCGGCGGTTTTGGTCGATGCCGCGCCCGCGGAGCAGCGGCTGAACAAGACGCAGCCCGAGACCCGAATTATACTGCGGGCTGAGGATCGAGATCGGGTTGTTGGTCGTCACACGCTGGTTGCTGATCTCACCGGTGAGAACGGTGCCGAAGCGCGGAATATAACCCGTCACATTGGCCGTGCCGACGAAAGCACCTTGCGTGGTCTTTTGATTTGAGCTGAAGATGCTGACGTTCGGAGTTGTCGATCGCTCGTAAGACGTCTGGCCGATCAGACGCGGTTGGTAAACCCCGCGAGCGGCCTGCAGGTCATACTCGGCGATCCGAACGTTCTTTCGCGTAACCTCGATATCGGTATTGTTCTCTAGTGCGAGGGCGATGGCCTCGCGGACAGAGATCGGACGCTGGTCGGCCATGTCGACGCCGATGCGGCCGAGATCGGGCAGAACGCGCTCTTCGGATTCGAACCCGGGCGCGACAGCGGGAACGTTGGTCAGCTCCTCGGCAGAACGCCCCTCGCGGTCGGTATCGATCGGGGTCGGCGACGGCGTCGGGTCCTGTGCCAGAGCCCCCGTCGCCGATGCGATGAAGATTAAGAATATAAAAAATGATCGCGGAAACATATAACTTTGCCCACCTTACTGTTTGCCCATAAGCGAACCCGCCGCCGTCGCGAATCTGCGACGCAGGCCGCCAAAGAGCCACTCGGAAAAGCGGCCGACGTATTGAAACAGCCGCAACTCTGCGAGGTCATCAAATATCGAATAAAACACCGGAACCGCCAGCAAGGTCAGCAGCAGACAAAGCGACTGGCCGCCGATAACGAGCACGGCGATCGAACGGTTGGTTCCCGAGCCGGCACCGGTCGAAACTGCCAGCGGGATCATACCGGCCACGAGCGCGATGGTCGTCATCAGAATGGGCCGGAGCCGGTCGCGGTTCGACTGGATGATCGCGTCGTAGCGGCTCATTCCCTTTGCCCGCAGATTGTTCGTGTGGTCGATCTGCAGAATCGCGTTCTTTTTGACAACGCCGAACAACAATAGAAGCCCGAGGCCCGAAAAGATATTCACGGTCTGCCCGGCCACCAGCAGGCTGAAGATGCCGAACGGGATCGAAAGCGGCAGGGTCAGCAAGATCGTCACAGGGTGAATAAAGCTCTCAAACTGCGCCGCCAGCACTATGTACATAAAAACGAACGAAAGAGCGAAAGCGAGCAGGAAGTAGAATGCAGCCTTGCCCATCTCTTTTGACTGGCCGACGTAACCGGTGGTGTAGCCGGGCGGCAGCTTAAGCTCTTCGACAAAGCGGTCGATCTCGCTGGTGATCGACGCTGCCGAACCGCCCGGGCGCGTGTTTGCGAGCAAGGTCACTTGCCGCTGACGGTTGGTGCGCTCGATCGAGCTGGGGCCCGAACCCTCGACCGTCGTCACGAGCCGGTCTAGCGAAACGACGCCGAGCTTTGACGACGGAACGATCATCCGGCTGAGGCCCTCGGTACTGGTTCGATAGGTGTTCTGTGCCCGAACGACGACGTCATACTGATCCGTGCCTTCGTTAAACGTGGTCACATCCTGGCCGGCGACCAGCGTATTGAGTGCCTGCGAAATGTCGCCGATCCGCACGCCAAGATCGGCGGCAAGTTCGCGGTTGATCTCAAGCCGGACCTCGGGCTTGCCGCTGATCAACGTAGTATCCACGTCGACAGCGTCGGGAATCGACTTCATCTTTTCGAGGATCTTTTCCGAATAGATCTCGAGCTGTTTCAGGTCCGGCCCGGCGATAAGAAACTGAACGTTCGCGTTTCGGAAACCGCCGCCCGAAAACGCCGCAACCTGTTGTACCGCCGTGCGGAGATCGGTATATGGCGCGACAAGGTCACGCGTCTTGCTCATCAACTCTTCCTGCGAGAGGTCGCGTTCATCCAGATCGGAAAGCTTTACGTAGATAGAGCCGCTGTTGACCACCTGGTCCTGTCCGCCGCCGACGGTGACGAGTGTATCGGTTACGCCGGGCATCTTGCGTATCTCGGCCGCGACGCGTTCCATGGCGAGCGAGCTTGCGCCGAGGCTATAGCCCTCCGGGGCACGAACCGAAACTTCGAACTGAGATTGATCATCGACCGGCAGAAAGTTTTTGCCGACGTACATAAAGAGCGGAACGATCGATGCGAATGTGACGATGCAGAGCACCACGATCACCCAGCGATGCGACATCGCAAATCGAAGCATCGCCGTATAGGTGTCAAGAACGTGGCGAAACCAGCCGGTCTCTTTCGAGGTCGGTTCGTGGTCGTCGACCTTGTTTGTACCCAATGTCGGCTGGACCTCGGCGTCGTCAACGAAGGCCGCGTCGGTCTTCGGTCTATGTGCCAGCTTTCGTTTGATGAGCCGAGCTGCCAGCATCGGCGTGAGCGTGAATGACACGATCAGCGAAACGCCGACCGCGAACGACGCCGTAAGGCCAAAGCTGGACATAAAGCGGCCGATGATGCCCTGCATAAAGCCGATCGGTACGAACACCGCCATCAGCGAAAGCGTAGTGGCAAGCACGGCGAGCCCGATGTCGCGCGTGCCCTCGATCGCCGCCTGAAAGGGGTCCATTCCCTTTTCTTCGATAAAGCGGAATATATTTTCGAGCACGACAATGGCGTCGTCGATGACGATTCCGACCATCAGGGTCAAAGCGAGCATCGTGATGCTGTTGAGCGTGTAGCCCATCGCATACATCAGCGCAAAGGTCGAGATGATCGAGGTTGGAATTGCCAGGGCCGCGATGAAGGTCGTCCTGAAATTCCAGAGGAAAAAGAAGACGACGATCGAAGCAAAGATCGACCCGAGGATAAGGTGCTCCTCAAGCGCGGCGACGGCGTTCTCGATAAATATCGAGTTGTCGCCGATGATGCGCATCTCATAGCCCTCGGGCAGATTGGCTTCAATTTCGACCAGACGCTCCTTGATCTCGCGGGCAACAGCAACGGTGTTTTGACCGGATTGCTTTGAAACGATCAGGGTCACAGCCGGACGTCCGTTGAGGCGGGCCTCGGAACGGATCTCTTCAGCCCCGTCCTCGACACGGCCTATGTCACGCACGCGGACCTCGTAACCTCCGCGGTTCGCAACAACGATGTCGGCGAAATCCTCCGGCCGCTCGATCTTACCCACGGTGCGGACGCTGGTCTCTTTTTCACCCTCGTCGAGGCGGCCGCTGGGGAATTCGATGTTTTGGACATTGACCGCAGCATTGACCTCGACAGGCGTGATGTTATACGCCCGCATCCGGTCGGGGTCGACCCAGATGTTTATCTGCCGCTCCTGGCCGCCGATAAGCGTGATCTGGCCGACGCCGCTGACCGATTCGATCTTTTCCTTGATGTCGTTCTTGGCGACCTGGGTGACATCGCGGAGCGACGCCTGGCCCGAAACCGTGATGCGCAGCACGGGGGCCGCGTCCGTGTCGAGCTTTAAAACGGTCGGCTGTTCCGCCGTGACCGGCAGATTGGGGATGATCGTCTGAACCTTTTGCTGGACCTCATTAAAGGCGACCTCGACGTCCTTTTCGAGAACGAATTGGACGAAGACTCGCGAGATGCCCTCGATCGAGGACGAGCGCAGTTCGTCGATACCGCTAATGGTATTAACAGCCTCTTCGACCTTTTCGGTGATTTCGGTCTCGATCTCCTCGGGCGAAGCTCCCGGGTTGACGACCGTGACCGTCAGCGTCGGGAAATCGATCTTAGGAAAAAGGTCGACGCCGAGGCTAAAGAACGAGAATGCACCGACCACCACGAGCGAAAGGATGAGCATCGTGGCAAAAACGGGCCGTTTAACACAAATTTCAGCTAACCATTGCATAGAAAACAGTTTCGGGTTTCGAGTTTCGGGTTCCTAGTCAGGTTCCGAGATCCATCAAGCCTTAAATTTGTTCCCTCGAAATTCCGTAGTCCTTAAATATCGCATCATACCGCCGATCATACGGCTGGTTTCGTCAACCCGACTTCGGATCCTGTCAAAGGTTTCTTCATCGATGTATCCTTGGTCAAGGGCGATGTAAAGGTGCGCGGTAACCTCGCCGCATGAACCCTTCGCAATCGCTATAAACTGGAGAAACTCCTTATTCCCATCACGCTCAAACCCC
This sequence comes from Acidobacteriota bacterium, assembly GCA_023391155.1. GTDB lineage: Bacteria > Acidobacteriota > Blastocatellia > Pyrinomonadales > Pyrinomonadaceae > OLB17. Next base: position 9,018 of record JAEWBM010000117.1, read on the forward strand.
TCAGCAATGTTCGATACGATCGAGACTGCCGCGCGACGAATCTGATTGCAGAGAGCGAAATCACGCAAAAACCGGTCATTTCTCGTCGCGGTGTAGACGAGGTTGGCAACCTCCCGGCCCCGCTGCCAACTTTCAATATCCTCAAACCGCTCGATCGTTGCCATAAGTCTTCAACTCGAAACCAAGAACCTGAAACCCGGAACCCTGACTCTTACTGGATCACAAAGACGCCGTCGGTCAGTTGGTCGACGTTGGTGACGGCGACGAGGTCGCCTTCGACGACACCGCTTTTCACCTGGATCATGGTGTCCTCGAGCAGGCCGAGCTGGACGATCTGTTCACGGGCGGCGCCGTCCTTAATGACATAGACGCGATTTATTTCACCTTCGGTACGTACGGCGGCGACCGGGATCATCACTGCGGGCTCGGGTGTCGACTGCGTGATACGAACCGTTGCGAACTGGCCGGGTTTGAGCAGGCCGTCAACGTTTTGTATCTCAGCCTCGACCTTAAGCGTGCGGGCCTGTTGGTCGAGCGCGGGAGCGACCCGCACAATACGGCCGGCAAAGTTACGATCGGGATATGCCGCTGTCTGGAGCGAGATGCCCTGGCCGGTGGCAACCTGGCCGACATGCTGTTCCGGTATATCGATCTGCAGCCGCAAAGTGGAGGTCCGGACCAATGTCGCGATCTTTGAATTCGGGGTATTCGGCGTCACAAATTCTCCGACGTCGGCCGTTCGTTCGGCGACATATCCGCTGATCGGAGCACGTATGGCGGTGTCAGAAACTCCCTTTTGCGCCTGGCTCACCTGAGCTTCAGCGGATCCGACGGCGGCGCGGGCAGCTGAGGCGGCAGCACGGGCGCTGGATACAGCGGCCTGTGCAGTATTTATGGCACGAATGGCGACCGCGGCGTTCGAGCGCGCCTCGTCGAGCTGTCCGAGTAGCTGATCGCGCTGGGCCAGTCGCTGGTCGTACTGCGAACGGGAGACATCTCCGGTCTCAAGCAGCCGCTCGGCGCGGCGAAGCTCGGCCTCGGCGAGCTCGAGCTGTGCGGTCACTGACCGTACCTGAGAAAAGTCCTTGATCTGAAAGGTTTCGCCGTCGCCGACGCCGAGCCTCGCCTGTGTCTGGCGCAAATTTGCTATTGCCTGGTCGACATTCGCGTCGGCTTGTGCCACAGCCTCGCGCTGTTGGGCGAGCTGTGCCTGCGCCTGTTCGAGGCGTATCGCAGCATCGCGCGGATCAAGCCGGACCAGCACCTGGCCCTGGGTCACATAGCTGCCGATGTCGAAAGCGACCTCGACGATCTTTCCGCCGACGGTGGGTGCGACATCCGTTTGCTCGTCACTGGCCAGATTGCCGGTCGCCTCGATATAAGAGGGGATCGGGCGGATCTCGGCCTGCGCAGTGGTGATCTCGACAGCGACTGGTTCGGTATTGGCGGACTCGGCAGAGTTCGCCGGGGTTCCGCACCCGGCTGCAAACGCTGCGACGGCAATGGCCGCGAGCGAGATTAAAAGTTTAAGATCTCTCATTTATTGCGGTGTCGGGTTCGCCCCCGACGAGCACTCCTCTTAACAAGATCTCTGCAAAATTCTTTGCCGCTTCTTCATTGGAGATGTCCAAGAGCTTGCGGTTCTTATCCCAAAGGATGTTATTGAGCGAATGATGGATCAGCATACCCATAAAAGCCCTAACGACTATACGCGGATTCACGTTCGTCATCGCGCCATCTTTTTGCCGCCTTTCGATGTAATCACCCAGAAATCGGTAGAGTTGTTCCATCAATTGATTGACAAAAAGTTCCGAGGCCTCATTGTCCTCGAGGGCCGCGTAAAAGATCAGCCGCATAAAGTTGCTGTCGGCCTGGTGTTTTCTGAGAGCCTCCAGCGCCAGCAGATAAAAGACCTCATGGTCGTCGGCGCGCTCCATCGCCGATTCGAGCGGCTCATTTCCCATCCAGGGAAATTGCTTGCCGCCCCCCTCGCAAACCTTGTTGTGAAGGATCGCCTCGTAGAGCTCATCCTTGCTGGCAAAGTGGCGGAAGATGATCGCTTCCGAAATGCCCGCGGCCTCGGCGATCCGTTTGGTGGTCGTTCCACTGAAACCATGCTTTGAAAAGACCTCGACCGCGGTACGAATGATCTGTTCACGGCGTTCGTCGCCGGTCATTCGACCTCCGCGGTCGCAATTCATCACTATATTTACCAAATTAACTCCCTAAGTAAGTGCTTACTAACACCAAGTTTGATAGATTTACATTTCGGCGAAATGGTTGTCAAGCGCCGGTTTAAAGGGTTAACATTTCGGTGATATGCCCCGGTCAATGGGAACTTTTTTGCCGGCCGTTCGTTACAACTATTGAGCTCGAGAGCACATCTGAATGAGCGTTCGACGAAAATTACGGGTGCGGAGATCGTGCCCTCGGTAGGATACAAGGAGGAGAAAAATGTCAGAGTTCGACAACGAAGTGAAGAAAGCGGAAAAGGAATTGGAGCAGGGCCTGGTCCAGGTCGGCGGTGCCGGCGAGGGCTATGCTGACGATGAATATTTAGGAGATCTCAAGATGCAGGCAAGCGAGTACGGGCAGAGGGTTCAAGATGCGGCCGCAAAGGCGCGTGATTTTGCGAGCGAGAAGTTCGCATATGCAGGCGAGAGGTTCAAGGAACTGCAGAACAAAGATCCGAAAGAACTTGTCGAAGATGCGAAAGAATATGCTCGTAAAAAGCCGGGCCAGACGATATTGATATCGGCGGCTGTCGGTTTGGTCCTTGGATTCCTTCTAAAAGGACGACGTTAGCCGGCCGCGAGACGCGGTTCATTGCATAAGAAAAGGCGGCCCTTTATCGGAGCCGCCTTTTTTCGTATTGCTAAGGGAATTTTACTCTTGAGCGTGGATCAACCGGCGAGTGGTATCGCCGAACAACACATCGATCTTTTGAGTCTCGACGACCGCGGTTACCTCACCGTGGCCGAACTTATCGTGGGTCATTGCCTGTCCCTTTCGATATTTCCGATTCCGGTCATAAGGCGACGCGGCCTTTGCCTTGCCGACGGCAACGGACGTTTTCACGCCGCGGTTAAATGTACTGACGCCCTCACAGGTGTCACAGATCGCTTTAGAGATCTTTCCAAGTTTAGTAACGGTTTCAATAGTGTGCGGCACTTCATCATCGCAACCCGAGCACATCATCGTGATCGAATCGCCAACCGCATATTTTTCTGCTTTCATCTTGCTTCCCATAATTTAACGGCGTCTGCGGCCCCCGAATGAACGGAAGGTCCGCTTTGCCGGTGATTTCTTACTAATGGCACGGGTCGGAGCCTGTTCCCCGCCATAGGCCGGCAACACCACTCTTTCCAACTGGCTGCCGGTCAATTTTTCGATCTCACGCATTGCGTGCTCTTCTGCGAGAGTAAAGATCGTTATCGCCCGGCCCTCATTACCCGCTCGGCCGGTTCGCCCGATCCTGTGGACGTAATCTTCCGGAACCGTCGGTATATCATAGTTTATCACATGCGAGACCGAATCGATATCAATTCCTCTGGCGGCCACGTCGGTAGCGACCAAAATGCGGGTGCGTCCGTCCTTAAAGGCCTTAAGGGCCGCGTCACGCTGTGATTGGCTGCGATCGCCGTGGATCTTGTTCGATTTGAGCGAACGCTGTTTCAACACGTGCGAGAGGCGGTCGGCACCGCGTTTGGTCCTGGTAAATACCAGCACCCGATCGAAGTCGTCTTTCTCGAGAAGCTCGAGAAGAAGCGGCATCTTGAACTGCTGAGCCACCGGATATGCGGTCTGCATAACGGTCGCCGCTGCGTTGCCCCGCCGTCCGACCGAGATGTATTCGGGATCGGTGACGATCTTTCGTGCGATCGACTCGACCTCAGAGGACATCGTTGCCGAGAAGAAGAGCGTTTGGCGCTCAGTCGGGACAGCCGCCACGATGCGTTTGATCGCGGGCAAAAAGCCCATGTCAAGCATACGGTCCGCTTCGTCGAGGACCAGCGTGGTCAATCTCGAAAGATCTGCCTTGCCCTGCTCGAGGAAGTCGATCAGGCGGCCCGGCGTGGCGATGAGAATATCAACACCGCGTTCGAGAGCCTGTTCCTGTTTTGCATAACCCGAACCGCCGATGATGGCGGCACACGTTATGCCCTTAGGGGCAAACTTACGGCATTCCGCGTCGATCTGCGTCGCTAGCTCCCGCGTGGGGGCAAGGACGAGGACGGCGGTCCCGGTGCGACGCTTGCGTGCGCCGAGCTTCTGCAATGTCGGCAGCAGAAACGCTGCCGTTTTGCCTGTTCCTGTTTCTGCGGTTCCAATAACGTCACCGCCGTTTAAGATGACCGGGATGGCCATCTTCTGTATGGGAGTAGGTTCCGAAAAACCCATTTGCCTGCACCTGTCCGCTAATTGCGGCTGGAGGCCCAATTCTTTAAAACTCATTTAATTTTATATTTCTCTATCTGCCGGGAAAAATGCTGCACGCGTCAAGAAAGCGCACGCTGACATCTGCCGTCCGGCGATGTGTGAAGAAGTTTCTTACGGTGGATTGTGACTTTCGGTGTAACGGTTGCAGCGAAGGACCAACGTTAGAAGATATGCGAAGAGTTCACATATCGCTTCTGACTATATTTAACGAACCATCCCTCACAATATCCATGCTGCCCCCACGATGAGAACAAGCTTACCGTCGACAAAGAGAGAAGGAATTATCAAACTATGAGATTACAATAACTTACGCAAAGTTGCAACCGTTTTTACGCATTGATTAGAGGCGCCTGTAAAATCTGTTAAGATAAAGTCTGCCCCCGACATTACCATACTTTCCCGATCCGCCTATGGAAAACAATAAGAAGGACCTGCAAACCTCATCACGGGCACCTGCGGGCGACGGCTCCGCGGCAAAGGACGTCTTCGTCGATCTAGACCTTACTACCCAGGCCGACTGGCTTCGGGTCACGCTTGCCAGCATCGGCGATGCCGTGCTAAGTACCGACCGCGAAGGCCGCATTAACTTCATAAACAAAGTAGCGGAGGACCTGACGGGGTGGAGCGGCGCCGATGCCCTGGGACGGCCGTTGACCGAAGTTTTTCGGATAATCAACGAATTCTCGCGTGAACCCGTCGAGAATCCGGCATTGCGTGCATTGGCTGAAGGGCGCATCGTCGGGCTGGCCAATCACACGCTTTTGCTCGACCGGAACGGCCGTGAAACGCCGATCGACGACAGTGCTGCGCCGATAAAATCGGCGAACGGCGAGACGCTGGGGGCGGTTCTCATTTTTCGCAACATTGAGGAGAGGCACAAGGCGGAGGCTCAGCTTCGCGAAAGCGAGAAACGCTTTCGGCTAATGGCCGACACCGCACCGGTGCTGATCTGGGTGGCTGATAAAGAGCGCCGCCGCACCTGGTTCAACAAGATGTGGCTCGACTTTGTCGGCAGCACGATAGAACAGGAGATCGGCGACGGTTGGGCCGATCACATATATCCGGACGACCGTGAACGGGTGCTGGCGGAATATGACAAGGCATTCGACGAAATGCGCGATTACCAGGTCGAGTACCGGTTACAGCGCCACGATGGCAACTATCGGTGGGTATTGGCGCATGGCACTCCGAGGTTCTACGGCGGCGAAGAGTTTTCAGGGTTCATCGGGTCGGTGTTCGACATCTCTGACCGAAAGGCGGCTGAGGAGGCAAACGCTCGTATCGCAGCGATCGTCGAATCGTCGGACGATGCGATAGTAAGCAAGAGCCTGGACGGCATAGTAAGATCATGGAACCCGTCGGCGGAAAAAATATTCGGCTATACGGCGGAAGAAGCGGTAGGCAAGCACATTTCCCTGATCATTCCGGAAGACCGGTTGAGCGAAGAGGACGACGTGCTCTCGCGGCTGAAGCGTGGCGAAAAGATCGATCATTTCGAGACGATCCGCCGGGCAAAGGACGGGCGGCTGCTGAATATAATGCTGACCGTTTCGCCGGTGAAGGACCGGAACGGAAATGTCATCGGGGCGTCGAAGGTCGCAAGGGACGTTACCGCTCAGCGAGCCTCGGAAGAGAGCTTACGTGAAAGTGAACAGCGATTGCGGCTCGCACTTGAGGCGGGAAAAATGGGATCGTGGGAGTGGAATATCGCCACTAATCAAGTGATCTGGTCCCCCACGCTTGAGCGGATCCACGGGCTCGAGCCCGGTACGTTTCCGGGAACATTTGAGGCGTATCAGAGTGATATTCACCCGGACGACCGGGAGTACGTCCTTAAGAATATTACCAAGTCATTAGAGGAAGGCGAGCACCATATCGAGTACCGACTTGTGCTCCCCGACGACTCGATGCGATGGGTCGAGGCCCGCGGACGGCTTTTCCGGGACGAAGTCGGCCGGCCTGTGAAAATGGTCGGCGTTTGCATCGACGTCACGGAGCGAAAAACATTTGAGGAATCGCTGCGGACTATCGCTGCAGAACTTTCCGAAGCAGACCGGCGGAAAAACGAATTTCTGGCGATGCTCGCCCATGAACTCCGCAACCCGCTTGCGCCGATCAGCAATGCGCTCGAGATCCTAAAGCTCAGCGGGAGTTCAGCGGAGCGGCTGCCGTCGGCGATAAGGATGATGGAGCGGCAGGTGAACCAGCTCGTCCGGCTGGTGGACGACCTGCTGGACGTCAGCCGGATAAGCCGGGGCAAGATAGAGCTGAGGCTGGAGCGTGTTGAGCTAGGAAGCGTGATCGAGCAATCGGTCGAGGTGACGCGCCACCAATGCGACAGTTCCGGGCTCGAGCTTGAGGTAGTACAGCCGGAAACGCCGATCTACATTCAGGCCGACCGGACGCGGCTAAATCAGCTGCTCGGCAATCTGCTGAGCAACGCCTGCAAGTTTACACCGACGGGCGGCCGGATCGAGCTGATCGTCGAGCCAGGCGCGTCGACGGTCACGATAAGGGTTCGCGACACGGGGATCGGGATAGAGCCCCGGATGCTGGAAAATATTTTTGAAATGTTCGTTCAGGCCGACACATCGCTTGAGCGGACGGTGAGCGGTCTGGGCATCGGCCTGACCCTTGTTCGAAGCCTTGCCGAGATGCACGGCGGACAGGTTAGCGCGGTAAGCGACGGCCCCGGCCGGGGAAGCGAATTCGTAGTCGAAATTCCTATGATCACACCCACTGAATCACTAACTGAGGATCTTGCTTTGAACGAGTCAACGGCACCAAAGAGCCGCAAGATACTTGTCGTTGATGACAATATCGATTCGGCTGAGTCACTCGCTCTCATACTGGAGTTGAGTGGCCATGACGTGAAGAAGGCGCATGACGGGCGTGAGGCCGTCGAGTTGGCCGAGGAGTTCCGGCCGGACGTGGTGCTGCTCGATATCGGACTGCCGCGGCTGAACGGCTATGAGGCGGCGCGAGAGATCCGCAAGCAGGAGTGGGGTCGCAAGGTGGCGCTCTTTGCTCTAACGGGCTGGGGCCAAAAGGAAGACCGGGCGCGATCGAAGGAGGCCGGCTTTGACGAGCACATGGTCAAGCCGATCAATCACACCGAGCTGATCCGAAAACTCGATAACTTGGGGGACGGCAGCAGCGGCAGGTAGACTCACAATCCCGCGGTTCTGATCCACTCCGACGCAACATTCCTTACCGGCCGGCGGTCTGCGTCCACGGCGTTATTCATCTGCCGCATCGCCTTTGTCGTTATTTTGCCTGCTAGCTTGTCGAAGGCCGGGCGCAGAAGAGGTTCGGCGCGAGCGGTCGCGATATAAACCGCCTGGTAAGGCGGAAAGTAGCGGCGGTCGTCTTCGAGCTGCACAAGGCCGAGCGACTCTATCAACCCATCGGTCGAGTTTCCCGCAATAATATCCAACTCACCCGCAGCGAGTGCCCGATAGGTGAGCGCGAGGTCCATTTCGCGTGGCTGCCTCCTGAAGTTGAACCCATAGGCCTTGACGAAGCCGGGATAGCCATCCGCGCGAGACATAAAGTCCTGCCCAAACCCGGCCTGCCAATCGTCCGAAACGGGCACTGCATCCGAGATCGTTCGTAGATCGTGCCGTGCAGCCGTCTCACCGCGAACGAGTATCGCAAAGTCATTGGCAAACCCAAGCGGCGGACCCACCGTCAGGCCAAACCGTTCGCTATATTGCTCGGATGTCAGGCGATAGACCTCCGCCGGATCGGTGATCGGAGCGTTGTTCAAGATCGCTGTAAAGGCGGTGCCAGTGTACTCGGGGTAAACGTCAATGCCGCCGGCCAAAAGCGAATCGTGCGGGAGATTGCCGCCCAATTCGTATTGGCGGGTCACGGCGAATCCATCGGACTCAAGCAGCTGTGCAAGAATCTCGGCGAGGATCATCGATTCGGTAAAATCTTTTGAACCGATCGTGACGGTCTCGCCCGTACCGGGAAGTTCGGCCCGTGACTTCGATACCGTTGAAGTAGTGGAGGGGAGAAAGGCCGTGACGGCAATCAGGGCCAGAATCCCCACGACGGCCACGCCCGTGACGCGGCGGCGGAACTTGAACGCGCGTTCGCCGATATTGAATGAGCGTTCTATCTGCCCCAAGGCGAAATCAGCGACAAGGGCAAGCAATGCAGACGCGATCGCGCCGGCAAGCAGCAACTGATCGTCGTTCTGCCGAAGGCCGCGAAAGATATATGTACCGAGGCCGCCCGCTCCGACGGCCGCCGCGACCGTGGCCACTCCGACAGAGATGACGACCGAAACCCGAACGCCGGTGAGAATCACAGGTGCAGCCAGGGGCAACTCGACGATGCGGAGCCGCTGTCCGGCGGTCAGGCCCATCGCCTCGGCTGCCTCGCGGATCTTGGTGTCGATGCCGGCGATGCCGGTGACCGTGTTTCGGAGGATCGGGAGGATCGCGTAAAGAGCGAGGGCTATTATCGCTGTGCGAGCGCCGATGCCGCCGATGAACGGCAACGGGATGAGCAGGCCGAAGAGGGCGAGGCTCGGGACGGTCTGCATCACGTTTGCGATGCCCAGGACCGGGCCCTCCCATCGGCGGAAGCGTGTCAAAAGAACACCCAGCGGAAGTCCGATTGCGACGGCGGCAGCCGTGGAGATGAGCACGATCAGGATGTGCTCGCGCGTCAGAACGAATAGCTCATACCAATTGGTTTCGAGGAATTGCCCGAGTTGCATAAACGTCGCCGGCTAGAGGTCAACCGTCTCCAAATATTCGCGGGTGAGTGGAAGTTCCGAGGCCCGGAATTCGGAAGGTGTTCCTATAAATGCTATGCGGCCGCGGTCCATCAGGGCGATGCGGGTGCCGAGTGCCATTGCCTCATGCAGGTCGTGGGTAACGAACACGGCGGTCTTGCCCATCTCGCGGACGAGCCGGGCAAATTCCTTTTGCAGTTTATCGCGGGTCAGAGCATCGAGAGCGCCGAAAGGCTCGTCGAGCAGCAGCAGTGATGGATCGGCCGCCAGTGCACGTGCAACACCGACGCGCTGGCGTTGGCCGCCGGAAAGTTCATGCGGAAATCTGTCGCGAAAACTGGCGGGGTCCAGGCCGGTAAGCTCAAGCAGGTGATCGA
>JAEWBM010000147.1 GCA_023391155.1 Acidobacteriota bacterium
TCGATCACACGCGGGCCGGCAAAACCGATCAGCGCTTTTGGCTCGGCGAGGATGACATCGCCCAGCATCGCGAAGCTCGCCGTAACACCGCCGGTCGTTGGATCGGTCAGTACGGAAATAAACGGCAAATGCGCTTCGTGCAGCATTGCGAGTGCTGCTGAGATCTTGCCCATCTGCATTAACGACAGCGTTCCCTCCTGCATACGGGCGCCGCCAGAAGCGGAGAAGATCACCACAGCTCCGTCGTTATCCAATGCCCGTTCGATTTGACGCGTGATCTTTTCACCCACAGCCGAACCCATCGAACCGCCGATGAAAGACATATCCATTGCACCCGCGTAGACCTGGTGGCCGCCGACCTTGCCGCTGCCGGAGATCAGTGCCTCGGGCAGCCCGGAGTTCTTTTTCGCCGCCTCAATGCGGTCCTTGTAAGGTTTGGTATCAACAAAACCGAGCGGATCGCCCGAGGTCACTTCGTCGTCCAAACGCTCGAACTTTCCATCATCGAAAAGGGACGAGAGGCGTTCGACCGCCGAGTAACGAAAATGATAATTGCAGTGGGTGCAGACCTGTTGAGATTCGATCAGCTCGCGCTTATAAAGCGGATTTTCGCACTCGGGACATTTTACAAAAATGCCCTCGGTGCGGACGGTGCGGCTGCCGGCGTCGCCCTCGCCGCCTTCGATCTTTGGTTTATTCCGTCTGAACCAAGCCATATATGCGAATCGATCCCCGGCCTGCTCCACGCGGCCTCATATTCGGTCGTCAAACTCGGACTGTGAAGTGATTAGGTTAGCACAGCCGCCGCGATTTTGTCGCCGGTACTGGTCATCGCAAGATGCTCAGCATCTCGTTATGAATTAGCCCGTTGCTCGCCACGATCGGCGGCTGATAGATGCTCAGCGGAGAGCCGTCGTAATAGCTCACGATGCCCCCGGCCTCTTCGATCAAGAGCTTGCCCGCGGCCACGTCCCAAGGGTTTAGCCCCTCTTCCCAGAATCCGTCAAAGCGGCCGCAGGCGACGTATGCCATATCGATCGCGGCGGACCCGTCTCGCCGAACGCCCCGCGATTGCAGAAGAAATTCGGTCAAGTGGCGGGCAAACTCCTTGCGATGCTTGATGTCGTAGGGAAAGCCCGTGACGAGCAGCGAATTGCCCAACTCGTCGGTGGATGAAACGCGGATCGGCTTGCCGTTCAGCGTCGCACCCCTTCCCTTCTCAGCGGCGAACATCTCATCCCGGGTGGGATCGTATGTCACGCCCAGGACCAACTCGCCTTCGCGCTCAAGCGCGATCGTGACACAAAAGATCGGGTAGGCGTGGGCGTAGTTCGTGGTGCCGTCGAGCGGGTCGATTATCCATTTCCAATCGCCCTCGCCCTCGATGACGACCGTGTCGCCCGCCTCTTCCGCCAAAATGCTGTGCCGTGGATAATGCGAGCGGATTCGTTCGGTGATCAGAGCCTCAGAGGCAAGATCCGCCTCGGTCACGAGGTTAATATCTCCTTTTTTTGTGACGGCGGTGATCCTGCCGAACTTTTCGAGCAGAACGCGCCCGGCATCGCGGGCAGTCTCTATTGCAAAATTGAGCATTTACTTATCTTAGTCGGCTTGGATAAATGTATGAAATTTGGATCGTCGGTAGTGCCAGGTTGCGGGCTGCGCTCAAGGAACTATCTCAAAATCCGTTACGAACTCAGCCACATTGCCGTCAGCATCAAGGCCTAGATACGTTCGGTACGTGCCGTCGCCCCATCCGCTGCCAAAGATTATTAGGTTGGCGTCAGCCTCGGGAATGAAAATGTTTGCCCATTCTCCTTTGCCTGCCCGACGGTTCTCTTCCATCGCCCGTATCACTTCATCGCTAAATGATGAGTGCCCCTGCTCAATCTCGGCACCAAGTTTTTCGTCAACGACCATGGCGGTTCGTGAGTCCATAAAACTTCCGGTTCCGGTATCAACATGATAAAAGCTATGTTCTCCGGAAAGATCTTCCTTTAATTCTGCGATCTTCCAAGATACTGACGGGTTAGTGCCCACCTGCAATTTAGCGAACGCAACTCGCTCGTCATTGCTCGTTTTGAGAAGACTCAGCACAACAGGGTACTCGCCCCGCGGAATGGTTTGAGCGAAGGGTGCGGTTTGAGGCGCTATAAATGGGTCGCTCGCCACAAGCAGGCCGGATGCAATTTTGAGCGTGCCGGCACTTCTGACGTTGAGCACGCCTTGGTGTTCAGGCGTTTTGATCACCCGTCCGTCTGCGAAACTACCCGCGAATCGCTCATCGAGCTGCTTTCCGGAGCGGGGCTGCGCGCCCGAGTCGTTGCCATTCGCCCCGAATGTGACCGTCGTTTGTTCGGTCGTGGATGTGCAGCTTACTGCTAACAATAGAGCCGTTAACAAGAGTGAAAGGCGCATCTCGCGTATTTCCTTTCGCGCTAATTCAGCAAGATCGGAAATATCTCCGTCTGATGCGGGTGCGTGATGATCACGTCCTTGCCGTCAATGTACACATCGATTTCAGAACGCACCCCGAATTTTCCCTCGAAATAGATTCCCGGTTCGATAGAGAACGCGGTTCCCGGAATTAGTCGCCTTGAATCGCGCGTCTCGAGATTATCGATATTCGCACCGTTGCCGTGGCCCTCTTCACCTATGGAATGGCCCGTGCGGTGGAGAAATTCGTCGGCATATCCCGCTTTCGTTATTATCCCTCGAGAAACGTCGTCGGCTTGGGCCCCGGTTATGGGCCGCCCTTCTTTAAAGGCATCGCGGATCGCTTTAAGAGACGACTGCTGTGCGTCGAACACGATGTTCCAGATTCGAGCATATTCCTCGGGAACTTTTTCGCCGACATAGCCCATCCATGTCAGATCGGCCGCCGGTGCCCCCGGTTTATCGACCTTTGTGACACTGTCGATCAGAACAAGATCGCCGCGGCCTATGGGCGAATTTCGCTCGCCCCGCGGGAAGTAGTGCGGCGACGCGGCATTGGCATTGACGGCCACGATCATCGGCGACGGCCTCAGGCCCTTTTCACCGAGGCGTTTCATCATCCACTGCTGGATGTCGATCTCCGTCATCGGGATTTCGTTCTCAATTCGCCTTCGGATCTCGCCAAATGTCTCGACGATAGTTTCCTGCAGCTTTGTCGCCGCCTCTTTGTGCATGGCAAACTGCTCAGGCGTCCAAACGGCCTCGAATTGCTGCACCAGATCGGCGCTCGACTCGACGGTTACACCGAGCGAACGGACCATTTCGATCGTTCCGGCGTCCACCCGCGATATATATGGAATGTCGTTATTAGGCGAATACTGCATCGCGAGGCGAAACGTCCCCTTCGGCCGGCCCTGGTCAAAGATAGCTTTACCGACCTGATCCTTTAGCAGTTGCCATTCGCGATAGATAAGCTTTTTGCCCGGGAGCGAATCGAGCTGTCCCGGTTCGATCGCATGCACCACTTTTACCGGCTCACCTTGGCGAGGTATGAAATAGAACCACCGCCTTGAGCCTCCGAGCCGTTCGGTCTTCAATATCCGCGGGGTCAATATATCGCTCCCGCGAAAATCGTAAAAGAGCCAGCCGTCAAAACCCTGGGCCCTAAGAGCCCACTGTATCTCGGAAATACGGCTTTCCTGCGGAGTGATGGTGACGCCGGGTATGGTTACCGTCGGTCCGGCGTGGGCCGGGCCTTTCGACACGACCCACTGGCCAAAGCAGATCGGTAAAGCGGAGGCCATTAAAATAACCGCAAAGTGAATTCGTTTCATAACTGTTAATCAGATAGAGCAACAGATCCCGGTCAATGTAGATCTAATTCGTGAAATTGCGTTGTGCGACCTGCAGGAATTCCTTCACTTGCTTGCTCCAATACGGCCATGTGTGTCCGCCGGGAAGCTGCCGATACTCGTGCGGCACCTTCCTCTCTGAAAGCAGCGTCATAAATTCACGATTGTTCCCGATCAAGAAGTCTTCTGTCCCACAATCAAAATAAATGAATGGGAACGCGGCGATCTGTTCAGGGGAGGCCTCACGTACAATCCTGAAGATGTCATTCGCCTTTCGTGTCTCGCTGTCCATCGGCCCAAAAACTGCCGCCAGCGAGTTTAAGGAGGCCTCACCTCTCCCCAAGGCAGGAAACGTTGCGGCCCCCAATGCACCGCTAAAGCTGCCGGCCAATGAAAACATTTCCGGATACTTCAATCCAAACTTCAACGCGCCATAACCTCCCATTGACAGGCCCGCGATCGCGCGGCTCTTTCGTTCCGGTTTCGTGCGAAAGCGTTTGTCGATCTCGGGAATTAGTTCCTTAACGATGTAGCTCTCGTGCCGATCGTCCGGCTTTGTGACGCTGTCCGTGTACCAGCCATTCTCGCCCTCCGGCGTCACAATAATTGCATTTAGCCAGCGTGCAGCCTCAGCAATGTCGGTGCGGTCTGTCCAGTTCGCGTAATTACCCGTAAGGCCATGTAGAAGATAAATTACAGGATATCGTTTTGAAGCGTCCGCCGCGTCGTCGTATCCCTTGGGGAGGATCACTCGGAAAGGCATTTCGCGGCCCATCAGCTTGCTCTCAAGTTTTTCGGTTCGGACCTCCAACGGGCCAAAAGTAAATTCGCCCCGTTTTAGGGTGGTCGAATTCCAATTGATCCCCCCTCCTGTTGGCCCGCCTTGGGGCAACGCCGAAAGCGAGAAACACGCAATAAGAAATAGCGTGCAGACCGCTGAACGAGTGTTTGCCATATCTATCCCTCGGTTTTGTGAACTGACCGCATTCTCTGCCTCGCCTTTTTAGATCGCCGGATCGAGCTTCGGCGGCCGATGTTCGATTCCGCCCATTCAGAAACCTGCCTGAATGGGTGCCATTCAAAGCTTTCGAGCGGGAGCACCTCGCTTGAAGCGTCCCTTAGCTTGAGTGTGCTGAATGCCACGAAAAAGATCAGGAAGTTAAAGATCGCCCCGACCAAAATTACCAGCCATCCGGGAGCGAGGCCCACCTGGGCACGGTCAAGGAAAAGTTCCCAAAACCGCTCGCGGTCAGCGGGTGACGTCGTCGGGATCGGCGACGGATGCACGTAGATCTTCAGGCTCCAAGAAAGTGCCAACAAAATAAAGATCCAGAGATAGTTTGCACGCAGCCGGCGGCCGATCGCCTCCCATTCGCTGATAGTGAAGTGCGGCGAAAGCAGGTCTGCCGAGATATGATCCGCCCATTCCTTGTCGGGCGGGATCGTCCGGTGCGACAGCATCGGGGCGAAATAGCCGGTTTCGAGCACACGGACGCGATTTGCCCACACCTCGTAATATCGGTAACGGCGAGCCTCCATAAATAGAAAGATCGAGACGAGGATCGTGTTGATGGGGATCGCAAAATGCGGGTTGTCGGGCGAACTAAATACGAACGACAGCGTCGCACCGGCCGTGATCACCGCCCAATTGGTCGTTGCATCCAGGCGGTTACGCCAGATGTTGGACCGGGCCACCTCACCGCGGTAAAAGTGGACCATTGCCGTATTAAATTCGGCAAGGGACAATTTTTGCGGGATGGTAACCGGCGAGGTCTTCGGCTTTTGGTTACGCTTTCTGACCTCTTCAGCAAATGCCTTGAAGGAATCCGGGACGGAAGTTATATGAATGTCTTCGTCGTTTGGTGATGTGCCGAGACGACTTTCGTCCTTCATAATCTGAGCGGGGTCGAGCAAACGGCCGGAGAGTCTTTCGTCCTAACCTTCAGAATATTCATTTCCGTCTTTATATGCAAGGAATTGCGGCGAACCGGGCGAGAGCTTTATGAAGTCCGGCGAAAGAACTAAAATCGGCTTGATGCAAAGCGATGATGAACATTGGATGGGTATCGCCATAGAGGCCGCGCTGGCCGCCGAGGCGATCGCCGAGGTGCCGATCGGGGCCTGTGTCGTCGCATCCGACGGCAAGCTGCTGGCGGTGGCATCGAACCGCACGATCAGCGATAACGACCCGACCGCACATGCTGAGGTATTAGCTATCCGTGCCGCGGCAAAGCGTATCGGTAATTACCGACTGCTCGACACAACGCTTTACAGCACGGTCGAGCCGTGCGTTATGTGTGCCGGCGCACTTGTGAACGCTCGTGTGTCAAAGATCGTTTTCGGCACCGCGGATGAGCGTTTCGGAGGGGTCGTAACACGGTTTCGGCTTTGCGACAGCCCTCTTTTGAATCACCGGCTTGAGATCGTTGGCGGCATTCGCGCAGACGAATGCCGCGTGTTGATGCAGGACTTTTTCGGCACACGCCGCGGGAAGGCGGAGGCCCCATAAAAACCTTTTCATTTGCACGCTTTCGTGCTATTTTTCCACACACAAGCCGCAGCACAATGTGCCAACTTCCGGAATTATCCGCGCCGATGCGGGATCGGAGCCTTTGCGGCTGTCTTAACTTTCAATTACTTGCCTCACATCGCTTCAGCAATGTGAATGGATCGCAACTTCAAAGGAGGGTTGGAATCGAAAATGCTAAGAAAGGCTTTTTACACATTTGCGATGCTCTTGTTCGCGGCCTCTGCCTCATCCGCGGCAACGTTTAACGTAAACACGACAAATGATACTCAGGACGTTACGCCGGGCGACGGGATCTGTGCTGACTCTGCGGGGGATTGCTCGCTCAGGGCGGCGATCACCGAAGCGAACGCTCTCGCTGGCGATGACGTCATCAACGTGCCCGCGGGCACCTACACTCAATCGCTCGTCTCAGCGAACGAGGACAACAATGCGGGCGGTGACTGGGATATCCGCAGCAACCTTGTGATAAACGGGGCCGGCGCGGCAACCACGATCCTTCAGGCGGCAGCCACGCCCGGGACCGCCACCGAACGAGTGATGAACGTCGTTCTTACCACAAATGTTGTCGAGATAAACGGCGTTACGCTACGTCACGGCAATAAGACGGGAGCGGCAGGAACTACCACCCGCGGGGGCGGCATTCGCAATGTCGGGACGCTAACGATGAACGACTGTCTAGTTACGGAAAACGTCGCTCCCGGCGCAGGCGGTATCCGTAATGAGCGGGCGATCACGTTGAATAATGTGACGGTTTCTAATAATGACTGCGTCAACGCAACAACTAATTGCTTTGGCGGAGGAATGTATAACACCCTCGCGGCAAATTCGACGGTGACCATAAACAACAGCACATTCACCGGCAACACGGCTTCAACTGCCGGAATGAACGTTTTCGGTTTCGGAGCGGGTCTCGGAATTGAAAGCGGCTCCGGATTTAACTTGGTCATTACCGATTCGGTCTTCTCGAACAACATCGGAACCGGGACCGGCACGGGCGGCAGCAACGGGAATGGCATCCGGGTCCTGGCCACGGGCGCCTCAACCCTAAATATCAGCGATTCCGTCTTTACCAACAACTCCGGTACCGGCGGCTCGGCGATCCAGGGATCGGGCATTCAGGCGTTCACAAGCGGCACGGGAACGCTTACCGGCAGTTGGGACCGGATCACCGTCAGCGGCAATAGCGCAAACGCAAGCGCGGGCGTAGCGTTGGTCTCCACCGGCGGGCCGATGAATATAGCTATCCGCGACAGTACGATAGCTGGAAACACTGCTACCGGAAATGCCGGCGGTTTGGGTGCATCAAATTCCGGAGCGACGTCCGGCGCGTCGAACGTTATCAACGTGCTGAATTCAACGATCAGCGGTAATACCGCCGGGCAGAACGGCGGTGGACTTGCCGTCGAGCAGCCCGCCGCAACCGGTTCGGTTACGGTCAACGTGAATTTTGCGACCGTGGCAAACAACACCGCCAACTCAGATAATGCAGGCACAGAGGGCGGGGGAGGAATATTCCGCTCGACCGCCGGCATCGTTAATCTTAAGAATTCGGTCGTGGCCGACAATAGCGTCGGCACCGGAGGCACGGGGCCTGACATCTTGGGCTCGGTAAATTCCCAGGACTATAACCACATCGAGGACCTAAGCGGCGCCACTATAACGGGAACTACGACGAATAACTCGACCGGCCCGGCGATGCTCGGCGCACTTGCTGACAACGGCGGAACGACCGCGACCCACCTGCCGATGGCGGGAAGCGTACTGATCAACGCCATACCCTCGGGCACAAATGATTGCGGGACCACGGTGGTCACAGATCAGCGCGGCGTTGGACGGCCGGGCGAGGGAGCCTGCGAGAAAGGATCGGTCGAGATCGCCGGAGGCGGCACTACCTTCGTGATGGTTTCGGGCAGGCTGCACACGCCCTCAGGAAAGCCGATCTCGAACGCTCTTGTCACGCTGCAGGGGCCGGGTGTCAACATGACCGCCCAGACGGGACACCTCGGCACTTATTACTTCGTCGGCGTGCCTACGGGTCAAACTTATACCCTTTCGGTTTCAAACGGCAAGAGATTTACGTTTACACCGTCGAGCCGGCAGATATTGGTCACGGCAGATATGCCGAACGAGGATTTCGAATCCGACAATTACTTGCTAAGGGAATAGCGGCTCAGCAAAGGGGCCCGGCCGAAAAGCCGGGCCTCATTCGATTTTAACCCCATCCGCCCCCGCCGCGGCTTGAAATTGCAGATCACAAACCTTTATGATTAGGGATTCGCGCGGAGAGGTGCGAGAGTGGTTGAATCGGGCAGTCTCGAAAATTGCTGTGCCCTAACGGGTACCGTGGGTTCGAATCCCACCCTCTCCGCCATCGTTATCTCGGATCTTAGCTTTACATGATTTTGGATTCAGGGATCCGAAAATCTATAGATGCTAGGTCGCAAGATTTAGCTCTTTGAGAATTTAGTTCGTTCATCTCACCCGTTTTTTCGAAAAATCATCAGGAGGATATTCTCTATGCCTTTCAGTAAAAGGTTGACGGCAGAGTTCCTTGGTACGCTCTGGCTCGTGCTCGGAGGGTGTGGGAGCGCTGTGTTGGCGACTTCGTACCCGAATTTGGGGATCGGTTTCGCAGGCGTATCGCTCGCGTTCGGTTTGACGGTGCTGACAGGCGTTTATGCACTCGGGCACATTTCCGGTGGGCATTTCAATCCGGCCGTTTCCCTCGGGCTGTGGGCGGGAAAGCGTTTTCCCGCAAATGAGCTGCTGCCGTATATCGTGGCGCAGGTCCTTGGGGCGATCGCCGGTGCCGGGATCATCTATCTCATCGCGTCGGGAAAAGCGGGATTCGATATAGCCGGCGGTTTGGCTTCCAACGGGTATGGGGCAACGTCACCCGGATCCCCGGGCGGATACACCGCTCTTTCGGCGTTCGTCACGGAGATCGTAATGACGTTCTTTTTCCTGATCGTCATACTTGGTTCGACGCATCGCCTTGCGCCGAAGGGGTTTGCACCGATCGCGATCGGCCTCGCCCTTACCCTTATCCACCTGATATCGATCCCCGTTACGAATACTTCGGTCAATCCGGCACGAAGCACCGGGCCGGCGCTTATCGTCGCTCTGCAGGGCGGCAGCTGGGCAATTACCGAGCTCTGGATGTTCTGGGTGGCCCCGATCGCAGGAGCTGTATTTGCAGGCTTTTTATATCCCTGGCTTACAAATGACGAAACGGTGACGGCGACCGCACCGCCCTCCCCCGCGGAAATGGCAGACGATGCCGCCCATGACGCAGGCGACGCAGATGGCGGAGGTGACGGAGACTAACAGAGAAGAACGAACAACAACGGCTATGGAAAGGTGCAGGAGTGGTTGAACTGGCAGCACTGGAAATGCTGTGTACCTCAAAAGGGTACCGTGGGTTCGAATCCCACCCTTTCCGCCAGAACGAAAGGATAAAGGATGAAGGATTACGGATAAAGACTTCATCCTTTGTTCTTTGCCCGCAGACCTCATATGACTCCTGATCTCAAGCAACGTACCGCAGATTTTTCGATTCGAGTAATAAGACTTTATGCCTCGCTTCCTCGAACGGTTGAGGCACAGGTTGTCGGTAAGCAGCTTTTACGATCCGGTACATCGGTCGGAGCCCATTATCGTGAAGCGAAGTATGCAAAGTCGGATGCTGATTTCATTAGCAAGATCCAGGGTGGGCTGCAGGAGCTAGAGGAAACTTCTTACTGGCTTGAGTTATTGCTTAGGATGGATGTCTTTGATCAATCTCGGCTCGAGCCGCTGCAAAAAGAGACTTCAGAACTGATCGCCATATTCGTTACGATCGCAAAAAAAGTGAAATCGCGGCAATGATTCGACGCTCGGGACTTTATCCTTCAGCCTCCATCCTTTATCCTTTAGTTTGGCTCCAGGCTCCGCACAAGGTTTGAGTTGTGAACTCCGCTAGGCGAGGAATCGAGCAACGGTAGCAATTTCAGCCTGTGTTGCGGCTAGGTCTGGGGCCATTTAAGTTTCAACAATGGAAAGTTGATGACGGACGGTGTAAAATGTCCTCTATCAATTTTCCATTTTTCTTTTCCTAACGAGATCAGATGTCATACCAGGTGATCGCCCGCAAGTGGCGGCCGCAATCCTTTGAGGAGGTGACCGGCCAGGAACACATTACTCAGACACTTCGAAATGCGATCGAGCACGACCGACTGCATCACGCCTATCTCTTTTCGGGTGCGCGGGGCGTCGGCAAGACGACCACGGCCCGATTGCTTGCCAAGGCAGTAAACTGTAACCGTGCTGAGGGGCCTACGCCGAACCCCTGCGCGGCCGACGACCCGAATGCCTGCCCGTCATGCGTCGAGGTATCGCAAAGCCGTTCGATCGACGTGCTCGAATTTGACGCCGCCTCGCACACCAAGGTCGAGGAGATCCGCGACATCATCCTCGAGGGGATCAACATCTCTCCCGCTCGTGACCGCTTTAAAGTTTTCATCATCGATGAGGTTCATCAGCTCTCTGGCCATTCCTTCAATGCCCTGCTGAAAACTCTCGAAGAGCCACCGCCGAACGTCGTTTTCATAATGGCGACGACCGAGCTGCAGAAGGTACCCGAAACTATCCGCTCTCGCTGCCAGGAATTTCTCTTCCGCACGATCGCACGTCAGAAGATCTACGATCGCCTCAAAATGATCGCGGATGCAGAGAGCATCGAGATCGAGGACGATGCCCTTAACGAGATCGCCCGGTCCGGCGAAGGATCGATGCGCGATGCCCAGTCTAATTTCGATCAGATTATCAGCTTTACCGCGGGTGCGATCACCGTTCGCGACGTCGCCGCTTCGCTGGGTATGGCCGGCACGGAGATGCTCACGCGGAGCATCAAGGCCATCGCCGATCGCGATCCGCAGCCGGCCCTTGAGGTGGTCGATGAGCTGGTCGCTCGCGGACAAGACCTCCGCACCTTTTGTCGGGACCTGATGGCTCTCATCCGCGACCTTACTGTCGTAAAGGTCGCCGGGAATGGAGCCGCACTGCTCGAAAGTTCGGCGTTTGATCCGGAGCAGCTAGCCCAACTTGCGGAGCCGTTTTCGGGTTCGGACCTGATCCGCTTCTTCAATTCGATCGCCGAGACAGAAAGCAGCTTAAAAGACGCGACAAATGCCCGACTAACGCTCGAGATCGGCCTGGTCAAACTGATCGAAATGCGGCGCCTCGCGGCGGTCGAAGATATTCTGGAGCGCCTTACAGCAATAGAAGGCTCACCGCGGGCTGCATCAACCCATCACGAAAAAGCTGCGGCTGCCGCCGTCACCCCCGAAAAAAAAACTCTGAAATCGGCTGATCCGGCCGGATCACCGGAAGTGACTGATTCGGAAGCTCTGCCTCCGCAGAACGAAGAGCCGCGATGGGAATCCCGTTCATACCACGACGAACCGGCTGACGACGAAGAACCGCCGCTCGATGCTGAACCCCTACCTCCCGCCGCAGCGTTTATTCCGGCTGACATGCCGGTTGCAAAGCTTCCGCCGCTTTCATCGGAAGATCTGGCTCACGTCGACGACAAGTGGCTTGATGCGGCCTATGAAATAAAGCTGAAGCTTTCGGGCGACGACCTGATGCCGATCCCAAACATTGACCGTTTGCGGATGCAGCTATTCGGGGCAGAAGCGTCCGCGGCGTCCGTTAGTCATTCCGGCGCGGCCGCGGTCCCGGCCCGTGACGTGTCGCGTTATATGCCGGACCTCGCCGTCGAGGAAGACGAATCGGGCGAGATACCCGTGCTTCCGCCGTCTCCGGGTACCGACGATCTGATGGCATTTGCAGAAGCCCATCCTACAGTGAGACGGGCAATGCGGATTTTCCGAGCAGAGATCGTTTCCGTCGAACAAATCTAGAATATCTGTCGTTAATCTATTATAATCGCGATACTTAAGCGGTTTTTAATGTTGCGCTACTTCAATCCCCATTTCGCACGGACGGGCTTGCTCGTTGTCGTCGCGTTTCTTCTTGCCAGCCAAATATTTGCTCAGGATGAGCCGTTTTCGATCGACAACTCCCCGCTCCCCGCACCGACGGGGCACGTAAACGATTATGTCGGCGTTATTGACGAGGCGACCAAGACGCGGCTTGAGCAGCGGCTTCGCGATTTTCGCACGGCGACAGGGGTTGAGATCGCGGTGGCGGTCATAAACACAACGGGTGACCGCGAGATATTTGATTATTCTCTCGCTGTCGCAAGAGGCTGGGGAATCGGGGCAGCAGCGGAAGACAACCCTAGCGCCCTGTTGTTCATTGCCGTCGAAGACCGAAAGTATTTCACACAGATCAGCCGCGACCTTGAGGACGAGCTGCCCGACGGCGTCGCCGGCAGCCTCCAGCGGCAATTCCTCGTGCCCGAATTTCGAAAAGGAAACTACGCGAAGGGTATAGAGGATACGGCCGAGGCCTACATCGCCGCTATCGAATACAAGCTCTCGGGCGGGCCTGAACCTACCCCGGACACCGGGGTAAGAGGGGGTGTTGACGTTTTTGATCGCCTCGAAAGCATCTGCTGCTGGGTGATCTTGCTGATCGTTTTGATATCGATAATTTCCGCGAGCCGCGGCGGGGGTAAGGGCAAAGACGATGAGGACCGTTGGGGCGGCGGCGGATTCGGCGGAGGCGGCGGAGCACTTCCCTGGAT
>JAEWBM010000180.1 GCA_023391155.1 Acidobacteriota bacterium
CGTGATCGCAACGCTTCTCTCGTTCGTTCTTCCAGGCCTCGGTGCCGCCTATAACGGCCAGACAGTAAAAGCGCTGGTATATTTCGCGATTTTCATTGGCCTGTTCCAGATGGCAGTGCTGACAGGCGGTATGCCGCTTTTCGTACTCGCATTTATCGGGATGTGGTTCTTCTCTGCTCTTGATGCGTGGCGGACCGCACAGATGATCCGTTCGGGCCTGACGCCCGACATCGCCGAGGATATTTTCGTCAAGCGGTTCAAGGGCAATCCAAAGCTTTGGGGCGTGCTCCTTACCGTGCTCGGTGGGGCTTTCGTCCTGCAGAGCGTTTTCGACCTTCGCGGGATGATGCGTGCACTTGTTCCTGCACTGCTGATCGGACTGGGCATCTATATCCTCCGCGGTTACATCTTTAAACCGAATGACGGCGATGCGGACAAGTGGAGCGATTTTGACAGCCCACGGCCCGCACCGCTTTTTGTCGCAAGCCGCGAAGATCGGAACACCTATCCGGGTGCTTACGACGCCGGCCGCGATACACGCGATCACGATCGCGGTGCCTGGCGGCGTTAAGCCGCGGGCGGTTTTGGTCTAGATTAGGTTTTAAGTACTGCCCGAGGCAGTGTTAAAGTAGGTTTCAGCAGGAGAATTATTATGCCGCTTTGGGTAAAGGCCGCAGGCAAATGGGGAAGCATTTTGGTGATCATTACCTTGGTCATCACGCTTCTCAAGCAGTTAATCGCATTCATCGGTTTCATCACCGGTGCCATCAAACTGCTCGTCATTCTCGCTTTCGTCGCATTGATCGTCGGGGTCGGTTTCCTGATCCTGAAGGGCATCAACGACAGCAGGCGCACAAAAGACTAGAAATTTTTACCGAAAGGTGCTATATTTGGAAGATCGGTTAGTCGGCATTCCCCGCTTGCCAAGCCGATCTTCACTGTTTATCATTAGCCACTTAGGCATTCAATTTATTATTCAAGCAGGTTTTCACCATCAAGGCCGGTTGCCTACTCCGGCGGGATAGAAACAAAATTAGGTTTCGCGTTAGTCGCTCGCGGCTATTCTTACGTGATTCCGTGTGTCGGGACGCTGGATTCCCGATACGAGATCAACGAAGGAGCTTAAAAGCATAATGCAGAAAAACGCAGGGTTCTTTGCTTTTCTTTTAACAAAAAAATCATCATCACGAATTTATATACGCCGTGTTCAGGTTTCCAGGAAACTTGTCCAAAACGGTTTGCTTAGTTTCGCTATTTTATTAGGTTTATCAGCTCTCGGTGCCGGTGTTGCCGGTGTGGCAAGTTTCGGAACTCCGAATATCGACATCGCATCAGCCGCTCCCGAAGCACATACTCAACGGTCCAGGACAACATCAGCTCTCTCGATCGACTATTCACGCCCCGCTGAATCGAGCCGCATGGCCCTCAACAGCGGTGGTCCCGTGCTGTCCGAAAATTCTTTAGATGACGCCGAGCTCGAAGCTCAGCTTCGCGTGATCGAAACCACCAGCGACCCGGCTTCGCTTCCGACCATCTGGGCCCACATGGGCAAGATCAACAACGAGTACGGCTTTCGCCGCAACCCGTTCGGCGGACGCACATATGAGTTTCACGCCGGAATGGACATCGACGGCGAACGCGGCGACGAGATCATCGCTCCGGGCGGCGGCAAGGTTATCAAGGCCGGCTGGCAAGGCGGTTACGGCAACATGATCGAGATCGACCATGGCAATGGCCTCATCACCCGCTACGGCCACATGTCCAAACTCCAGGTTTCAGAGGGCGACACCGTGGTTCGCGGAATGGTGATCGGCTACGTCGGCTCCACCGGCCGTTCGACCGGCCCCCACCTCCATTACGAATTGCTTCTCGGCGACCGGGCAATCAACCCCCGCCGCATGCTGCCCCCCGAACCGACAGAGATCGGCCGCGGCTAATAATTCATACATCGGAACAACGAAGCGAGCCTTTCCGGCTCGCTTTTTTCGTAAGTCCTTGTAGGTCTCCACAAGGTCACTTGGTCACCGGTGCCGACCCCTAATTTACCCTTCGAATGTGAAGATATCGAGAGTGTTCTGTTTCGAGTTCGGCATCATAAACTGCTTCCAATCTGAACTGAGCGACGTTCGTCCAGGGTCGGCAATAGGCGTTTCGGCTACTTTGGCTCCTTTTTTCGTCTCCCAGATAAAAATGTGCGTTGAGGTCTGGCTCATCAATCTTTCGCCGGTGGGGTGGAAAGATAGCCGTCGCACCGCTTTTCGAGTATTCAACGTCAAGAGATGCCTTCCCGTTACAGTATCCCAGAGTTTAACCTCTTGATTCCGGCTGCCAGTCGCGAGTACTGTCCGATCAGGACTCAACGCCAAAGCAGTAATCGCAAGCTTATGTTTTTGGAATGTGTGAATTAGCTCACCGGTTTCAATATTCCAGGACTTGGCCGTGCCGGTGCTTGAGCCAGTTATCACTATGCGGCCATCCGCCGAAAAGAGAAGCGTTCTTACCGTTCCGCTGTCGGTTAGGAGGAGCCTCCGATCAACATTCTTGTCGATCAGCCGATGAAGCAATTTACCGGTAGCCGCGTCCCAAAGAAACACCATTCCACCGAAAGCGACTGCCACAACCTTTCCATCATGGCTATACTCTATCGCGTAAATCGAACGGTTACAGTTACATTCGCTAATATTGGAGGTGAGTGTTGCTATCTTCTGCCCTCTCGTGACGTTCCACAGCTCTGCTCGCTCGCCCTGTTCCCGAAAACTGAACGCTGCTTTGGTCCCGTCCGGGCTCAACTTATGAAAATAGATTTCCTCTTGATCTGTCTTCGGCGACGACGACAAGGGTTCGAACCGAGCGGCCCTTGCCCCCTCAGTGAGATCCCAAATCTCAACGAGGGGTCCTGGGCAACTTACCATTAAATTCTTTCCCGCATAATCGAGAGCACCGCCGCGATATGCAGCCCCATCACAGGGTTCAAAACGCCTACGATCTTGCCCAATTCGAAACCACCATAATCCTTCCTCGTCGCGCGAAGACACAAAGAGGTTCCCACTATCCGTGAACCTGGCCTGATGCAACCGCTCGCCCAGTATCTGGATTGATTCTACAATCCGCAACCGTGTTTGCAGGTCGCCAGGTTGACCTGACACTGAGGTAACGGAACTGAGACCAAGGACAGGTACAAGGATGATACTTGTTATCAATAACCGCATTGCTTCACCGTACTCCTTCAATATCTATTGATTATAACCTGCCATGTGGCAGTGCCTGAACAAATGCAGACGGACTCCTTGATCGCAGTTTCGGTGCTCCTTTCCGGATATGCGCCCATGGCACCTTCGGGCATTTTTCGATGTCTTGGGTTAAACTATAATTCCTGTACCCGATCAAATTTATTAAGGAAACTTTCGTAATGAACAAGAAGATAAACGCCTTTCTTTCTCTCGCGCTCACCCTTGCGATCACGCTTTCGAGCGTCTCCGTCGGCCTGGCCCGCGACGAGGGCATGTATATGCCCGACCGCATTGCCTCGCTCGATCTTCGCAAAAAGGGCCTGCGCATTAAACCCGAAGAGATCTATAACCCCAACGGCGGTGGATTGACCGAGGCCGTCGTCCGGCTGAGCATCGGCTGCACCGCCGAGTTCGTTTCGCCCGAGGGGCTGATCCTGACAAACCATCACTGTGCGTTCGATGCACTCGTCTCCGCTTCGACGCCCGAGAGGGACCTCGTCGAACATGGCTTTAAGGCCGACAACCGCGGGGGCGAGTTCCCCGCCAAGGGCTATTCGGTTTTTATTACCGAGCGTGTACTTGATGTAACGTCCGACATTCGCCGCGGCACCGAATCGCTTGAGGGCGAGGCTCTCGCGAAGGCGATCGCAGCCAATATCGAAACTCGGGAAAAGGCCGAGCAGGCCAAGGCTCCGGAGGGCACTCAGATCCAGATCCGGACGATGAACAACGGATATTTCCACTACCTGTTCCAGACGCGGCAGATCAAGGACATCCGCGTCGTCTATGCCCCGCCGCGTAACATCGGCGTCTTCGGCGGTGACCCCGACAACTTTGAATGGACGCGTCACACGGGCGATTTCACCTTCCTGCGGGCCTATGTCGGCCCCGACGGCAAAGCAGCGGATTATTCGCCGAACAACGTCCCGTACAAGCCGAGCCGCTTTCTGACCATGAACATCGGCGGTCTCAAGGATGGTGAGTTCGTCTTCGTCCTCGGCTATCCCGGCGGAACGGTACGCTATCGCGAATCGCAATCGGTCGAGTACGCACGCGATATAAATTTCCCGTTTTTATGGAAATGGCTGGCCGCACGTGCCGATGCACTCCGCCTGGTCGGCGAGACCGATGAGAAAAAACGCATCGAGTACCAGTCCGATGTTGCCAGCTTCGACAACGCCCGAAAGGTTTACGAGGGCGGCGAGTGGCGGCTCCGGCGAAATGACGTCGTTGAACAGCGTGCGGCCGAAGAGCAGCGTTTCGCGGCTTGGGTAAACGCTGACCCGGCGCGACGAGCGAAATACGGCACCGTACTTCAGGAGCTTCAAAGCGTTTCTCAGGAATCGAACCAGTTCGCACAACGCGACGTGATCGTCCGCCGTATCCCCGATGCGACGACGCCCGTCTTCCGCGAGATCTTTCGTGCGGCCAACCAGACTCAAATGATGCCGGATGAAAAGCGTGCTGAAAACCTCGAGGGCATTCGTTCGCGTCTCGCCAACCGCGAGCCGGTCTACGAGCGCGAGATGCTCAAGTTCTTCTTCCGTGCGATCGCCGAATTGCCCGAGGGGCAAAAGATAAAGTGGTTCGAGGACCGCTGGGGTTCGCTCAACGCCGCCCAACGCCGGGCGGCCGAGGCAGAGTTTGCCGAAGGCATCGCAATGGGCGACCATTGGACACCCGAAGCCATCGGGGCACTCTACGGGCCTCGTACCATGGATTACCGGCCCGAGCGCGATGACCCCATAGCGATGGCGAAAGCCCTTGGCGAGGCACGAGCCGCCGCCGAACAGCGTGCCGCTGTCTTCGGTAGCAAGATCGACCGGCTCCGCCTGCTGTATCAGCAGGGCCTGTCCGAGTTCCGCGACACGCGGCCCTACCCGGACGCGAATTCGACTCTCCGCTTTACCTATGGCTACGTCAAGGGCTACAGCCCGCGTGAGGCCGAGTTCCGCACGCCCTTCACGACCATCAAGGGAATGCTCGAAAAAGACACCGGCATTAATCCGTTCGATATGCCCGAAAAGCTCAAGCAGCTCCAGGCCGCGAGGGATTTCGGCCGCTTCGGTTCGGGCGACAGCGTCGTCGTGAACTTCATCTCGACGAACGATATCATCGGCGGAAACTCCGGCAGCCCGGTGCTCAACGGCCGCGGCGAACAGGTCGGCCTCGTCTTTGACGGTAATTACGAGGGGCTTGGCAACGATTACTACTACGACCCGAATATGAACCGCACTATCTCGGTCGATATTCGTTTCGTGCTGTTCGTTACCGAAAAGGTCGGCGGTGCCGGCTGGATACTCGATGAAATGAAAATAGTCGGCAAGTAGATACCTGCCGACTATCGATTCGATCCGGGCTCTGAAGCTCCGTCACTGACGCTTGTGGCACACCGTGCACTGCGTCGCCGTCGGGGCCTTCAGGTCCGGATTTTCTTTGTTGGCCTCGACATGGCATCCCGCACAATTGCGGTGGAATGCCTGTTGATTGTTCAGCTTGATCATCGCCGTGCTCGATTGATGCTTGATCTCCGGTATCTCCGGCAAAAGCTTTGGCGTTTGCCCGGCTTGTGCGTGGCAGCTTCGGCAAGCAGCGACTCCCGCCTTCAGGGCGTCCTGCTTATAAAGCTCCAACGTCAGCGTCGTCGTCCGGTCCGCGGGCCAAGCGGTCTTGAGCGGCGGATGCTTGGCCGCCTCTTCAGCCGGCTGAGCGACGTGGTGGCACTCGATGCAGGCGATCGGCCCGCCGGCGATGCTGTATTTCCCGCTGTTATGGCTTTCGTGGTCAAAACGTACCGAGCCGAGCTTTGCATCCTGCGCGAGCATTATGACGCCCGGCATCTCTTTTGCCGGCTCTGTCTGTGCAAAACCGGTGATCTCGCTCTTCGTTACAACAAAAAATGCCGTGACGGCGGCCATCGCCACTCCGATCACGGCCAACTTGAATTTGATCTGCATAATCCCCTCCCCCAACAGTTCCTTGTGGTCAAGCATTATACACTACCCGTGCAAGCCCCCGTGTGACGGTTAATACTGAAGCTTCATCGAATTCATGTATTTCAGAAGCACACGCTGCCGCCGAACCACACGCTTGCGGTTCTTTTGCGGGTTAAATACATTCAATGGGCTGGGGATCATCGCCGCCATAAATGCTGCCTCTTCACGGCTTAGGTTTGAGGCGCTCTTCTTGAAATGATGCCGTGCGGCGGCCTCCGCACCGTAAACTCCGTCGCCCCATTCAATGACATTCAGATAAAGTTCGAGGATCCGCTTTTTAGAAAGTTCTCTCTCAAGAAAATACGTGTATGCCGCCTCGCGGCCCTTGCGAAAAAAACTCCGCTCTTCTGACAGGTAGAGGTTCTTTGCAAGCTGCTGCGTAACGGTCGAGGCACCGCGTTTAAAGCTCGGCATCGGCGGTATCCAGCTATTCGGGTCGTAATCGCCCTCTGCCTTTGCCTCTTTCTCGCCCTCCTGCACAGCCTCGTTCCAGGCCTTTTCGATGGATTCCCAGTCAAACCCATTGTGCTCAAAAAAGCGGGAGTCTTCGCCGGCCAAGACAGCTCTCTGCAAATGCGGCGAGATCTGCTCGATCGGCGTCCAGATCATATATTTCTTGGGTTCCTGGCCCGCCGCCCGTGCCTGCGAGATCCGGTGCTCGATCAGTGACGATGTCACGGGGTCCTCAGTCTTTAGTGCCGAGATACGCGGAAAGGTGATCACCTCATACGCCAGCCATGTGCCGATCGCGCCGAGGAAGATAAGAAATAAAACCTTTGTCCAATACCACATAATTGACGGGTGTGCGGGGCGGCGCCGGGCCCACCTCAAAACTACCATAATCGGCCGGTTATTTAGAATACGCCCCGAGCCGCCTGGTTGTTCGCATCGCCCACCCCCGTTTCGTCAAGCGCTTGTAACAATAGCCTGTTACCGTTATTCTTGTTCAACTGACACTGGGCTGATTCAGGGGTGATTTATGGGGCAATATGACAATGTGGTTGCGGTGATCTTGGGCGGCGGAGCCGGCTCGCGGCTCTTTCCGCTTACGCGTGAAAGGTCAAAACCGGCGGTGCCGCTCGGCGGCAAATATAGGCTTATCGATGTACCGGTGTCGAACTGCATTAATTCCGGGATAACGCACATTTTTGTCCTCACCCAGCACAATTCCGCCTCGCTGAACCGCCACATTTCGCAAACTTATCGTTTTTCCAATTTCTCGACCGGTTTCGTTGAGATCCTGGCCGCCGAACAGCGCGAGGACAGCGCCGGATGGTTTCGCGGCACGGCCGACGCCGTTCGACAGATCATTCCGCACCTTCGCGAATGGCGCGTAAAAACGCTGCTCGTCCTTTCCGGCGACCATCTTTACCGGATGGATTATCGAAAGTTTATGGACCGGCATTTCGAGACCGAGGCCGACGTTACCGTTTCGGTGATCCCCGCGAACGCCGAGGATGCCCCGAGCTTCGGCCTGCTCAAGGCCGACCAGGAAGGCCGGATTCTGGAGTTCAAGGAAAAACCCAAGGGCGAACTGCTTGAAACGATGCGGGTCGATACCTCCGCCCTTGGCCTTGATCCCAACGACGCAGCTCAACGCCCATTCCTCGCTTCCATGGGCATTTACGTTTTCGATTATGCTCGCCTTATGGACCTATTGGAGTCGAACCCTGACGCGATGGATTTCGGGGGCGACATCCTTCCCGCTGCTATTGAGCGTTACAACGTCCGTGCCCATGTCTTTAGCGAATATTGGGAAGATATCGGAACGATAAAGGCCTTCTACGAAGCAAACCTCGACCTCGCGTCGCCGCTGCCCAAGTTCAACTTTTTTGATTCGTCCGCCCCGATCTACACCCGCAGCCGCTATCTCCCGCCGTCGAAGCTCCACGGCTGCGACATCGATAATTCGATGGTCTCAGAGGGCTGCATTCTTAACGGCGTATACGTCCGCAACTCCATCATCGGCCTAAGAAGCCGTATCGACTCCGGCTCGCGGATCGAGGACACGATCATGATGGGGTCCGACCAGTTCGATACGATCGAGGACATGCGTTCGGATATCGTCGAGGGGCTTCCGCCCGTGGGCGTCGGTTCTGACACGATCATCCGGCGGGCGATAATCGATAAGAACGTGAGGATCGGCCGCAACGTGCGTCTTACGAACGAGGCCGGAGCGGTAAACCTTGACGGGCCCGGCGGCTCTTACTACATCCGCGACCGAATAATAATTGTGCCGAAATATGGCTCGATCCCGGACGGGACCGTGGTCTAGCGGCGGGCTTGCCTTTCCGAGGCTGAATAGCTGTCCCTTGCTCGGACGGCGACGTCCGGCCGGTCGACCCTTACCTTTATCTTGCGTGTCTTGGCCTTTCGTTCATCGTCGTCGGGATAGTATCCCAGGCTGTAAAACTCTCGCAACTCACTCGCGATCCGCGAAAAAGCTCGATCCAGCGTGCCCAGCGTGTCGGCGACATAGACCCGCCCGCCGGTCCGCAGCGCGAGCTGATCGAGATACTCTTCCGCACGGTCATATTCTTCACGCGTAGTGCCCGCATCCGAGGGCGTTCCCATCACCGGCCCCGGTATCGGGAACGGCAGCCCCGTCTTGCCGCCGCCCGAGATCGGCGGAGTTCCCTTCGTCCGAGCGTCGGGGAGCATCACGACCGGCTGGTTCTTCATCCGCTGAACGTCGGCAAATGTGTCGTATCTGATCGGGTAGATCAGAGCGTCCAGCTCCATCGCGTCGCGGAGATTATCTATGTCGTGCGCTCGCCGGCTGGTCGTGTCGACCCCGTCGGTGAACAGCACCATCGCCTTTCGCCCCTCCATCCCGCGAAGCTGTGCGTTTATGGCGACATCCACCGCCTCGTATACGCTCGTGCCCGTGGCGATCTCTGTCTGCTTTATCGCCCGATAGATCTCTTTTCTGTCGCTCGTCGGTGCGCAATGGATCAGCACCTCCTCGGCAAACGAGATGACCATCACCTTGTCGCTCGGCCGCAGCTGCGCGATAAAGCTCATCGCCGCCTGCTGGATCTCAGCGGCCTTGAACTTTGCCGAGTAGCTCATGTCGAGCACCAGAGCCACCGTAAACGGCTGCGCTTCATTTGAGAAGTAAGCGATCTCCTGCTCGACGTTGTCTTCAAATACCTTGAAATTGCTCTGTTCCAATCCGCCGACGAAACGGCCTTTCCTGTCCAGGATCCGCACAGGGATCGTTACGAGGCGCGTTTCAACGCTTATCACCTCGTCGCTCTCGTCCAACCCGTCCGGTATCTCTTCAGGAGCAGGTTCCGGCGTTGGTGTTGGCGTCGCGGCCGGGCGCGAGTTTGACTTGCCCGTCGAACCCGGCGGCACCCGACGCGACTGGGCATCGGCCATCACCGCCCCGAGCAGGAGCGTGCAAATGGCCATAAAACTCGCAATTGTTCGCATTGGGTGCACCGAGACGATTGTACGATGCATCGACCGTTTATTAAAGATGCATCCGCACAGGGGGGGATTCAGGATTTTGTGTTTCGGGTTGCAGAAACGTGTCCGGACGCGGGGCACTCCGCGGTCATGATGCGCCGGGAACGCGGACGCCCTCGTACCGCACGATTCGCCGGGAACGCGGGCAACTTGCCCGCAAGAGTGCGCCGGGAACGCGGGCAACTTGCCCGCATGAGTGCGAAGCACGAAAATCTTTATTGCCGTTGCCTTCTGGCAACGGTCCGCGGACCTTTACAACTTTGGGCTTCAGCCCGTCAATCGATCTGGGTGGGCTGGAGCCGGGAGTTGAACGCCGTCGATTCCCAGCGGCCGTTGCCGAGCTGCATGGCGGTCACCGCTCCCGCGGCGTTGTATGTGAAATGCTGCGCGTAGTTCCACACGCCCGCCTGCGAACCGCAACTCGCCCCGGTTCCCGGAGCACCGTCCAAACACTTCGCGCTCTGCACGATCGAAAGATCGCCGCCCATGTCTATCACATTCTTAACCTTGCGGCCCGAAGGATATGTCTGCTTGATCAAGGCACTCGGAACCCTCACTTTAGCCTCTGCATGCCTTAGACTATGATTCTACTTTTCACCTACTTTAGGGATTTAGTATCTTTGCTTTCTTAGCGTAAATCTCAATTACATTTGGCTGTGCAAAAGATGACCCAATATTACTTTTTGAGTCATATGGCAAAAGTTTAAAGACGAAGGTGAAACTCATTTCCCGTAGTTTGTCATCTGATTCGAAAAACCTCCACTCCTCGATGGCTTCTTCAATAACAGAAGCAAAATACGGTCGCTTTGTACTAGTATTGAGTGACACAACCTTGCCGTATTGATCCACCAGCACTTCAACCGAAATTGTCTCTTCAATGCCCAGAATTATGGCAGGAGTCGGATAGATGGGTAACGCAATAAACTTAACTTCCGAGACACGTTCATCTTGAGAAAAACCGGTCATACACGCTGAGAAAACTAATAGAATAATAAGACAGAATTGTTTCATGTTATTGTCTCCTTTGCCATCTAAAAATTCGATCTCCCTCATTTTGGGGAGTTACACGACGGTTTTGGAAACCGGTGTCACGTCTGCGATTCTGCGATATTCCTGCTATCATTTCAAACGGTATGGCACGGAGACTTCGGGTTGAGGTTGCAGGCGGGCTTTATCATTTGATCGCCCGGGGCAACGACCGCCAAGACATATTTCATTCACCGGAAGACCGGCATAAGTTTCTCGCGCTTCTCCTAAAAGAGAAGGCTCGCTCGGCGTTCTATCTCTACGCCTACTGTTTGATGACCAATCACATTCATTTGCTGCTCGAACGTCAGGCCGAGACGGTCGGAAACATAATGCAGCGAGTCCTCGGCGGATACAGCCGGTATTATAACCGACGGCACAAGCACGTAGGACATGTTTTTCAAGGACGCCATAGATCCATACTTTGTCAGAGCGACAGATATCTCTCCGAACTGGTCCGTTACATTCACCTGAACCCGGTTAGGGCACGTATGGCGATACTGCCGGAAGAATACCCTTACAGTAGCCATCGTGCATATATGGGTCTGGAACGGGATGACCTGACAGACGTTGATCCCGTGCTTCGGCTTTTTGGAAGCAAGCGAGAGTCTGCCCGTGAACAATTCCGCGCGTACGTCGCGGCCGGGATCGGGCTGGACGCATCGAACGATTTCGAATCCTATGCTGAAGGCTACATCTTAGGTTCCGAGGAGTTCATCGACAGCACGATACATCGCATTGGCGACACGCCCCGTCGACGTTTCGAACATCGAAAGGACCGCGAGAGACCATTCGACGCGGCTGCCTTGATCTCGGCCGTGGCGACCGTGTTTGGCCTTTCAGAAGACAAATTCTGCGGCCCGGAAAAGAGTGCGAAAGCCATGCTCGCAAAAGAAGTGCTCATCCTTTTAGCCAGGGAACGCGGTTGCTCCGTAACCGAACTATCCCTGATGGCCGGACTCGACACGTCCAACATCAGCCGCCGTCACGACGCAGCCCGCGAAAAACTCCAAACCGACCGCAAACTCACCTACGCCCGCGACCAGGTAGAAAAACTATACGTCGCTAATATCGCAGAATCGCAGACGTGACACCGGTTTTTTCTTACTGCTAACCGCCTTGAGACTGCAATTCTCTTTTATAAGCTTCAACTTTTTCTTTCGATATACTTCCAAACAAAACAGGGTTGGCTATCTCGCTTATGATTTCTTGAATCTTCTCCTCTCCAAACCCCAAGTCCTCTCTGCCCTCTATTGCATTCGCCCAATCTTCAAGCATTTCTTCATCAAGCATATTCTGGGAATATCGCGTGAGCACCCTTGAAATATCCTCTGAATTTATAGTGTACAAGGGCTTTTCAGAGTCCCAGGGATATTGAGA
This sequence comes from Acidobacteriota bacterium, assembly GCA_023391155.1. Classification (GTDB taxonomy): domain Bacteria; phylum Acidobacteriota; class Blastocatellia; order Pyrinomonadales; family Pyrinomonadaceae; genus OLB17. The sequence continues at coordinate 12,107 of JAEWBM010000180.1, forward strand.
CAATTCTTGCCTTAACACGGATAGCTTGCCGTTGTTTCGAACTAGATCAATTAAGATTTCTTTCCTTGTCCTCATTGCATTTTGTTCTTCACATGAACGATATTTCCGTTTGGATCAATCGTGGTCTTTAGATATCCAATAGTCTTTCCACCCGCATCCACGATCTTTTGATAGACTGCCCTCGAACCAGGTACGTTGCCTGCCGAAGTCGCAGTGAAACGATATCCGCCATTTGCGGTAGTATCAAGGCCCGCATTCGATCTCGCATTTTGTGGGACTTTATTTGCAAACCGCTTGAAGTTTTCAAGAACCTTTTGCGGAAGTTGGGACGCTCCTTGCAATACTTGGCCGGTTTTTTCTGGATTTGCGGCCGCGGCTGCCCCTACACCAGCGCCTGCTTCACTCAATCCTAAAACCGTAACTCCGGTTCCGGCTGCTGTTCCCGTTGCCGCCATCGCGACGCCCGCTCCAGTGCCGACAGCCACTGCGGTTCCAGCAACAATCAGCACGGTAGTTCCTTTTGTCACTGAATTCTCAGCGATCGAGCCAACCAAATTCGATATTCTATTATCCGGTTCCGAAGCCGTGCTGATTTCCTGGCCTCCACCTTTTGCAAACATTTCATATATTGGATTCCCATTCCTCTCAATGATACTCGAATCGGCTCCACCAAAATCTACTCGTGAATAATTTCCCCCTTTCAAATAGGCCTTCAACTCCTTTCCGTATACATCGTGATAGGTGTATTGCCCGTTCTCATCCCGCTCGTTTGAACGAATCCAATCTTCACCTGTCGGATCGGTAACAACCAGCGGGTTATTTCCAACGTAATTATATCTGTTCCAAGTCTGCGGATTTTCGGTTCTACCACTCGCCATTAATGGGTCAGTAGTAGTGAAGCGCCCGTGATTTTTGTTGTAGTAACGTGCTTGAGCAAAGTCGAGATTTGACTCATTGTCCCGTTCATAGCCGGTGAACTTTTGCCTAGCGTCGTCGGGGGTGTATCCGTGGTCGGGATGGCGGTGGGTGGTTAGGATCTCTTCGCCGAAGGGATGGAAGTCGCGGCGGGAGATGGTGGCGCCGTTTTCGTCGGTGAGGATCCGCGGGCTGCCGAGGTGGTCGGCCGTGGTGCAGTTCACCTTCGGGTCCTGGGAGAGTCGTCAAAGACATAGCCGTCGCTCGAACTCAGGCGATTATCGGGTTGGATAACATCGGGATCAGTTTTAGATACGGTTTAGAAAGCAACCACCAAAATCAAAAGGCGTGATGTTGCATCACGCCTTTTGCCACTATTTTGCAAGACTAACGATTTATTTAATTAAATGTTTCACAGTCGGGAATACTAAACTCCAATTCATTAGATTTAACTTCACCTATGAAAAGTGAGAAGCCTTCAGATGTCCAATCATTAAACTGCCTATAAGCAGATTTTACAGAATACTTTCCCGGATAGCTGAAAAAGTCTTTTTTACGTGAGACTGCAATATTATCTTCATAGTAATCTCCAGGATTTAGTGTCAAAAGATACTCTTTTGGCACTTCGACATCTTCAAAATTATCACCAGCTACAACTTCATACCTCGATAGTTTTAACTTATTAAGAAACGACCGATCTTTTTTACTGTTAAGCGAATCTTTGGGAGATCCTTTGAATGTTACGGAACGCCACAGGTTTCTCTTATCGATTGTAATAATTTGATTACCAATATTCTCTAATTTACCAATAATGAAAAATTCTGTTTCCTCACACGAACAATTTTTATCGATCCTTAGCTCTAGCGTCAAAGGCATTGAAATTTTGCTATTCGGTTTATCTTGGGCCTTTAATGAAATTGGCATATAAACTACTACCCAGCACCAAATCAAGAGCCGGAAAAGGTTTTTTATTTCAGAATATTTTTTCATCATCGGATTCCTCTCTAATTATTGCCGTTTTTCGAGCTTGTTAAAACAAATTTTTTCCATCACTATCGAGTTCTTTCGCCCTTTTATTTATTTTTTCGATGGCTTTATCTTGCATCTGATTTACTTGCTGATTAAGATTTTTTGTAGCATTATCAAGAGCTTCTTGAGGGGTCTTCCCTTTACCACTAAAAGCTAAACCATCAACGGATTTCGCAAATCCTTTTCCTGCATCTTCGATAGAAACTGCATGCTCTTCCTCATGGTCTTTCAAATTCCCGTTTCTTCTATCCCATTCTTCCTGGTCAGATTTTTTAGCATCACCTTTATTTGTCCATGTAGGAGTTGTAACTTCGACTTCTGCTGTAACTTCGACATTTGTAACTTTGCTAGTAAACGTCCATTCTCCGGTTGTAGCATTTTTCGTAAATGAACCGTTCCAGTCTTTGTCGGAAGTTGTTTCTAAACTTATAACATTAAATTTATCTCCAACTAACCTAGTTTGTCCTGGAGTTTTAGATACGGTATTTACCCTTTTCCCTTCTTCTACCGCATTTCTTAAAGCGTCTGTTACTGTTTTACCTGATACTCCATATGTTTTATCTCTCCGAATTACCTTAAATTTTGGATCTTTGCCATCTACATCAACGTAAGCGAGAGGATTATTTCGAGCATATGCGTATAGATTCACTATTTGCGGATCATAAAGCCTATCCCTTTTTATACTTATTGGATCAGCACTAGCGAAGCGTCCCTGATTCTTGTTGTAGTATCTCGCCTGTGCGAAATCCAGTTCCGTCTCTTCATCTCTTTCATAAGAGGTGAACTTCTGCCTAACCTCGTCGGGGGTGTAGCCGAGGTCGGGGTGGCGGTGGGTGGTTAGGATCTCTTCGCCGAAGGGATGGAAGTCGCGGCGGGAGATGGTGGCGCCGTTTTCGTCGGTGAGGATCCGCGGGCTGCCGAGATGGTCGGCTGTGGTGTAGCTCACCTTTGGCAATTGCGTTTGGACGATCGTTGAGTACTCCGCCACGAGCTGGCCGCCGGCGCTGTAAACAAACACCGTCACCTCGCCCGTCGAGGGCACATGCTTTTTTATCCTCCGGCCGTCTCCGTCGTACCAATACTCGCCGATGACGTTCTGCTGACTGTCCAACACCTCGATCTGTTTATTCTCCGCATCGTAGACAAAGATCCGCCCCTGCGCATCCTCGGTCGTATTGCCCGAGCTATCGAAAACGTAATCGTCGCTTGTGCTCAGACGATTATTCGACTGATTGATGGACGGATTAAGGATCTTCCTTAGATCAGAGCATAACTCCGTATTGCTGTTGCAGAGCTTGTCGAATCCCGTGAAGGTCGTGTTCGCCTCCTCAAAGTTCCGATTGCCGTAGCGGTCAAACTCAAAGGTCTGCTGCCACGACATGGACTGCGAGCCGCCGGTGGGGGTGATGTTCTCCACGGCCGACTTTAATCGGTTCAGCGAATCGTAGGTGTAATTC
>JAEWBM010000040.1 GCA_023391155.1 Acidobacteriota bacterium
CGGCGCCGCCGCTCGGCTTTCCGCGTGAAACGGACAGCCTTTGCCCGGCGTGTGTGAAAAGCGTTCGCAACGGGGTGATCTCCGGCGACATACCGCTGAATATCCTGATGGACGCGCATCCGGGCGAAATAAAGGCACAGATCGTCGAAGAGAACGGGCAAGTGATAATGCGAAAGACATGTCCGACGCACGGCGAATTTGAGGATGTGCTCGCGACGGATGCGGATTTCTTACGACGGATAGAGGGGCTCTTTTTCGGAAGGGATTTTAAGGCGGCCGAGGACACGCACGTTCACCATCACGGGACGAGCGATATCAAATTCGGACGCGGGGCGGTGTTGACGGTAGACCTGACGAACCGCTGCAACATGATGTGCAATCCGTGCTTCATGGACGCAAATCAGGTGGGCTATGTGCACGAACCGACGTTTGAGGATATCCAGGCGATATTGGACCGGGCGGTGTCATTTAAGCCGCGGCGGCAGATAATCATCTTGTTCTCGGGCGGCGAGCCGACCCTATCGCCGTTCTTTTTGGATGCGGTGGCGTATGCGAAAAAGATCGGGTTCTACAGGATACTGGCGGCGACGAACGGCATCCGTTACGCGGAAGATATCGAGTTTTGCAAGGCGGCGAAAGAGGCCGGACAGCATGGCGTTTATCTTCAGTTCGACGGAACGAACGAAGAGGACAACAAGCACCGCGGTGTCGGCAATCTTTTTGACGTAAAGCTCAAGGCCATCGAGAACCTGGCGTCAGTCGGAATAAAGGTGACGCTTGTGACCACGATCGTTAATTCGTGGAATAACGATGGGATCGGCAGCATCGTGAAATTTGCGGCGAAGAACATCGATAAGGTTCAGACGATCGCCTTTCAGCCGGTGTCGTTCACGGGGCGGGACGAAGACGTTTCTGACCAGGACCGGATCAAGCAGAGATATACGCTTGCGGGAATGACGCACGACCTGCACGATCAGTTGGGCGGGGTGCTTGAGCCGCTGCGGGACTGGTTTCCGCTTTCGAGCTATTCGGCGTTTACGTCGGTGATGGACATGCTGCAGGGGGCGGATGCTCCGTGGGGCTGGTCGTCATGCAATTGCCACCCGAACTGCGGGATCTTTACGCTGATCGTGGTGAACAACAAGACGAACGAGATGCGTTCGCTTTTTGAGTTTTTCGATTACGAACGGTTCATGAAGGACGTCGCGACGATCACCGACACCGCTCGCGGAAAGAAGCTGACGATGGCGCAGCTCGGGATGGCGATAATGCGGAACTACGACGCGGCAAAGGCGCCGGAGGGGTTCCCGATCTCGCAGATCATTAACCTGTTCAAACCGTCATCGACCTCATCGAACAGCGACCGGAACGACCGGATGCAGGCCGAGAAGAAAGAGGAGGACGTGTGGCGGGTGCTGTGCGTCGAGGGGATGTGGTTCCAGGACCTGTTTACGTACGATTTTCGGCGGACCGAGATGTGCGTGATCCCGTATGGCACGCAGGAGGGCGAGATCAGCTTTTGTGCATACAACACGGGCGTCGGCTGGCGGCAGATAATCGAAGAGATGCATAAGACGGCGTCGCTTTCGGAATGGTACCAGGAGCACGGGCGGCACGCCGTCTATGCCAAGGGCAAGGCGGTTCCGGGGATCGGAAAGACAAGGTCGATCTCGCTGCCGGTGATCGCCAAGGTACTGGAGGAAGACCGCGAACCGGTCGCCGCCTCGCCGTATCTGGTGGAAACGGACCCGGTTTAATCGACACCTATCGAAACGATCGAACGCATGGCCTCGATAAGTTTATCGAGGCCTTTTTCTGTGCTGAGCGTTCTGTCGATGTGAACCCGCAGCGCTCGGCGTTCGCGTTCAAGTAGGACGTTGAGGTCGCCTTGCGCCTGAGCGTCGTTGAGAATACCGAATGTGAATGACTCGCCGGGGACGGCGATATCGCGCGGGTGATCGGCGGTGATCTGGAGAAACACGCCGGTGTTCGGGCCGCCCTTATAAGCCTGGCCGGTGGAATGGAGGAATCGAGGGCCGAAGCCGAGGCAGGTGGCGGCAAGACGTTTTTCGAGGACGTGCGAACGGATCGCCTGAAGGCGTGTCTCGTTTGCCGGGTTCATCTCGATAAAGCCGAGCACGGCGAAATAGTCGTCTTCTTCTACATTGGCGAAGTGGGCGGAGAGCAGCTCAGCGAGCCGAGGCTCATCGACCATGCCGAGAAGCGTGGCCGCATAATCTTCCGAGGAAAAGAGCCCGATGCCGTCTTTCTCAAAAAATGGCGTAGTCGCGGGGAGGCTGCCGGCCTCGTCGTAACGGGCCATTATCTCGCGGGCGGCAACCTTGGCGGATTCGACATCAGGCTGGTCGAAAGGGTTGATGCCCATAACGCTGCCGGCGACGGCGGTGGCAAATTCCCAGCGATAGAACTCGGCGGCGATGTCGTGGGTGTCGGCGAGCTCGATGCGGATGACCGGGTGGCCGGCGGCGTAAAGAGCACCGAGATCGACATCGTCGTTGGGAGTGCCGGCGAGCTTGAGATAAACGAAGATCCGGTCGGAGCCGTAGCTGACGGCGGGCTGAAGGGGTTCGCCCTCGACCGGGATGATCGCCTTGCCGTGTTTGCCGGTCGATTCAGCGATGAGCTGTTCGAGCCACGGGCCGAGGCTGCCGAGTTCCGGCGATGAAAAGAGCGTGAGCTTATCGCGGCCGTGTTTGTTGCATGCGCCGAGTATGATGCCCAGAAGCGCTCCGGGATTTTGTTGAGCGTCCTGCTGCCGGCAGGCGTCGGCCATTTCGGCGGCCCGCGAGAGGAGCTTTTCGACATCGAGGCCCATTGCGGCGGCGGGGGTCATTCCAAAAACCGACAAGGCGGAGAATCGGCCGCCGACCTCGGGCTCGCCGTGAATGATGTGGCGAAAACCGTCGCGTTTCGCCGACGCTTCGAGTTTTGAACCGGGATCGGTGATGGCGATAAAGTGGCGGCCGGCGTTTTCCGCCCCGAGTTCGCTCACGGCACGGTCAAAGAAATACTGCTTGAAGCAATTTGTCTCAAGAGTACCGCCGGATTTGCTGGCGACGATGAAGAGCGTACGGGCGATATCGATGCGGCCGGCGACGGCGGTGACCTGGGAAGGGACGGTGGAGTCGAGAATATGAAAGTTTTCGACGCCGAAGGTCTTTGCAAGAACCTCAGGACAGAGCGACGAACCGCCCATGCCAAGGAGCAGAATATCCTTAAAGCCCTCGTTCTCGATCTCAGAGCGGAGGCTGCGGTATTTTTCGACCTCCGCGAGTTCGCGGCCGGCGATGTCGAGCCAACCGAGCCATTTAGCCTCGTCAGAGCCCGACCAGACGGAGGCATCGCGCTGCCAGATGCGGGCCGTTCGATCTTCACGCTCCCAGGCCGCAAGCTCGGCGTCGAGCGATGCCTGAACAAGTTCCGGCAGCGAATATGAAAATGTGGTTTGAGTCATGTAAGCCCTTCCCTATCCGTTTTCGAATCACCTATTCTCACGCAATTCACCCGGCAAACGCAACGAGGCGGCCGGCGCGATGGAGGGGTGGCAGTAAAGTCTGGTAGAATTCCCGCCATGAAACTGCTTGCCATTCTGTTATTGATGTTTGCCGCGGCTGTGAGTGCCGAGGGCCAGACCTGTGTGGAGCGGGCGCGGACAGTCGCGCCGGAAATGCCCGCCGAAGTTCGGCTTGAGTATTCGCGAAATCTGGAGATCGCGGCTCACCGGTACGTCATGGAACCGAGCGCCGAGAACCTGATCTGGTACGCGAGGCGAAAGGGGTATCTTGGGCATTACAAAGATGCGATCGAGGCGCTGACAATCGGGATGGAGAAGCATCCCGGGGACGCACGGCTGTACCGGCACCGGGGGCATCGCTATTTGACGCTGAGGTGTTTGGACGATGCGATCAAAGACTTTGAAGAAGCGGCACGTTTGGTGAAGGGCAAGCCTGACGAAGTGGAACCGGACGGGCTGCCGAACGCGAAAGGCATTCCGACCAGCACGCTGCAGTCGAACATCTGGTATCACCTCGGGCTGGCATATTACCTGAAGCGAGACTATGCAAACGCACTCCGGGCGTATGAAGAGGCGCAGAAGGTGTCAACGAACCCGGATATGAAGGTGGCGACGTCGTATTGGCACTATATGACGCTGCGGCGGATGGGGCGGCGGGATGAGGCGGAGAAGGTGCTGGAGCCGTTCGCCGGGGATGTCGAGGTGATCGAGAACACGGATTACCTGAAACTGATAAGGCTGAACCGCGGCGAGGCGCGTGCCGAGGACCTGCTTTCTACTATCAAGGGAGACGCCGATACGCTGGGGTCAGCATCGTTAGGTTATGGGATCGGAAATTATTTTCTTTATAACGGCGACCGCGAAAAGGCGATGACGGTCTTTCAGAAGATAGTAGAGGGAAATCAGTGGGCGAGCTTTGGGTATATCGCTGCGGAGTTTGAGCTATTTGTCGAGCCACGCACGTAGTGCGGCGTGCTGCCGGTGAAAAGCGTGTTCGGGGCGGCCGGAGCGGCTCATCGGCATCTTGAAAAAGGCTCCGAGCTCCTCGATGATCCCGCTTTCGCCGCGTTCGGCGGCCAGGTCGAGGCAGCGGGCGACCTCGATGGCGAGCGGCGCGGCGAGGATCGAATCCTTACACAGAAAATTGACCTTGATCTGCATCGATTGGCCGAGAAAGCCGCGGATGTCGATGTTGTCCCACGCCTCTTTGTCATCGCCGCGGGGCCGGTAATAGCGGATGTCGATGATGTGGTCCTCGACCTCGTAACCCAACATCTCATCCAGAACGGACGCCTTTGTTTTCACCTTTGAGGCGAGCGAATCTTCGTTGGAAAGAGCGAGGCCGTCGCGGTTACCGAGCAGATTTGTCGAATACCAACCGTCGACGTGCAGCGCACGGGCGGCGAGGGCCGGTGCGAGAACGGTCTTGATAAACGTCTGGCCGGTCTTGCCATCTTTGCCGGCGATGGGCACGCCCTGATTATTGGCAAATTCTATGAGAGCCGGGATATCGGCACCCGCGGACGGGGTGAAGTTGCCGTATGGCACGCCTTCGGCGATGGCGGCGTAGGCGTAGAGCATCGAGGGGGCGATATCGGGAGAATTTGATTCGATGGCGTGTTCAAGGCCGGGGAGCGTTTTGAATGCCTCGATGTCGCCGGGGACCGCCTTTTCGGTGGAGGCGAGATTTATCACGACGACCGAATGGCAGCGGGTCTTGAATTCGGCCAGATCGGCTCTGAGTTTTGCGATCGTATCGCGGTGGGAGGTGTCTTTTAGAGTATTATCTCCGCGAATGAGCGAGACGAACCGTTCGCTGCCGGCAGCGGGCCACGGGGTAATCTTTGCGAGTTCCTCGGCGACGGCGGCGTGCTGTTTGTAGCTAAGCACCTCGTGGCCTTCGGCGGCGGAGGCGAGGTCGGCACCGTTGAGGTCCCATCCGGCGATGGCGATGTCGGTATATTCGGCGAGGCCATGCGCCCCGGCGAGCGGCAGCCCTTCGGTACCCGCAAGGCCGCGTTTGATCAGTTCGATGCCAGCCGCCATGGTGGTACCGACGGCACCGCCGACGCCGACGGCCGCAATTCCCAATATACGCTTCGCCATAAGAAGGGTAAGTTTACAACTTCGCTTCGCCGCTCTCAACGGCACCGGAGGCGAGGAGTGCGGCAAGTTCACGCTTGAGCAGTTTGCCGGTCGGCCCCTTCGGGATCTCGTTCACAAAATAGATGTGTTTAGGACATTTGAAATCGGCGAGGTGGAGTTTGCAGAAATCGATGATGCCGTGACCGGAAACGGTCTTATCTGACCCCCTCCCTACGGGTCGGGTTTCCGCCTGCTTATACCCCTCTTTGAGAACGATGAATGCCGCGACCTCTTCGCCGTAGAGTTCGTCCGGGACGCCGATGACGGCGGCGTGGGCGACGGCGGGATGAGTGTAGAGCACGTCGTCTATCTCACGAGGATAGATGTTCTCGCCGCCGCGGATGATCATGTCGGACTTGCGGTCGGCGATGTAGTAGAAGCCGTCCGCGTCACGATAGCCGATGTCGCCGGTGTGGAACCAACCGCCGCGAAATGCCTCTGCCGTGGCCTCGGGGTTGCGGAAATAGCATTTGAATATGTTCGGGCCGCGGAGGACGATCTCGCCGAGCGTGCCGTCGGGAACCTCGTTGTCCTCATCGTCGACCACCCGCATCTCGTTGCCGATGGGCAAGCCGCACGAGCCGGGACGGCGGCGTTCATCGGGCGGGTTGAATGTGGAACGGCAAGTGGATTCGGAAAGGCCGTAGCCCTCGATGACAAGGACGCCGAATGTGTCTTCGAAGCGGCGGAGCACCTCGACGGGCACGGGTGCGGAACCGCACATGGCGAAGCGGAGTGATGAGTGATGAGTGGCGAGTGATGAGCGGTCGTCGGTTTCTGTTTGCTTTTCGCTGTGCGCCGCGAGGAGCATTGAGAGCATGGTGGCGACGGAACCGAACGAGGTGACCTGATATTTGTCGATGACCTGCCAAAAGCGTGAGGCGGAGAACTTGGGACTAACGACCGTGGAACCGCCGGCATAGAGGGCGGACATTGTCGTCACCGAGACCGCGTTCATATGAAAGAGCGGCATCACTGTGAGCAGGCGGTCGTCGGGGCCGAAGCCCATCCACTCGGCGATCTGCACGGCATTGGCAGCGAGGTTGGCGTGCGTGAGCATGCACCCCTTGGGCTTGCCCGTAGTGCCGGAGGTGTAGATGATGATCGCGGTGTCGTCGGGTGCGACATCCGCGGGCGTGGTTTGGGGAGCGACATTTTCGGTGGCGGCATCTGCATCGTCGAAAAGAAGCAGATCCGGTACGGCTGCGCCTTTGAGCGATTCAGCGAACCCGGGCGTCGTGAACAGCAGTTTCGATTCGGAGTTGCCGGTGGCCCACTCGATCTCTTCGCGTTTTAGGAGCGAATTGATCGGCCCGGCAACGGCCCCGAGATGCCAGCAGGCGAAGAATGCGATGACGTATTCGGCGGAATTCGGAAGGAGCAGGCTGACGACATCGCCCTTTTGAATGCCGCGGGCGGCGAGCAGGCCGGCGGTGCGTTCGACCGCTGAGAGAAATTCGGGGTAGCTCCAGTGGCGGCCGTCGGCTTCCGACAAAAGAAAGATCTTATCGGGGCATTCGGCGGCACGCTTGCGGAGCATCGCTATCGGAATTTCTTTGCTTTGCGGGGCCATTTCCGTATAAGATTAGCACTTTAAATCGCACCGTTCTATATAGTTAGCGAACTCCCGCGGAGCACCGCCATGACCACCTATAAAAGCTTTATCGACGGCAAATGGACCGATTCGACCTCGGGCACGAAAGTGCCGAATCTTGATCCGGCCGACACCCGCGAGCCGATCGGCACGGTAGAACTTGCCTCGCGAGAGGACGCGCGGCGGGCCGTAGAGGCCGCCTACAATGCCTTTCGCGAATGGAAGCGAACGCCGGCACCGGCACGGGGGCGGATAGTCGCCAAGGCCGGCCGGCTGATGGAGGAGCGTAAGGAGGAGCTTGCCGCCGCGATCACACGTGAAGAAGGCAAGACCCTGGCCGAGGCACGCGGCGAGCTGACGCGGGCGATAAACGTGGTCGAATTCTGCGCCGGCGAATCGCGAAGGCTGGTGGGCGAGACGATACCGTCGGAGCTGCCGGCGAATTTTGCATACACGATTAAGGAACCGCACGGGGTCGTGGCGTGCATCACCCCGTGGAACTTCCCTGTCGCGATACCGGCATGGAAGATCGCACCGGCACTGGTGGCGGGTAACACCGTGGTATTCAAGCCGGCGACGCTGACGCCTGCGACGGCGGTGATGCTGACCGAGATATTTAACGAGGCGGGGCTGCCGGCGGGCGTTTTGAATTTGGTGCTCGGTTCGGGCCGCGAGGCGGGGGATGAGATCCTCAGCCACCCGGCGGTCAAGGCCGTTTCATTTACGGGTTCGACCGAAACGGGGCTGAAGATCTATGCTCAGGTCGCGCCGCGAGGCGTGAAGGTGCAGGCGGAAATGGGCGGCAAAAACCCCGTCGTCGTGCTCGAGGATTGCGATATGGAACTGGCGGTCGAATCGACGGCGCAGGGGGCGTTCGGCTCGACGGGACAGCGGTGCACGGCGACCTCGCGGGCGATAGTGATCGACACGGTCGCGGATGAATTTGTCGAGAGGATCGTTGAGCGGGCGAAGAGCTTTCGGCTGGGGCCGGGGGACGACCCGGAAACCGATATCGGCCCGTCGGTTGACGAGGGGCAATTCAAGACGGTGCTGAAATACATCGACATCGGTCGAGAGGACGGGGCGGAGCTGTTGTGCGGAGGCAAAAGAGCGGAGGGTGACGGGCTCGAACACGGATACTTTGTCGAGCCGACGGTGTTCGACCGGGTAACAACGGATATGCGGATCGCACAGGAGGAGATCTTTGGGCCGGTGCTGGCGGTGCTGAGGGTGAAGGATTATGAAGAAGCGATGACGGTGGCGAACGATAGCGAATATGGGCTGTCATCGTCCATCTTTACCGCGGACGCGAATATGATCTATCGGTTCATCGACGACATCGAAACGGGGATGACGCATATCAATTCGCCGACGACGGGCGGAGAGGCGCATGTGCCGTTCGGCGGTATCAAGAACACGGGGCTAGGCGCACGGGAACAGGGGTCGACATCGCTGGATTTTTATACGGAACTCAAGGTGGTTTACGTGGATTACACCGGCAGGAAACGCGAGGGAAACCTTTATTAGGCGATGCCGAAGCTGCTGATCGCCACGAGGAATAAGGGAAAGATCGCCGAGATCGCGGAGCGGCTTCGCGGGACCGGCATTGAAGCAGTGGGCCTGGATGACATCGGGTGTGAGCCGGATGTTGAGGAAAGCGGTTCTACATTCGCAGAAAATGCAGCGATAAAGGCACGGGAATATGCCAGGGCGACCGGGCATACAACGCTTGCGGACGACTCAGGGCTGGAGGTGGCGGCGATGGGCGGGCGGCCGGGTGTGCTGTCGGCCAGGTACGGCGGGGCGACGGAATATCCTAAAAAGATGCAGATGCTGCTCGACGAACTTGCGGCGACGGGCTCCGCGGACCGCAGCGCACGATTCGTATGTGTAATGGCTGCAGCAGATAGGAGCGGCGAACTGTTGCTGACGGCGGAGGGCGAATGCCGCGGGCAGCTGGCCGATGCCCCGCGCGGTAACGGCGGATTTGGCTATGACCCGATCTTTATTCCGGAAGGTTTTGACCAAACCTTTGGCGAATTGGCGCCCGGGACCAAAGCGGCGATCAGCCATCGGGCCAAGGCCCTGGAAATAATAATCGCGAAATTGCCGGGCCTTTTACAGGATTTGACTTGACCAAAGCAGTTTCGCCCTGTAAAATTCGACACTTGGAACCGTTTCTTACATGAAACACGGGGCGTAGCACAGCCTGGTAGTGCGCACGGTTTGGGACCGTGAGGCCGCAAGTTCGAATCTTGCCGCCCCGACCATCAGGCTGTCTCAGAAAAAAAGATCTTTGCCCGTCGTTGCTTTCCTTTCGCAGGCAAAATTCAACTGTTAGTTCAAATTCTTAATATTCACAACCTTGGAGGTTAATTCACAATATGGCTCGAATGACACAAACGGAGATCATCAACAACCTGGCCGAATCATCGGGACTGAAAAAGGCTGAGGTAAAAGGACTTTTGGATTCGATGGCGGAGCTCGCCACGAGCGAAGTTAAGAAGAACGGCGAGTTTACCGTTCCCGGATTCGGCAAGCTGGTCAAGGCGACCCGCAAGGCCCGCGAAGGACGTAACCCGGCGACGGGTGCCGTGATCCAGATCCCGGCGAAAACGACGGTCAAATTCCGTCTCGGAAAGGCGATGAAAGACGCAGTAAGCTAGAACGTAGGATCGGCGAGCCGCCCAACGCGGGCGGACGTTATCTAGGGCGGGCCCCCTCATATGGGGCCCGTTCCTGTTTTAAACGGAAAATATGCCGTTCGCGCGAAAAAAAATGGTGACAAATGCAATGCTAATTTGTTAACATTCTATTACAACGCTGAGAGCGACATTACCCCCATGTTTTACTGCAACTGATAGGTTGAAATTTTCAACTAATTTTATAGGGGAATATGCCGATAATATCGGACTATTCCGAGGGATTTTGTTTGCAAAAGGCGTGAGAAAGAAAGTGAAGTTAGTAGAAAATCAAATAAAAGGAGAATTGAAAGTGGCAGCTGCTAAACCTATGACGTTGCAGGACCGGATCCTGCAAATTGATCATATTCAGGCCCGCCGTTTTGCAAAATTGACGGGCGATACCATGGATATCGCGGCGGAGGGAATAATCAGGCATTTGCGGGCGTGTGCCCGGATGGATGTTAACCCGGACGCTTCTGCGGTAAGGGAGATCATCGACGACGCTCTCAACGGTCGACGAGTTTTCGCTGAGACCTCAAACGACCTGCTCGCAGCATAGAAAGACCTAGAAATTAAACTTTAATAGCAATAATATTGACCGCCGGACATGCTCCGGCGGTTTTTTTGCGCTTTAGCGGCGGGTGAGCGGGGTGAGGACGTAGCTGCCGTGGACCTCGGGCTCGCCAAGTTCATACCAGCGGGAGAGAAACTCGGCGGGCAGATCGGTGTCGATGCGGTAAACAGCGTAGTGGAGCAGCGGCTCGTAAGCGTGAGCGGCGTCAAAGCTTTCGCGGAAGGCGCGGAAATACTCGACCTCTTCGTCGATCTCGCCGAGGGTCAGCGGGCGTGCAGCGGAAGAGAGCGTGGCATTGAAGCGATCCCAGCCGAAAAGGGCCATGCAGGCCTCGATATCGCGGCAGCCGGTCAGCGCCGTACGGAGCCAATCGGCATCGCGGCCTTGGAAATAGAGCATCTGGTAGTAGCGCCGGCGGTTCTCTTCCCAATCGGCAACCCCGGCGAAGGTGTGCTGGTGGCGGGCCCAGAGCACGCTCTGCGGGGCGATGGTGGGCTGGCTGTCGCCTTGGATCGGTTCGGCGTTGAAAGTGGTTTGGCGGCGTGCGGCGGCGATGTCGCCGGAGGCAAGCTCGCGGAGCCGGAGGCCGACGGGCTTTGCCTCATCCCGGACGATGTTGATGTCATCCCAGATGCGGGTGGTCTCGACGGCCTCAAAGATTCCCCATGCCGTACAAACGGCGGCAGCGGAGAGGCCGGCAGCGGTGAGCATCTTTTCGTTGGCCAGACGCTTAGCCAGCACCGCGGCTGTAAGGAAAAGGGCGAGGGCGGCGACGTAGTTGATCGAGTAATACTCGTAATGGAAGGGTTGAAGCGAACGGCCGGTTATCACCTGCTGATTGAAAGCAAGGATCGGTGCCGCAGCCATCGCCGCTATAAAGAGCACGGTGCGGAGTTCAAGTTTGAGGAACCAATAGAGGACGGCCAATGCGGCGATGAGCACATAGCCGACGACCTCGATGGAACGGAAGAGATCGGGGCTGCGGGTCTCGACAAGGAGCTGGGCCTTATCCATCATAGGGTTGCGGCCCGAGACGAGGAAGGCATACGGGATAAGAACGATGACGCATAACCCGGCTAGAATGGCGAGGAAGCGGAGAGACTCTCGCCTTCCGTCATGCGGCAAAAGTGTTAATGCGAACAGGATGGCAAGGAGTGCGGCGGCCGAAGTCCAGAGGTAGAAATAGGAGAAGGTGAGGACGGCGAAACAGGCGGCGGCGAGCACGGCCCAGACAGTTTGGCGTTTCAGATCGATGGAGCGGATGCCGCACCAAACGCAGCCGATCATTGCGAAAAGAAATGGAAAGGAAAGGCTCGGGATGTGGCGGCGGAGATATGGGAAGAACGGATAAGCCGTACCGCCGTCATAGAGAGAATTGACGGCACCGATGCCGCTGATGAGGCCTCCGCTGACCATTACGCCGATCGTTCCGGCGAGCGAGAGCCAGCGGCTGCCGGTTACGAGAAAAAACACCCAGAAAAGAGCTATCGCGGTCAAGAATGCCGAGATCACGGAGATATAGGGCATGGCCCCGGCGGCCGATATGCCGACTATGCGAGCCGCTCCCGCGGCGGCGTATGCCGTGAGGAACTGTATCGAGAAAAGCGATTCCGGCTGGGGCGAGCCCGGTTCGTGGTCGCGGCCGGTGTAGGGGTCGTTCTTGCGCACGCGGCCGTCGATGAGCGCCTGCAGATAGGAGGCATAGGCCATCTCATCGAGGTCATAGGTGGCGAAAGCGCCATTGTAATCCTCGCCGCGAAGTTCGCGGAGATTCCACTGCGGATAAAGAGCAAGGAGGCTGAGAATGATGCCCGCGACAACTGCCGCAGCCAGGGTCTTGATCATACGTCGAGATAGAGACTAGCACAGGGAACGCGGGCAAGACCAAAAGGTGCCGGGCATGGAAACGCTTCGAGGTTGAACTACATGTTATCCTATTAGGAAAATAGCGGAGCCTCGTCGTCTATGAATCTATATAAGTTTATCGCCTTACCCGTGCTGATCATCTGTGTGTTTGTGTCCACAAGCGCTGCTCAGAACGCTTCTGCCGGCCCGACGTTCGTACCAGAGACCGACCTAAGTAAAGTCTCCAAAAGGTATAGCGGAGTAATCCAGGTTTGGGTTTCGTACAATGCCGAGGGCAGCGTGACGGACGTCAACGCGCTCTACGGACCCGGATGGTACTGCCCTTCAGCGCCGGACGTGGCACAATTGCACGCAGTGGCTGAGCAAGCGGCTCGGGGAGCGAAGTTTGAGGCCAGCGAGAAAGGTGGAACCGGAGTGGTCGAATTCCCACTAGGTTTAGTTAACGAAGGCCCACCGAAGGTAGAGGCGGGTGACCGAGCTACCGCAGACCTCCCCAGATATACGGCCGCCCCGGTTCCGGGTGCACCGGCGATCACTCAACCCGTTGATGGGAAGGTAATGGTCGGCAAGGCGAAGCTCCTTCCCGCACCGGAATATCCTGCAGCCGCAAAAGCGATAAAGTTGTCCGGCATGGTACAAACCCAGCTCATGATAGATGAGGAAGGGCGGGTGACAATGGCAGTGCCCGTTTCCGGACACAATATGCTTCGTCGAGCCGCAGCGTATGCGGCCTGTCGAGCAGAATTTACCCCGACACTCGTTGAGGGAAATCCGGTCAAAATACAAGGGACGATCACGTACAATTTCACGCTCTAGATCAAAAGAACGATGAAAGAGTTTTTGAGTATTATTTTCTTCTCCGCTGTGTACTTTTGCGCAGTTCATCAGAGCGTTGCCCAGACGAGCGAAGCTGCGTTGAGTTCACCGGTAAACCTAAGCCTGTCAGCTGAAGCGGTCGCGGCCGGGATCGGGGGGAAGATGATCGTTGCGGTTAAGGTCAATGCCGAGGGCAGGGTGAAGGAGGCTCGGGTGGTCGGCGGCCCGAGCTGGCCCTGCGGCGGCTCGAGTGATTCGCTGGTGAAAGAGCTTCGAAAGATCGCTGTCGAGAGTATCAAACAGGCTCAATTCACGCCCGCAATGAAGAAAGGGAAACCTGTTAGTTCTGAACTGGTACTTTCGATCGATCTGGACAAATCGCCCGACACTACTGGCGTTCAGAACGATGACGCCGGACCGACGCCGCGCGTGGTCAAGAGCGGAGTTATCAACGGTAGAGCAAAGTCACTGCCGAAACCTGAGTACCCTTCGGGTGCAAAATCAATGAGGATTACGGGCATCGTATCAGTGCAAGTCATGATCGGTACGGATGGGATCGTAAAGATTGCCGGCGTAGCGAGCGGACACCCTCAACTTGCCGATGCAGCTCGGGATGCGGCGTGTGCGGCAAGATTTGAGCCAGTAACCTTGGAAGGTAAACCGGTCGAGATCAACGGAGTGGTTACCTATAGCTTCCATTAGAGTTGTGGGTTCGTCTGGGGCGTTTTAGACTGGAGATATGAGTTTGACCGAGAGAATAGTGGCGGATATTACGGCGGCGATGAAGGCTAAGGAACAGGAGCGGCTGGGGACGCTGCGGATGGCGAAGGCCGCTCTGATGAACCGCAAGATCGAGAAGGGCGGCGACCTGGACGAGGGCGAGGAGCAGAAGGTGCTGCAGTCGCTGGTGAAGCAGCGGCGGGATTCCGTTGAGCAGTACGAAAAGGCGGGCCGGGCTGAGCTTGCCGAAAAAGAAACGGCCGAGATCGCGGTGCTTGAAGAATATCTGCCGCAGGCCGCATCTCAGGAAGAGATCGACCGGGCGGTCGAGGAAGCCATCGCTGAAACGGGAGCCTCCTCAATGAAGGACATGGGCAATGTGATGAAGGCCGCGATGGCTCGGCTCGCGGGCAAGAATGCCGACGGCAAGATGGTCAGCGAAACGGTCAAGGCAAAGCTCGGCTAACCGAAAATATTCCTCACCTTATCCATAAACGAGGCGTCGCCAAATTCGGTGTCCTCGACCTCAGCGAGCTGTTCGAACAGCTTTCGCTGCTCTTTAGTAAGATTCTTTGGCGTGATAAGCGTAACGGCGACAAAAAGGTCTCCGCGGCCTCGTCCGCCGAGCGCCGGCATACCCTGAGACTTTATCCTAAACACAGTTCCCGTCTGGGTTCCCGCCGGGACCTTTAAATCCTCTTCGCCGTCGAGCGTTCTGACCTTTAACTCGGCCCCAAGCGCGGCCTGTCCAAAGGTGATGGGCACGGCTGAGTAGAGATTCGCCCCCTGGCGTTCAAAGACGTCGTGTTCCTTGACGTGGATCACGACGAAAAGATCGCCTTTGGGGCCGCCGCCCTCGCCGGCCTCGCCCTCACCGGTGACGCGGAGGCGCGAGCCGGTCTCAACGCCCGCCGGGATCTTGATCTCAAGCGACTTCTCTTTTTCAACACGCCCCTGGCCGCGGCAATCGCTGCACGGGTTGCGGACGATGCGGCCCTTGCCGGCACAATTGGGGCAGGTGCGCATCACGCTGAAAAAGCCCTGCTGAAAGCGGGTCTGGCCGGTGCCGCCGCAGGTGATGCAATCTTCGGGCTCGGTTCCCTCTTCGGCACCGCTGCCCTCGCATGTGCCGCATGTCTCAAGCCGCGGGATGCGGAGCTTTTCGTCCTTGCCGGCGGCTGCCTCTTCGAGGGTTATCTCGAGGTCGTAGCGGAGATCGGCACCGCGACGGACGCTGGAACGGCGAGTGCTGCGGCCGCCGAACATATCGCCAAAGCCGAAGAGGTCAAATATGTCCTCGAAGTTCGTAAAGCCGGGATCGAACCCGCCGGCTCCCGCGGCCTGATGGCCAAAGCGGTCATAGGCGGCGCGCTTTTGCGGATCGGAAAGCACCGAGTATGCCTCGGCACATTCCTTGAATTTTTCTTCCGCGGTGTGGTCGTCCGGGTTCTTGTCCGGGTGATACTTCACCGCCATCGTGCGGTATGCCCGCTTTATCTCAACCTCGGTGGCGGTCCGGGAAACGCCCAGAACCTCGTAGTAATCTCGCTTGCTCATAGGATGATCTTTTCGACGCCGCGTGCCCCTCGGCAGCTAGAATCGAAGAGGCGCCAGCCCAAACGAATGAACTGACGCTTCTTATGATTTTGCGATAAATCGCCCTATTTCTCAAGTCAGACGCCGACGAGCATCTGTGCGGTGATGCGGTTGGCGGCCTCCTCGACCTTGAGGATGAGCGATTCTATCTCGCCCATGTCCTCGGTCGCGGCGGCCTCTTCGGCATCCGCAAGCACGCCGTTGATCTCCTGCTGCTCTTCGAGCGGGAACGAGCGGCCGATCTCGGCCATCGCCTTGCGGGCGTTCTTGATCATTGATTCGAGACGGTTACGCTGAACGATGACCTCGCGCATCTCGCGGTCGCGTTCGACGGAATCCTCGGCCTCCATAATGAGGCGGTCGATCTCGTCGGGAGAGAGCCCGGATGAGGGCGTTATCTGCATCGCCTGTTCCAGGCCGGTCATCTTGTCCTGTGCATAGACGTTAACGATCCCGTTGGCGTCGATCTCAAAACAGACGTCGATCTGCGGTACGCCGCGGGGTGCGGGGGGTATGCCGACGAGCTCGAATTTGCCGAGGCTGCGGTTGGCGGAGGCTATCTCGCGTTCGCCCTGGAGAATATGTATCTCAACGGACTGCTGATTGTCGACGACCGTCGTAAAGGTCATCGTGTTCTTCAGCGGGATGGTCGAGTTGCGGTTGATGAGCTTGACGAAAAGCCCGCCGCGCGTCTCGAGGCCGAGGCTAAGGGGCAGCACGTCGAGCAGGACAATATCCTTGACGTCGCCGGTCAGAACACCGCCCTGGATCGCGGCGCCCATCGCCACGACCTCATCCGGATTTATTTCGGATGACGGCTCCTTGCCGAAGACCTCTTCGACGGTGCGGGCGATGATCGGCGAACGAGTCTGGCCGCCGACGAGTATCACCTTGTCGATATCTTCGGGCTTGAGCTTGGCGTCCCAGAGCGCCTTTTGGCAGGGCTCAACCGAGCTTTCGACGAGATCGGCAACGAGCTCTTCAAATTTTTCGCAGGTGAGCGTGGCGTTGACGTGCTTTGGGCCGGTAGCATCGGCGGCGATGAACGGCAGATTTATGGTGGTCTCATCGACGCTTGAGAGTTCGCACTTGGCACGTTCGGCGGCCTCTTTGAGACGTTGGAGCGCGAGGCGGTCGCCGGTCAGGTCGATGCCGCTTTGGGCGAGGAAATCCTTGACGAGCCAATCGATGATCCGCTGGTCAAAATCTTCGCCGCCGAGGAATGTGTTGCCCGACGTGGAAAGCACCTCGAAAACGCCGTCATTGATCTCGAGGATCGAAATATCGAACGTGCCGCCGCCGAGGTCATAGACGGCGACCTTTTCGGTGCGCTGCTTGCCGAAGCCGTAGGCGAGAGCCGCGGCCGTGGGCTCGTTGATGATGCGCTCGACCTCAAGGCCGGCGATCTTGCCCGCGTCGCGGGTGGCTTGCCGCTGCATATCGTCGAAATATGCGGGGACGGTGATGATAGCCTCGGTGATGCGTTCGCCAAGGAATTCTTCCGCGGCGAGCTTTAGACGCTGGAGCACGATGGCGGAGATCTCGGGCGGGCTATAGACGCGGTCGAGCACCTTGATATGGGCATCGCCGTTGGGCGCCTCGACGATCTCAAAAGGCACGGTCTCGCGCATCTTTTCGACCTCGGGCGAATCATACTTTCGGCCGATCAGGCGTTTGACGGCGTAAAGCGTGTTGGCGGGGTTGGTGACCGCCTGGCGCTTGGCTATCTGGCCGACGAGCTTTTCATCCTTGTCGGTGAAGCCAACGACAGAGGGGGTCGTCCGCCCGCCCTCTTTGTTAGAGATGATCTGGACGGTGCCGCTTTCAAGAACAGAAACGCAGCAGTTGGTGGTGCCAAGGTCGATTCCAATAACTTTGCTCATACAGGTTTTTCCAAAGGTGGGGCAGGAGAGGTTAATCTTCCAGCGGTGCGGCGGCCGGTTCGGTCTCGTGGATAGCGTCGGTATCGGCGGCGGGCGGGTCGCCGTCGGGTTCGACCGCAACCTTGACCATAGAGTGGCGGATCACGATGTCGCCGAGCGTATAGCCTTTCAGCAATTCTTCAAATACGGTGTTTGACGGGACCTCGATCGTCGGTTCGGCGGCAACGGCCTCATGCAGATGCGGGTCGAATTCGGAGCCGAGGGCGTCGATCTCGCGAATGCCCATCTCATCAAAGATCTCGCCGATCTGGCGGCGGACGAGCTCGATGCCGTCGAAAAAGGGTGCGAATTCCCCGCTATGGCGGTCGTCGAGCGTGCCGGCAAACGCGAGAGCACGGTCGAGATTGTCGACGGCCGGCAGCAGGCGTGATGCCAGGCCGGCGGCCCGGGCATTTTCGTCATTCGAACGCTCGCGTTCGGTACGTGCACGGAAATTTTCGAAATCGCGTGTCCGCCGCTGAGCGCTTTTAACTGCCTCATCGTAATCGGCCTCAAGCTCCTCAACGCGTCCGCGGAGGATGGTGATCTCGGTCTCGAGAGCCTCTATCTCGGCAGCGGGGTCGGCAGCCGGCGCAGGTGCGGCGGCAACGGGCGGGGCCGGGGGAGCCGGAACGGCCACGGCCTCTTTCAAAAAGGCAGGCGCGTTCGCATCATCAAAGCCCTGAGCGATCTCGATAATGGTCGTCTCGGCTGTGATGTGGAGGTCCTTTTCCTTTGCCTCAAGCTCACGGATGAAATCGTCCACCGACATAGGTTCGTCGGCGGCGTTCAGGTCCGCAATGGCGTCAATGCCATCTATTTCGCGATCTGGTTCCATTATTGTGTGTCGGCCGAGGGGCCGGTCCGGCTAGTTTGCGGAGATGTTTCGAGACATCATCCGTTCGAGAACGCGGGCCACGTAAGAGACGATCGAGATCATTCGAGCGTATTCGATCCGCGTGGGGCCGAGAACGCTGAGCGTTCCGACGGCCGAGCTGTCGCCGACGCGGTATGGGGCCGAGATCAGCGTGCAATTCCGGAGTGAGGGGGCGCGATTTTCGCTGCCGATGACGACCTGGACCTCGCCGGGCGAAGACGTGTCGCGGGCAATGCACTCGTTAAGGATCTGAACGAGCCGTGAGCGTTCGCCGATGGTGGCAAGCAGCTCGCGAAGGCGTTCGAGATCGGCAAAGTCCCGCTTGGTCAATATGTTGGGGGTTCCCTCAACATAAACCTCGCCGGCAGGGCTGCCGTCGTCCTCGATGCTTTGCGAGCAAAGAATGACGGCGTTTTGCAGCAGGCTGTCGAACAGCGCCTTTTCATCGTGCATGAGCCGAATTATCTCGTTGCGGATCTCGGAAAGGCTCTTGCCCAGGTGTTCCGCATTGAGGTAATTCGCACACTTCTCAAGGTCTTCACGCGAGAGCGGCACGTTGACCCGAATGATCCGGTTATGGACGATATTCGGCGACGAGACCAGCACCACGAGAATGCGGTTGTCCGAAAGATTGACGAATTCGATATGCTGCAGGCGGTCGCTCGCCAGGCTGGGCGAGACCACTATCCCCACATTATTTGAAAGAACAGACAGGAGTTGAGAGGTACGTTCCATCAACCGGTCGGGTGCATCGGCCAGATCGCTTTCGAGCAGGCCGAATTCGCCTCCTATGCGGCTGAGATCTTCGTTTGAGATGCTCAGAACACCCAACAGATTGTCAACGTAAAACCTGTACCCCTTGTCGGTCGGGACACGGCCGGCGGATGTATGAGGCTGTTCAAGGAGGCCGCCCTCCTCAAGCTCGCCCATCACGCTGCGAATTGTCGCGGGACTTAGGCCCGATGCATTCGCAAAACGTTCCGCGATGGTTTTGGACCCGACAGGCTCTCCGGTGACAAAATGTTCGTTGATTATCGCTGAAAGGATGGCCCGCCCGCGAAAATCGGGAAAACTGTCGGTCTTCTCGATCTTTTTATTCACGCTGCGAACCGGCATCTTGTCACGGTGAGGTTTGAAGCAGGCCGCCCCTCGGCGGTATGCTTCCATTTAAGGAATAGCATTTTGTTGCGATTTCTGTCAATGATTATTAGTTAAACTTTGATTAACATGGGAAGCCCACCAAACCTCACAAAGATCACGGAATTTTATAAAGAGGCGTTTGCTTTTTATGACAAGGCCGGCCGGGTGCCGCCGATCAACGCGGAATTCTATCCGTATGTGGGGATAAATCACACTATCCGGGTGCGTGACGGGCAGGTGTATGTGAGGATCGGCGAGATCTGCCGCGAGATGCCGGCCGAGGCACATCGCGGGTTAGCATACGTTCTGGTCTCCAAACTTTATCGGCGGCGGGTGCCGGCGGAGGCTAGGCAGGTCTATTCGGATTTCATCAAGTCTGACGCGATCAGGGAACAGGCGGCAGAGAATCGACGAAACCGCGGGCGGAAGGTGCTGAGCGGGACCCGGGGAGAGGTATATGACCTGGACCAGATATTCGATCGGCTGAATAAGCGATACTTCAAAGACAAACTGCGAAAGCCGGTGCTTTCGTGGTCGGCACGCAAGACCTATAGGATGTTGGGCCATCACGACCCGACACATGACACGATCGTAATAAGCCGTTCGCTGGACTCAAAAGACGCACCGAAATACGTGATCGAATATGTGATGTTCCACGAGATGCTGCACGTGCATCACCCGACCGTCCACCATAACGGCCGGCGGTATAATCATACCCCGGCGTTCAGGCGGGACGAGCAGAAGTTTGATTTTTATCTTGCCGCCGAGATGTGGATCGAGAAGAACGTGCGGCACCTGAAGCGCAAGGCAAAGGCTCGTTAATTCTCCGACGCGAAATTCGAGACGATCCATCCTAAAAGCCCGAATGACGACACGGTCCGGCGTTCAAAGCCGGCCGTATTGAAGCGCGTTTCAGTGAAATAATGCGTCGGGGGAAGCGGGGCGGCAGGGGCCGTGCCGGTGACCGCCTCTACGACCTTGTCGGCCGTTCCGAACTCGGTGCCGACGGTTGCCGCGGGGGCATTGGAGCCGTTGAACTGTGCAGCGAAAGGGCCGGGGATGTCGTTCGTGTTGGCACTCGCAGCAGCAGCGGCTACGCTATCTGCATCGCCGGTGATCAACAAGTCATTCAGAAATGCCGCGGCGATATCGCCGTCCTCGGAACGCCAAAGGCGGGCAGCGTCCGCGGTCGTTGGCGGCCGGCCGAGGCCCAGTTCCTGAGGAAGTGCGGAGCGGACGGCGGCTTCATCTTTAACGCTTGCGATCGCCAGAACGCGGTCGCCGTCCGGCCCGAACGAGGCGGTGTGAAGAACGGGGCCCGCGGCGGCGAGGTATGCCTCCGGGTCGTCGATGCCGTAGGGTTCGAAAATGCCGGATGCCACGGCCGAGATCAATGCACCGGCGGCGGGGTCGGCGGCCCTTTCGGCGGCGAGCACGACGCTCCGCCAAGCGACGCGGGGATCGCGGAGGCTGTACCGCGTGACGGAAGCTGCTCCCGGCGGAATGGGGGGCTCCGCAGCGGGCGTATCGCGGCCGGCGGGTGCAAGTGTCTCAGCAAAGACGGCGGCGAGGTCGGGATTCATCGTGACATCGTAACGGTCTTCGATCCCCTGCTCTGAACGAGTTGCGGTCCAGGTGATCTCGCGGAGCGAATTGCGAAGAAGCTCGGGGAGGATGCGGGCAACGATCCCTTGCGCCTCAGGGGCGTCGGCGGAATTTTTGGCAAACGAAACGGCCGCGATATTGGACATTTGCGCGAGCCCATCGGGCGAGACATAGGCAAAGGCAAGGCGATCGCCGTCGGTGATCTTCGGGTTGCGGGCGATGGGCTCGATCTCGCCGCGTTTGGCCTGGAGGGCCCGGTCGAGGGCGGTGTCATCATTGCCGAAAAAAACGAGGCTCCCCTCGACGTAGGCGAAGGCCCTTCGGCCGTCGCCGGCGGTCCAGACAAAATATTTGCCGTCGTGGCGGTCTGAGGTCTCGAGCAGCACCTCGCCGCCGTAGATGTTGTTTATGAACGAGCCGAGGCTGTGTTCGGTAAAGGCAAGGGCCTGAAAATTCCAAAGATGGGTCTCGGCGGCGGCGACAAAGCGGGGCTGGAAATTCAGTACCGAGGCCTCTTCGTTTAGGCGTTGTTCGCTGGTCTCAAAGCCGGTGACGGCAACGGCGAGCGAGATGCCCTCGAGCACGTCGGAATCGACGGGCGAAGCTCCGGAATTTCGAAATGCCTCGGATTCGGTGAGCGCGGTGACGACATCCTGCAGGTCACGGGCCTCGAGATAGACAAGGGCGTCACCGGGGAGGACGGTTCTCAGATCCGTGCGCGGCGAGCTGCATGAAATGGCCGCGACGGCGAGACAAAACAGCGCGGCCGGCAGCAACTTTTTAAGCACAGTGCGGCGTACGGCTTTGGATGGAGGCAACTGTGGTAACATCTTGCGAATATGACGCGGAAGGTATTTGCTGACGACATTTTACAGGGAAAGACCGCTTTTATAACAGGCGGCGGAACGGGAATAACCGGCGGCATCGCTTTGGCGATGGCACGGCACGGGGCCGAGGTGGCGATAACGAGCCGTAAGGAAGAGAACCTGGCGGCGATGAAGGATCAGATCGAGGCGGAGGGCGGCAAGTGTTTTGCGGTGGCGGCGGACGTCCGTGATTATGAGGCGGTCGAGAACGCGATCGCGAAAACGATCGAGCATTTCGGCAAGATCGACATCGTCGTCAATGGGGCGGCGGGCAATTTCTTGTGTGCGGCGGAGCAGCTTTCGGCGAACGGCTTCGGAACTGTTGTGGATATCGACACTAAGGGGACGTTCAATGTTTGCCGTGCGTCGTTTGAGGAGCTGAAGCGGACGCAGGGACAGATCCTGAACATCTCCGCGACGCTGCACTATCTGGCCACACCGATGCAGATACACGTTTCGGCGGCGAAGGCGGGTGTCGATGCGATCACGCGGAACTTGTCGGCCGAGTGGGGGCGGCATGGGATAAGGGTGAACGGGATCGCACCGGGGCCGATCGAGGATACCGAGGGGATGAAGCGTTTGCTTCCGGACGCACTGAAAGAAAAGATCACGAAAAAGATACCGCTCGGCAGGTTCGGACGGATCGCGGATATCGAGAACGCCGCGCTGTTCCTGAC
>JAEWBM010000123.1 GCA_023391155.1 Acidobacteriota bacterium
GCGATATACCGCTGAAATGGTCGATCCTTGATGGAAAGGCGAAGGACGGAAATGATTTTGTAGCAAACGCGACGCGGATCACGGGTTTCAATTGTCAGAACGGAGGGGCGAATACTCCATTCGCCGGCGGACCGTTGATCATTCCGGCTGCTTACGCCGCACTCGCCCTCCCGGTCATCAATACATTCAATGCTGAGATCGGCGGTACTGCTAATGACGTTCGTATCTACCAGGTTAACGCTGGCTTCGTTGCCCCGATCAGATATACGCTGACTCACACACCGCTTATCGCTGTTGGACCGGATGGCGGCGGATTCGGAAATGGCATCCATCAGGACCTGTATAATCGTGCTAAATTGCGCGATGAAAACAATCAACCGTACTACGCTAACGTAAACAACGAGACGATAGATGTCGGTTCGTGTTACACGATCGCTACCCAGGCTCACGCTGCGGACTCTGCGATCAATTTCATAGATGAATACCGCGCATTCGCTGAAAGCGGCGGCAACTTGTTTTTGCAGTGCTATTCAGTCGAGGTGTTTGAAAACAATATCAATTTCGGCCGATTCCAAACTACCATGGGGTGGACCCTTTTCGGTACCAATCCCGGTACCGGAGCCGTAGACACTACGCTGGCTTACCCGAACCCGGCTATACCCTTTAGTCAGTTCGTTGGGATGCTTGGTAATCAAAACGGACGTGTAACCGAGTTCTCGCTTGCTCCGTCTTCCGCTTATCGTCCTACGACTCAGATCGCGGTGCGGAATTCAGGTGAGCATAGTTCGAAAAACGTTGCGACCGTATCTCGAATCGGTTCTGCTACCTCTGGCGGATATGTGTTCGAGATGGGCGGTCATGATTACTCGCGTACATCTGACGGTGGCCCTAATAATACGGCGTTGGGCCGGCTAAATGGTGAGCGAATGCTCCTCAACGCGATCCTTACCCCGTCGTTCAGATCCGGGTGCGGCCTTGCTATTCCGCAGGTCGTCGGCTATAAACACGTTGAGTTTTTCGCGAATGGCGCCGGTGACGTTGCTCCGCTCGGGTTCCTGAATCCCGGTGATGAAGTGACGTGGACCGTTCGGTACATCAATGACAGTAACGTCCCGACGTCAAACTTCCAGATCAGCGATACGCTTCAGGCGGAACTGACCTACCAGGGCCCGGTAACGGTTACAGTAGCGGGCACCGGCACCTCCGCCGACGCAAACCCGAACTATGACGGCGATACGGACACTAACCTTCTTGCTCCGGGGGCGGTACTTGGTGCCGGAGGCATGATCACGGTCAAGATCCGCACGACGCTGACCGCATTTACCGAGTATCTCAACCATCCGACCGCTTCCGGCACCGGTATGCCGGACGAAGGTGTAAAGACCGACACGGTCGATAACACTACGGGCGGCACGACCGCGGGATATACGATCGCATGCGGCAGCACGGATTGCTATCCTCAGGATGACTGGCAAACCGGCGGCCTCGATCCCACCGGGATCTTGGTCACGGCCCCTACTGCCGGAGATGCATTTGTCGAGGGACGGGTTATCGACGTAGGCGGCCGTGCTCTGAAAGGCGTTAGCTTAGCTATCCAGGACGCAGAATCAGGTGAGATCAAATGGGCAATTACTAATCCGTTTGGTTACTACCGTTTTGAACAGCTCGATGTTGGCCGCTTCTACACGGTATCCGTCTCGAGCAAGCGTTATGCTTTCAGCATTTCGTCCCACAGTTTTACGCTTAACGATAGTGTGAGTGGTCTAACCTTTGTTAGCACCGGCCCGGGCGGTGGTAGCACTCGTATGAAATAGCCCTCAACTCAAGAGGCATGGTTAAAGGGGTCCGATAGGGCCCCTTTTTTGTGCTTTTCTGTCAGTTTGATCACTTTTATATCACCCGTCGATCATTGTGACTAAAAAGTATTGACATTTGTTCAAATCTGTTTTACTTTGTTTATTGGCTCGCCACAATTGCGGGCCCCTACCTTGAGCAGCCCCACTCAAGCAGAACGCTTCTAAAACCACTTCTAGGAGTTTCCTATCCAAATGAAACGAATCATACTTCTGCTTTCTATCTCCGCCTTTGCTCTGTTCGCTTTCCATTCCATTCCAACACCTTCAATTGGAAAGGAGTCTAAGTTGATCCGATCGGCTGATCCGATCCCCGGTCAATATATAGTAGTTTTCAAGGAAAACGCGGAAAGCTTTGGCCGTGTAAACCACGGTGCAGCACAACAAGCGTTTGAGATGGCAGGGACGCATAATGCATCGATCAAGCATGTTTACGAGAGTGCGATCAAGGGGTTTTCTGCGACCATGTCGGAATACGACGCAGTGCAGTTAAGCCGTGATCCGCGCGTCGAGTTCGTGGAGGAAGATGCTGTCGCCTCTATAGCTAACGAACCGACCACTCCGGTGTGGGGCCTGGACCGCATCGACCAACGCGACCTTCCGTTGGATGGCACTTTTATCTATTCGCAGACGGGTGCGGGCGTCAACGCTTATATCGTCGACACCGGTATCCGTCCGACGCACGTCGAATTCGGCGGACGGGCCGTTGCGGCATTTGATTCGGTCGGTGACGGAGCTAACGGCATCGATTGCAATGGACATGGTACTCACGTGGCGGGCACGATCGGCAGCAACACTTACGGCGTGGCCAAGAACGTAAACCTTCATGGCGTTCGCGTTTTCGGATGCGGCGGAATCGGCAGCGTTTCATCGATAATCGCTGGCGTTAATTGGATCACCAACAATCGGATCGATCCCGCCGTAGTGAATATGAGCATTATCGTAAGTGCGGTGTCGAATTCGCTAAACACAGCGATCAATAACTCGGTCGCTTCGGGCGTAACCTATATAGTCGCCGCCGGCAATTTCAACAGGGATGCGTGCAACTATTCGCCGGGCAGTGCCGCGGGAGCTTTCGTGGTGGGAGCGACGGGCTCGAATGACGCTCGTGCATCTTACTCGAATTACGGTGCCTGCGTTGATATTTTCGCACCGGGCAACAGCATACTTTCGCTGAGCCATTCGTCTGACACCGCAACCTCGTATAAATCGGGCACCTCGATGGCGTCGCCAATGGTGGCGGGCGCGGCGGCTCTCTACCTGGAAGCGAATCCGGACGCGAGCCCGGTCGAGGTCGGTAATCGTATAGGTGTAGACTCGACGCAGGGAACGATCACGAATATCGACACGGTTTCCCCGAACAAGCTCCTTTATAGCTGGCTGGCCGAAACCGAACCACCGACGCCCGGATCTGTAACGATCATCAAAGAGGTCCTGACCGCAGACGGCGGTACCGCCTCGAGCGAATCGTTCAGCTATACGGCACTCAACCTCGGGACGAGCGCCTTTAACCTTGTCGATGGTGACTCGGAACCCGCGGACCGCCTGGTCAACAATGGCGTATTTCTTTTCGGCGAACCGAACACGGTAGTTGTGACGGAAGGCGAAAAGATGGGATGGAGCCTGATGTCGATAAACTGTGCCGAGACGGCGGGAGAGGGTTTCCCCAACAGCACAAATACGACGGTCGATCTCGGAACCAAGACGGCGAACATCATCGTCGAAGAGGGCGAGGCTGTGACCTGTACCTTCACAAGCCAGGAACTGGCCCCGACGTCGGCACCGGCATCGATCATCGGACGGGTCTCGAACAGCAACGGAATGGCGGTTCGGAATGTACGGCTGACGCTCTTGGACTTGAATACCGGACAGCGAAGAACAGCGTTGACGAACTCATTCGGTTATTACACCTTCACGGACGTTCCGATCAACAACATGTATACGGTGGTTGCACAAGAAAGCAAACGGATGGAGTTTACACCGGCAAGCCGAACGTTTTCGCTCGATGGCGATATATTCGATGTGAACTTCACAGCATTTCCTCGATAGGCTATAGATCTCGGGTATCTAAGTAAGCCTCCGGGTGCCGACCCGGGGGCGTTTTTATTGATCGAGCTTTCATAGGCGCGACGAAATTCTCACAGACAAAGCCCTTTACCGGCAGATACCCCGTGGGAGACTTCGAAAGACGAGCGAATCATTACGATCCGCTCGTCTTTTTCTTGATCACCTCAGGTTTTTGCTTTGAAACCTAATTCAGTGTTAGACTGCTATTCGTTTTAGAACTTCGGGCCTCACCCCTGAAGTTTTATGATGGGCCGGCCCTTCGGGGAACCGGCCTATCGCATTTTTACGGTCACCAATTTCGGGCGGCGCGGACCCATCGGGTCGGTACGGAGGTGCGGGAAGGCTTTGACGCTACTGCGGTTGAACGCTTGTAGCTAAAAGCGGCAGCTATTGCGGCGAGGTCTCCATCGGTCTCGTCTTGATCGTCAGCTTTTCTTCTTTCATTAAAGCCCGATATGAACCCTGTATCGAGCCTCCCCTCAACAAAAACCGGGTCGTCCATCACCTCGCGAAAAAACGGCAGCGTCGTCTTTATCCCCGCGATCTCGTATTCGGCAAGCGCACGCCGCATCCGCTCGATCGCCTCGGCACGGTCGCGGCCATAGGCCGCGAATTTCGAGATCATCGGGTCATAATGGATCGAAACCTCGGCACCTTCGTAAACACCTCCGTCGTCGCGAACCCCCGGCCCTTGCGGTATGCGAAGCTTCTCGATCCGCCCCGGCGAGGGCATAAAGTTGTTCTCCGGGTCCTCGGCATATATCCGGCACTCGATCGCGTGGCCGACGATGCTCACGTCAGCCTGATTGAACGACAGCGGCTTCCCTGCCGCCACCGAGATCTGTTCGCGGACGAGGTCGATGCCGGTGACAAGCTCCGTAACCGGGTGCTCGACCTGCAGCCGCGTGTTCATCTCCAAGAAGTAAAAGGAGTGGTCAACGTCAGAGACCAGAAACTCAACCGTTCCCGCACCGACGTAATCCACCGCCCGGGCCACCTTAACTGCCGCCTCACCCATCGCCGCACGCAGTTCCGCCGAGTTGATCGGCGACGGTGCTTCCTCTATCACTTTCTGGTGACGCCGCTGTATCGAACATTCTCGTTCGCCAAGGTGAACATGATTTCCGTGCGTATCTGAAAAGACCTGTATCTCGATGTGCCGCGGCCGCACGACAGCTTTTTCGATATAAACAGCGTCGTCGCCAAAACTGGCCATTGCCTCGGCTTTCGCGCCATCTATCGCCGAACGCAGCTCGCGCGCGTCCGCGACCAGCCGCATCCCCTTCCCGCCGCCGCCCGCCGAGGCCTTTAGCATTATCGGATAGCCGACCTCCTCAGCCGTCTTTGCCGCCTCTTCAAATGAATGCAGCGGCTCGGTGGTTCCCGGCACGACCGGCACGTCGGCCTCGATCGCGAGCTTTCGGGCCGACATCTTACCGCCCATCGCTTCCATCGCCTCTGCCGGCGGGCCGATGAAGGTGATACCGGCGTCGGCAACGCGGCGAACGAATTCGGCATTCTCCGATAGAAAACCGTACCCCGGATGGATCGCGTCCGCGCCGGCCGATTTGGCGACCTCGATTATCTTCTCCTGGCGAAGATAGCTCTCGGCGGATGCTGCCGGCCCGATCAGGTAAGCCTCGTCCGCCATCCGGACATGCAATGCGTCCCGATCCGCCTCTGAATAAACGGCGACGGCCGGTATCCGCAGTTCCCTGCACGCACGAATGACACGACAGGCGATCTCACCCCTGTTCGCGATCAAGATCTTTTTGAACATACGCGTCTGATCTTTGAAGTGAATGCTCTAATCGAGCATGGAATTGCCCTGATTCTTTGGATCGTAGCGAACTCCGACCTTCGCACCCGGGGCATATTTCAGGCGATCCCTCTGCTGTTCGTCGGTTAAGAGCTCAGAAGATTCGAAGTCGACCCCATTAAGGCAATAGATGTAATAGACTATCTCTCGCCCGTCCGGCCGCATCTCGCAATCAAGGATGCGCCCGTCCGTTATCCTGCCGTGGATCATTAAGTGCCGGCGGCGCTCGCCGTCAAGATCGATATTCTTCTTTCGCCGAAAGATCTTAAAAAGCCCCATATCAATCCATTACCAGCGGCGGTTTACCAAATTGTTCGCGGAGCCGGTTGACGGCACTCAAGACCGAAGGTTTGTTGATCAGCCTCGCTTCAAACGGCCGTTTGCCGGGGATATCCATCAGGATCAATCCGATCAAAATTGTCAGCAGCCCCTGTCCCGGCCCGATCAGCATCACGATCCCACCAAGCACCATCATTGCCCCGACTATATTTTTTGCGATCGTGGCTCCCCACCGCTTAAGCCACGGGGCGTCCGGGTTAAAGTCTGCCTGATAATGCGTGCTGAAATAATTTTCCGGTATCTTTACGATCACAACGGTCATTATCACACTGCTGACGATCATCGACAGTATGAAAAGCCCGACGCCCGCGGCAACCCGGCCCCAGGTCAACGACTCCCAAAATCCCGTTAAGAGCCCCTCCAAAACTATTTCTCCGCCTTGTTCATATCAAGCTTTGTCAGCTCGAGCCATATAAAATACATCCGATGTATCATCGTCCACACCGAACCGATAGCCAGCACCCACAGAACCTGCGGCATGCGGTTCGCCAAAAAGTGGCCCGAGTTCCAATCCCATGTCGACAGAGCTCCGATTATGAGCAGCACGATCCGCTCTGGTCGCTGCAAAAAGCCGACGTTCGCTTTTACTCCAAGAGCCTCCGACCGTGCCGTCGTGTAGCTCACCATCACCGATGCCATCATCGCAACGCCCGCCAAGATAACATTGATCAGCGAATGCTGCGGCGTGTTCGACGCGTAAAACACCATGATGCCGAGAAAGGCCACCATGTCCGAAAGCCGGTCGAGCGAGGAATCCAAAAACCCGCCGAAACGGGTCACGTTGCCCGTCTGGCGGGCGACATTCCCGTCAAGCATGTCAAAGAGATTGGCGATGATCAGAACGATCCCCGCCCAGAAAAACTCGCCCATGCCAAAAGCGACGCCGCAAAGGACGTTGATCGTCACACCCACCGCTGTCAGAATGTTCGGCGGGACGCCCATCTTTACGAGGCCGTCGACCATGGCCCCGATTATGCGGATTGGGATTCGTCCGATGCTCGCTCCAAGCATATTTCAAAGAGGGCCGGTCAATCTTCCTGGATCTCGTGGATCGTCGTCAGCCGGCTGATCTCAAAGGCACGCCACCCGGTCGGCGTCTTTACCCTCACTTCGTCGCCCTCTTCCTTGCCCATCAGGGCCTGGCCGATCGGCGAAACGGTCGAGATAAGGCCGTTTTCGGGGTCGCTCTCTTCCGAGGTCACCAAACGATAGGTGACCTTTTCTTCTTTCTCAATTTCGAACAGCACGACCCGTGAGCCATAGGCCACCCTGTCCTCGGGCAGTTTTGAGAGGTCGATCGATTCGACCTCGCTCAGCCGCTGGCGGAGCTGCATTATCCGGGCCTGTACCATGGATTGCCGTTCCAGAGCGGCTTTATACTCAGCGTTCTCCCGCAGATCGCCGAATTCCCGTGCCTTCTGTATCTCTTTCGGCAGATGATTGTGCAGCTCATCCTCGAGTTCGTCCAATTCGTTTTGTAACTTTTTCCGTATCTCGTCCATAAATGATCTTACATGTCCGCTTCGCGCGGTGCGGCAAATGAAATTCCTATATCTCTCGCGGTCCTGATGAGCTGTCCATCCACAGGGACCGTCTTTATATTGGCACAGGCCTCGGCGATCGGGACCGTTATCGTTTCGGCCCCTTTTAGCGCTACCATCTCGCCCTTTTTACCGCTCGCGAGTGCACGAACGGCACACGCGCCGAAATTGGTCCCCAACATCCGGTCGAAAGCATTTGGGCTCCCGCCCCGCTGCAGGTGGCCGAGCACGACGCATCGGGCCTCTTTTTCGGTCAGCTCCTCAACCCGCTGGCGGACGTAATCTCCCACGCCGCCCAGCCTTAGCTGTTCTTTGTCGATATACATCTCGCGGCCGCCGACCTCGGTCGCGCCCTCGGCGACGACGATGTTGGTGAACCGCGAGCCCGATCTTTCGCGTTCGTTAACCTTCTTTATTACCGAGTCGAACGAGAACGGTATTTCGGGGATCAGGATGATATCGGCACTCCCGGCCAGCCCGGCGTGCAGAGCGATCCAGCCCGT
>JAEWBM010000152.1 GCA_023391155.1 Acidobacteriota bacterium
CCGCCTACCGAACCGACTCGACCAAAGGCACGACGCCGATCTATCAGGAGATCGGGAATCTCTCGGCGGCCAAGAGCGCCTACGGAGCCATCGTTTACAGCAAGGCCCCGGCGTTTTTGAGACAGGCGGAATTCTATCTGGGCGAAGATAAGTTCCAGACCGCGGTACGTTCGTTTTTGAAGAAGCATGAGTTTGGAAATGCAGGGTGGGAGGATTTGGTGGAAGAGTTTCAGGATGCGGGATGGCAACGAAGCGAAAGAACGATGCGAAGTTCCAATGCGGAAGAAAAACGAAGATATGAAGAAGTCAGCAAGAACACGATCGGTCACAACTTAAATATCTGGATAGTGAATCGAGGTGCCCCACTGATTCGGATGGGCGAGAGTGGTCGTGAATCCGGGATAGCATTTTTCCAGTGGGATCGAATTGATGAAAAGAAAACTGCCGACCTGTGGACACACTACTTTAATGTTCTTTTTAGATTCCCGAACGGTAGCACTTTTGTCCGAAAACAATTTCTTGATTTTGAAGGTGAAGAATTCGAATTCTCACAGCTTCCATCTGAGACGAAACCGACGTTCGTCTTCCCCAACTACCAAGACTACGGTTATGGCATCTTCCTGCTTGATGAGAAAAGCCGCGATTATGTTCTAAAGAACATCCAGAATGAAAAAGACCCGTTCCTTCGGTCGATGATGTGGGGGGCGCTGTGGGACAGCGTTCGGGAGGGCGAGCTTGATCCGCGAGAGTATGTGGAGCTGGTGGTACGGGTGCTGTCTACCACCCCGGCCGCAGGAGCGTCCAGCCCACCTGTCCAGGAGGGGAGCCAAGAAGACGAATCCACGACGGCGTTGCTGCTAAGCCGAGTGGGAACGGCGATGAATTATTACATCGATCCGCCGGGCGGAAACGCGAGTGTGAACGAGCGTGCCGGGCCGGGCAAAGGCACGCTCCCTAACGGTCGGGTTTCTGCCCGCGAGAGCCTTGCGGCCCGGGTCGAAAACCTGCTGATCGACCGCATGCAAGATGCGGAAACGCAGGGGCAGCGGATCACGTTTTATCGGGCGTTTCTTAATATCGCATCGAGCGAAAATGCCCGGAGCGCACAGAGGGCTATCCTTAAGGAAAAAATGCATCCGAGCCCAAATAACGAGCCCAATGCCGGGTTCAAACCCGGTCTATACGCGGGGGAAGATGTGGAGCGGATCGTGCGATTTGAGGAAATGATCCGAAAGCTTCCGCTGAAGACCAAGGACAAATTTGACATCGTTACGCGGTTGTTGATACTTGGCGATCCGGAGGCACCGGGGCTTTTGGCGGAGCTCGAGAAGACGGAGACCGGTGACGAGGCGTTGCGGTATGCGTACGCGGCACGGGCGGGGATAGCGACGGCGGAGAACAAGGCCAAGTACTGGCGCGACTTTACGGAGAATAAAGAGATCAGCGAAAGCTGGATCGAGGCGGCGTTCGGCCCGTTCAACTCCATCCGGCATGCCGATCTTACGCTGCCTTATCTCGAGCGGGCGCTGAAAGAGCTGCCGAATCACAAACGCGACCGCAAGATATTTTTCGTTAACGGCTGGCTCGGAGCCTTCATCGGCGGGCAGCGAAGCGAAGAGGCCCTGGCGATCGTTAATAAATTCCTTGCGGACAACCCGGGCCTGGACAACGACCTGCGGCTGAAGATCCTCGAAAACGCCGACACGATCGAACGAGCGGTCAGAATTCGCGCGAAGTACTAAACGAGCGAAGAGATTCGAACAGGATAGACATGATGCTCAGGATATATAATTACCCCTCTTAGCGGGATGCTCGGGACATCGGACCCGCCACGCCAACTTATTATCCTGAAGATCCTGTCTATCCTGTTAAATCACTCCTAACATCTCTCTCATTCCAATCTTGACCAAAAAGTAATGATTTGGGATAATTTAGGTTACGTCGGATAAACCCTTTATCGTGCTTTAGCTTATGAAAATTTCTGCGCAGGAAGAATATGGATTGCGGTGCCTGGTCCAGCTTGCGAGCCTTGGCGAGGGCGAGTCGCTGACGCTGCCGCAGATCGCCGAGCTTGAGGGCATTTCGAGCGCGAACGCGGGCAAGCTGATGTGGCTGCTGAATAAGGCGGGGTTTGTGAACTCGACCCGCGGCACGAAAGGCGGCTATTTTCTGGCTCGGCCGGCGAATGAGATCGTGCTCAGCGAGATAATCAAGGTGCTCGACGAAGACGTTCTGAATAAGCACTGCGAGAGCTACACGGGCGTGCTCGATAGCTGTGTGCACAAGGGCGACTGCGGCATACGGCCGGTGATCGTGGGCCTGCACGAGATAGTAGAAAACGCTCTTTCGCGGATAACGCTGGCACAGTTGGTGGGCAACGAAAAGAGCGTCGATGCGATGTTTCACAAGATTCAGGGAATTCACAGGACGCTGGAGCCGCAGAGGGTTTAAGGAGATTCTTACAGGATGGGCAGGATAAACAAGATAAGGACTATTCCAGGCCAAAAAATCGTGAATATCCTGTCTATCTTGTAAAAGTTCCGTCGAAGTTAAAAAGTTTATGTCGACAGCAACAGAATTACTGACAAATCGGGAATACAAGTACGGATTTGTGACGGACATCGAATCGGACATTATCCCGAAGGGGTTGTCCGAGGAGACCGTGCGCATTATTTCCGCGAAAAAGAACGAGCCGGAATGGATGCTCGAGTTCCGCCTGAAGGCCTATCGCAACTGGCTGAAGATGGAAGAGCCGAAGCACTGGCCTAATTTCCAGTACCCGGCGATCGATTTTCAGAACATTTCGTATTACTCGGCACCGAAGCAGAAAGCGAAAAAGGCATCGATGGACGAGGTCGATCCCGAACTGATCAAGACATTCGAGAAACTGGGCATCCCGCTGTCGGAGCAGAAGCTGCTGGCCAACGTTGCGGTCGATGCGGTCTTTGACTCGGTCTCCGTTGCGACCACTTACAAGAAAAAGCTGAAGGAAGCGGGCGTTATCTTTTGCTCCTTTACCGAGGCGGTGGCGGATTATCCCGAGCTTGTCCAGAAATATCTGGGATCGGTCGTACCGACCGGGGATAACTATTACGCGGCGCTCAACTCGGCGGTGTTCTCGGACGGCTCGTTCGTCTTTATCCCGAAGGGCGTCCGCTGCCCGATGGAGCTGTCGACCTATTTCCGCATCAATACTCAGGAATCGGGACAGTTTGAACGCACTCTTATCGTCGCGGAAGAGGGCGGCTATGTCGCCTATAACGAGGGCTGCACGGCTCCTCAGTTCGACACGAATCAGCTGCACGCGGCCGTGGTCGAGCTCGTAGCTCTGGACAACGCCGAGATCAAATATTCGACCGTGCAGAACTGGTACGCCGGAGACGAGAGCGGCAAGGGCGGTATTTACAACTTTGTCACCAAACGCGGTGCATGCCGTGGGGTGAATTCGAAGATCTCATGGACGCAGGTCGAGACAGGTTCGGCGATAACGTGGAAATACCCAAGCGTTATCTTGCAGGGCGATAACTCGATCGGCGAGTTTTATTCCGTGGCACTGACCAACAACGCGCAGATCGCCGACACAGGCACGAAGATGATCCATCTCGGCAAGAACACCAAATCGACGATCGTTTCAAAGGGCATTTCTGCCGGCAAGTCGAACAACAGCTATCGCGGCCTGGTGAAGGTGATGCCCAAGGCCGAGGGAGCGCGCAACTATACGCAGTGCGATTCGATGTTAATTGGCGGGAATTCGGAAGCAAATACGTTTCCATATATAGAGGTGATGAACAACACCGCCAAGGTCGAGCATGAAGCGACGACCAGCAAGATCAGCGAAGAGCAGCTTTTCTATCTGCAGCAGCGGGGGCTCTCGCAAGAGGACGCCGTCTCGCTGATCATCAACGGCTTTTGTAAAGAGGTGTTCCGCGAGCTTCCGATGGAGTACGCCGTCGAGGCACAGAAGCTGTTGGGATTGAAGTTGGAAGGGAGCGTGGGCTAGAGGTGGCCGAGCGTTCCCTTAAGTTAGAGTTGAGTGAGAATGAGGCTCTCGTGCTGTTCGAGCTTCTCAGTAGATATTCGGAGACTGATGAATTGAGCATCGAGGATCAGGCGGAGCAACGCGTACTCTGGGACCTATGTTGCGATCTGGAGAAGTCTCTCGTTGAACCACTTTCGAGCAACTATGGGCAGTTGCTCGCGGCCGCGCGGGAGAAAACGCGGGATTCAGAGGAATAGAATTAGCGTGGTAGTCGATCGTTTGGCACAACGGCGTGAGAGTTTGTGATTTTCCGGTTTAGCTAATGGAAGCGTTCACATTAGACGTGCTTGGGTGGATCGGGGCGGCATTTATCCTGGCGGCATACGGGCTGGTTTCCTTTAAGAAGCTGGCCCCTGATTCATTTGCGTATCAGGGGTTGAATATCGCGGCGAGCATACTGCTGCTGATCAACACGATGTATTACGGTGCTTACCCGTCGAGTTTCGTCAATGCGGTGTGGGCGGTGATCGCTGTTGTGGCGGTGGTTTCAGTTGTAAGGCGGAGCGGGCGAACGGCCGGGTGAGACGCGGGGCTCAAGGGTTTCGCGTAAAGGGCGTATGCAATATTACGGAATTGACTGGCTGGCGACAGCCGCGGGTTTGAGCGGAGTTTACCTGCTTGGGAATAAGAGCAAGATCGGGTTCATATTGTTCATGGTGGCGAGCACGAGCTGGGCGATCTTTGGCGTGATGACGGGCAGCATCGCGATGACGCTCGGGAGCATGATCTTTTTCACGATGCACCTTCGCGGATTTCTGTCGTGGCGGCGTGACGAGCGGAACCTGGCGCATGTGACGGTGGCGAAATAATGAAGCTTCAGATCTTTCAAGTAGATGCCTTCACCGATAAGGCGTTCGGCGGAAACCCGGCGGCGGTCGTGCCGCTCGACTCATGGCTCAACGATGCGGTAATGCTGGCGATAGCGGCGGAGAACAATTTGTCTGAAACTGCATTTTTCGTTAAAGAGGGCGACCGATATCACATCCGCTGGTTCACACCGGAGGTCGAGGTCAACCTATGCGGCCACGCGACGCTGGCGACCTCGCATGTGATCCTTAACGAACTGGGTTTGGAGAACGAGGTCGTCAATTTTCACTCAGACCGAAGTGGGGCGTTGAGTGTGTCAAAGGCCGGGGATAAGCTGGTGCTTGATTTTCCGGCGTATCCGATGGAGGAGATCGACGAACCGGAGGGAATCGCGGAGGCGATCGGGGTGACGCCGATCCAAGCATGGGAATCGCAGGGAAACATGGTGTTTCTGCTGGTCGATAGTGTCGATCAGATCAAGGCGCTCAACCCTGATATGTCGCTCGTCGCAAAGATCCCATACGACGAGGTGATCGTCACGGCGAAGGGCGATGATTGCGATTTCGCATCGCGGATGTTCGCCCCGCGGATCGGTATTCCGGAGGACCCTGTGACCGGCGCCATACATTGTTCCCTGATACCGTATTGGGCTGAGCAGTCGGGGAAGACAGAGCTTTTCGCACGACAGGTGTCAGCCCGCGGGGGCGAACTTTATTGTGAGAGTTTGGGCGAGCGGGTGAAGATCGGCGGAAATGCCGTGACATTTATGAAGGGTGAGATATCGCTTGTATGATCGATGAGATCAAGCAGGAACTAACGCGGCTCGAAAACGATCACGATATCAAGATCCTTTTAGCGGTCGAAAGCGGAAGCCGAGCGTGGGGGTTCGCTTCGACAGATAGTGATTGGGACGTTAGATATATTTACGTTCATCGTCTCGACTGGTATTTGAAGATCGATAATTTGAAGGACTCGCAGGAAGAGATCCTGCCAAACGACATCGACCTCGCAGGTTGGGAACTGAAGAAAGCGCTGCGACTTTTTCGGAAATCTAATCCGCCTATGTTGGAGTGGCTGCGGAGCCCGATCGTCTATCTTGAGCAGTTCTCGACAGCGCAGAGGCTGCGGGAATTGAGTGGGCAATTCTTTAGCCCGCGATCGGGTATGTATCATTACCTGAGCATGGCGAAGAATAATTTTAGGGAGTTTCTGCAGCGCGACGTGGTCCGGACCAAAAAATACTTTTATGTGCTTCGACCAGTTCTCGCATGCGAGTGGATCAAAGAGCGAGGATCTTTTCCCCCTATGGAGTTTGATCAGTTGGTTG
The DNA here is from genome assembly GCA_023391155.1 of Acidobacteriota bacterium. Taxonomy (GTDB): domain Bacteria; phylum Acidobacteriota; class Blastocatellia; order Pyrinomonadales; family Pyrinomonadaceae; genus OLB17. The sequence continues at coordinate 6,174 of JAEWBM010000152.1, forward strand.
AAGCGCAGGTGACCGATGCTACTGTTCGTGGAGAGATCGAGCAGTTGCTAGAGATCAAAATAGCGGGCGGCGAGTTAGGAGAGGGGCAGAGAAACAAAATATTGAACGAGTATCTGGAAACGAAGATCTCTTACTTTTCAAACTACGTCGACGAGATGGAAGCTAATAAGAAGCCCGCGACGGAATTATTGGATGACGTCGTTCGACTTACGATCCAGGAGGCTTGGGCAGAGGTATGAAACAGGAACTTGTCCAAAATGCAAATCAGACGAGTTTACGTAAACAAGGACGGCCCGGCGGATCTTTATGTCTGCACTGAATGTGGGTATATTGAGCTCTTCGTTGAGACCGGCCAGGCCTTGGAGAAAGCTAAGGAAAAGTTTGAAAGAGTTAAAGGTTGGTTATCTTAAAAATGCTATTAGAAGTAAAGGATCTGCATGCCGGCATCGACGGCAAGGAAATATTGAAGGGACTGAATCTTCGCGTTAACAAGGGTGAAGTTCACGCCATCATGGGGCCGAACGGTTCGGGGAAGTCGACGTTGTCAAAGGTGTTGGCCGGACATCCGTCGTATGAAGTGATGTCGGGCGAGGTGCTTTATGAGGGCAAAGACCTGCTGGACCTTGAACCGGACGAACGGGCCCGCGACGGCGTTTTCATGGCGTTTCAGTATCCGGTCGAGGTGCCGGGGGTTTCTAACGCACAGTTTCTGCGCCTGGCCTATAACGAAAAGATGAAGCACCTGGGCACCGAGGAACTCGACCCGCTGGAGTTCAACGATTACCTCAAAGAAAAAGCGAAGATCGTTGATATGGACCCGCAGTTTTTCAAGCGCTCGGTCAACGAGGGCTTTTCGGGCGGCGAGAAAAAGCGGAACGAGATATTACAGATGGCCGTCCTTGAGCCGAAGCTTGCGATCCTGGACGAGACCGATTCGGGGCTCGACATCGATGCTCTTCGGATCGTGGCCGAGGGTGTAAACAAGCTGAGATCGAGTGAAAACGCGATCATCCTCGTCACGCACTACCAACGGCTATTGAACTATATCGTGCCGGATTATGTGCACGTGCTCTCGGGGGGCAAGATCGTAAAGGAAGGCGGCAAGGAGCTTGCCCTTGAATTGGAAGAAAAGGGGTACGATTGGGTGAAGAGCGCTGCGAAGTAATGTCGTAAGGTGGGGAACCCGGAAAATTCATTCAAAGGCACAGCGGTCGCCGTCGCGCTATGGGCGGCAGTTCTACTCGCCGCGTTTTTCAGCTATCGCGGGTCGGACGTCGGCAGGTTGGGAGAGCTTGTCGGGAATCTGGGCGGCGGGCCGTTAGCCGGTCCGGGCATTGTCGACGCTGCGGCGGGATCGGGCATCGCGCTTGTTATTCTGCTTGCCTGGCTCGGTTTGGGCAGCGTGGTTTGGCGGTTTATTCCGGTCGAGCGAGCGATCGAGCATTCGCATGTGCTCGAACTTGCGACGAAGATCGCGACGGGAGCTGCGATTTGGTCTTTGATATGGTTCTTTTTAGGTGTCGCGGGAGCCTATGATACGTGGGCGGCGGTGACAGCTACGGTGATCGGGTTGGGGCTGAACGTTGTCACATTGGGCCGTGCTCGGGAAGCGGCGGACGAGAGCCGGGTTCCGGAGGTTGCAAGCGGTTTCGATCGACTGCTCCTGCTGCTGATCGCCGTGCCGACGCTGCTCGCATTTGTCGCGAGTCTGGCGCCGCCGACCGCTAAAGATACGCTGCTTTACCACTTTGCCGTTCCGAAGGCGTTCATTGCTCAGGGCAGCAGTTCGTTCGTTGAAGGCAACATCGCGAGTTATCTGGCCCTGGGAACGGAGATGCACACGGTATGGGCGATGATTTTAGGTGGGATGGTAAGCCCGAGGGCAGGCGAAGCAGCGGCCGGTGCGACGGTTTGGCTTTTCTTCCCGGTGCTTCTTGCTGCGATCTTCGGGCTTGCTCGTGAGATCGGTGTCGAGCGGCGTTGGGCATTGATAGCGGTCCTGATGGTCGCTGCGGTTCCCACCGCATATCACGTTGCGGCGAGCGCCTATATCGATCTTGCGCTGGCACTGTTTGTGACGCTCGCGATCTATGCACTGACGCGCTGGTGGCGGAGTCTTGATGGCGGGTGGCTAGTTTACGTGGCGATCTTTCTCGGGGCGGCGCTTTCGGCAAAGCTCACGGCGCTTTTCGTATTTGCCGCGTTTGCCCTGGTCATCTTGCTGCGTGTTCGACAGGCGCAGGCGAACGAGCCGGACCGCGTGGGTAAGATCGCTGGGCTGGGATTTGGGGCACTATTTGCGGCGGGGATCATTGCTTCTCCGTGGTATATCCGCACCTGGGACGAAACGGGAAGCCCGATCTTTCCTTTCTATTTGAGGATTTGGGAGGGCCAGGCGATCGGCTGGGATATCGAACGGTCTAACCTGTTCCAGGAAATGAATGCTCAATACGGCGGATATGCGAAAACTTCGCTCGACTATATCGCGGCTCCTTGGAACATTTCGGTCACCGCACAGCCTGAGCTTGCGACGCATTTCGACGGCGTGTTGGGCGTCGCGTTTCTTATCGGGCTGCCGATCCTGATATGGGCTCTTTGGAAATTTGAAATGCCGGCCGAGGTAAAGATCGGCGCGGGCGTGGCCGCGGTAATGTTCATTTTCTGGCTGTTTTCGAGCCAGCAGCTCCGCTATCTGTTGCCGATAATACCGGTCCTGGCGATCGGAATAGCTATGGCCTTTCAGCGGATCGGCGAAACGGACGGGGCATTCAAGAAGACTGGTGCACCGTTGCTAACAGCGGCGGCAATTGCCGGCATGCTGGTTTCGGCGGCGTGGTTCATGCAGAAGGCCCCGATCCGGGTAGTGCTGGGCGGAGAATCGCGCGATCAGTATCTCACGCGGAACATCGATTACTATCCGTACTATCGGTGGCTCAATGAAGAATCGGCGGCAGAGACAAAGGTTTGGCTGATCAATATGCGGCGTGACACGTATCATCTCGACCGGCCGTATTATTCGGATTATTTGTTCGAGGATTGGACGCTGCGGAAGATGCTTTGGGAATCGAACTCTGTCCAAGAGCTTCGGACCAAGGCCGGTTCGTTGGGAGTTACTCATATTTTGACGCGGCATGATTTCCTGTTCGATCCGAAGGTGTCGCCGATCGTCGATGATGCGAAGCCGGCCGCGGAGAATATCGCCAAGATGAAACTCGCAAGAGAGTTTTTGCTGGAAAATGACAGGCGAGTAAAGGCCGACAACAGATTTAGTTTAGTAAGGGTATTTTAGACATGGTTTTATCAACAGCCGTAAAGGATTCACAATTTACGGAAGCATTTAAAAAGCGGGTCGAAGACGAGCCGAATGGCGAACTGGCCAGACGGCGCCGCGACGCGTTTGAAGCGTTCGAAGCGATGGGGCTGCCGACGCAGCGGCACGAGGATTGGAAATATACCAACGTCGCCCCGATCGGAGCGGTGGACTGGAAAATTGACAGCGGCCGGGCAAATACGCCTGCGGCTCCGGACCCGAGCTTGCTAGGCCGATTTAGGTTCGACAGGAACGGTTTTACCGCACTGAATCTAGCGTTCGCAGATGTTGCGGTGTTGCGGATCGAGCGGGAGACCTCGGTCGATGAGCCGATCAGGCTGGATTTCGCGGCGGAGGCGGGCACAGCGATCTTTCCCCACGTATTAATTATCGCGGAGGAGGGAAGCAAGGCGACGATCGTCGAGACCTACAGCTCGACCTCACAGAGTTTCACGAACGCGGCTGTCCAGGTGGTGGTCAAGGACAATGCGAACCTTACGCACCTTCGGGTTCAGAAGGACGCTGCCGAGGCTTTCAACTATGGCGTGACCGAGGTCGAGGTGGGCCGCGGGTCGGTCTACAACTCAACGAACATCAACATCGGCGGCGCACTTTCGCGGCACGACATTGATCTGAAATTCACGGCCGAGGGCGGCGAGGGATGGGTTGATGGGCTGTATATGCTCAACGGGTCGCAGCACCACGACACTCACTCGATCATAGACCACACTGTTCCGAATTGCCTCTCTCATCAGAGCTACAAGGGTGTATTGAACGACAAGTCGCGGGCGGTTTTTAACGGTAAGGTGTTCGTTCGCGAGAACGCCCACGGCACCGACGCACAGCAGTCGAACAAGAATCTGCTGCTTTCCAACGATGCCCGTGTCGACACAAAGCCGCAGCTCGAGATCTTTAACGACGACGTGAAATGTTCGCACGGCGCGACCGTCGGGCAGTTTGAGGAAGAAGAGCTGTTCTATTTGCTGACACGTGGACTACCGGAAAACCTAGCGAGAAACTTGCTCACATACGGCTTTGCCGAAGAAATTATCAACAAGATCCTGATCGACGACATCAAAGCAGAGTTGGACGGAATCGTATTAAATCGGCTCGGGACCGAGATGGAATAGTGCAAGGGGTTTTTATGAAAGCCGAAAAAGAGATGATCAACTGGGATGTGGAAAAGATCCGGGCAGACTTTCCGGTGCTGTCGCAAACAGTGAACGGACAGCCGCTGGTCTATTTGGACAACAGCGCGTCGGCTCAGGTGCCGCAGGTGGTCATCGAACGCGGGGCGAAGTACCTGCGGGAAGAGCACTCCAATATCCACCGCGGGGTGCACTACCTTTCGCAGCATGCCACGACGGCCTATGAGGCGGCGCGGGAGAAGGTGAAGCGGTTCATCAATGCCCCCGATGTGAAGGAGTGCATCTTCGTTCGAGGAACGACCGAGGGGATCAACTTGGTCGCCCATTCCTACGGCAAGGCGTTCATTAGCGAGGGTGATGAGATCATCATCTCGCAGATGGAGCACCACTCCAACATTCTGCCGTGGCAGATGGTCGCCGAGGAACGCGGTGCGAAGATCCGCGTTATCCCGATGAATGACCGCGGCGAGCTCATCATCGAGGAATATGAGGCGCTCTTGAACGAACGGACGCGGATGGTCGCCGTTTCGCATGTTTCAAATTCGCTCGGCACGATCAATCCGATCAAGGAGATGATCGCGACGGCGCACAAGTTCGGCGTGCCGGTTTGCGTCGATGCGGCGCAGAGCGTGCCGCATTTTCCGGTCGATGTGCAGGCCCTGGACGCGGATTTCTTTGTATTCTCGGGACACAAGATGTTCGCGCCGACGGGCAGCGGTGTCGTTTACGGAAAGCGGGAGTGGCTGGACAAGATGCCCCCCTATCAGACCGGCGGCGGAATGATCCGCACCGTCACGATGGAGAAATCGACCTTTGCCCCTATCCCCGAAAAATTTGAGGCGGGGACGCCGGCGATCGCGGCGGGCATTGGGCTAGGTGCGGCGATCGACTATCTGAACTCGATCGATTTTGAGGCGGCCGCGGAATATGAGCACGAGCTGCTCGAGTACGCCACGTCGAGGCTCGCTGATATTCCCGGAGTCACGCTGATCGGGACCGCCGCAAACAAGGCATCGGTTTTGTCCTTCACCGTGGAAGGTGTTCATCCGCACGACATCGGCACCATCCTCGACCAGCAGGGGATCGCCATCCGTGCGGGCCACCATTGTGCGCAGCCCGTGATGCAGTTCTTCGACGTGCCGGCCACCGCGCGTGCCTCGTTCGCGTTCTATAACACGCGGGAAGAGGCGGACAAGCTAGCCGACGCGATAGAGAAAGTGATCGAGATATTCGCGTAACCACCTCCCGTCGGACCTATGAAAAAAGTTAGCCTCGATTCGGAGTTGGCTGCGATCACAAAACACTGGCGGCCGAAGGTCGTCGGCGAGTTGAACGGGCAGGAGGTGAAGCTCGTAAAGTTTTCAGGCGAGTTCCCTTGGCACCATCACGAGAATGAGGACGAGATGTTTTTCGCCGTTCGAGGATGTTTTCGGCTGGAATTTCGCGACCGCCGCACGGTCGAGCTTTCGCCCGGTGAATTCGTGATCGTGCCGCGAGGGGTCGAGCATCGGCCGGTCGCGGATTCAGAGGTCGAGGTGATGCTGTTCGAGCCTGCCAACTTGCGGAATACCGGAAACGTCTTTGACGAAAACTTTACTGCGCCCAAGGCGTGATAGCGATGGCCTCTTGTGAGGGATATCACACTTGAAGGTCGGGTAAACAAGGATAATCGCCCTATGAACAGTGATTTACAGATCGCCCAGAGTGCAAAGCTTCGTCCCGTAATCGAGATCGCCGAGCAGCTCGGGCTCGGGCCGGATGACCTAGACATCTATGGAAGTCCGTACATCGCCAAGCTGCGGCTGGACGTGCTCGACCGCATCAAGGACCGGCCGAACGGAAAATATATCGACATCTCGGCGATAACGCCGACTCCCCTTGGCGAAGGGAAATCGACGACCCTCGTCGGGTTGGGCCAGGCAATGAAACACCTGGGCAAGCGTTCAGTCATCAGCCTGCGGCAGCCGTCGCAGGGGCCGACATTCGGGATCAAGGGCGGCGCGGCGGGCGGCGGCTATGCACAGGTCGTGCCGATGGAGACGTTCAACCTGAACCTGACGGGAGATATTCATGCCGTGACCGCAGCAAACAATTTGCTGGCGGCGATGATCGATAACAAGCTGCTGCGCGGCAACCCGCTCAATATCAACCCGCACAGCATCACGTGGAAGCGGGTGGTTGACACGAACGACCGGGCGCTCAGGAAGATCATCGTGGGCCTCGGCGGGCGGATGGAGGGCGGCATCCCGCGGGAAACGGGTTTTGACATTACCGTCGCGTCGGAGGTGATGGCGATCCTGGCATTGACCACCTCGCTCCAGGACATGCGGACGCGGTTTGGGAGGATAGTCGTTGCTCTGACGCACGACAAGAAGCCCGTGACGGCGGAAGAGATCGGTGCGGCGGGGGCGATGACGGTCCTGATGCGGGACGCGATCCGCCCGACGATCATGCAGACGCTGGAGAACACGCCGGCCCTGGTGCACGCAGGCCCCTTTGCCAACGTGGCGCACGGGAACAGCAGCATTTTGGCGGACCTGATCGGCATCAAGACGAGCGACTATCTGATGACCGAATCGGGCTTTGGGGCGGATATCGGGGCGGAGAAATTTTTCAACATCAAGTGCCGGTATTCGGGACTTGTGCCGGATGCATGCGTGATCGTTGCCACGATCAGGGCACTGAAATCGCACAGCGGAAAGTACAAGATAGTGGCCGGGAAGCCGCTGCCCCCGGAGATGCTGGAGAACAGCGTCGCGGATGTCGAGGCCGGTGCCGCAAACCTGAGGAAACAGATCGAAAATGTGAGGCTGCACGGCGTGACGCCGGTGGTGGCGATCAACGCCTTTGAGAGCGACCACCCCGAGGAGATAGAGGCGGTCAAGCGGATCGCGATGGAATCCGGAGCACTCGGAGCGGCCGTGACCCGGCACTTTACCGAGGGCGGCAAAGGGGCGATGGAACTCGCGGAGATGGTGATCGCGGCGGCGGACGAGCCGAGCGATTTCAAGTTTCTATACCCACTCGAACTTCCGATCAAGGAAAAGATCGCGGCGATCGCGATGCAGGTCTACGGGGCGGATGACGTCGGCTACACGCCGCTCGCGAACCAGCAGATCGCGGACTATGAAGCGAACGGCTTCGGCAATCTACCGATCTGTATGGCGAAGACCCACCTGAGCCTGAGCCACGACCCGACCCTCAAGGGTGCTCCGACCGGGTTCACGCTGCCCATCCGAGAGGTGCGTGCGAGCGTCGGCGCCGGGTTCATCTACCCGATCTGCGGCGATATGCGGACGATGCCCGCACTGCCCGAACACCCGGCCGCCGAGCGCGTGGATATCGATGAGAACGGGAATATTGTAGGATTGTTCTAGATGTCAGAACTCAACGAGCTGTATCAGGAAACGATACTGGAGCACAATAAGAATCCGCGGAATTTCAGGGAGATCGAGGGGGCGGACAAGACGGCGCTGGGGAACAACCCGCTGTGCGGTGACGCCCTGGAGGTCTATGTGAAGATGGAGGGCGACCGGGTGGCGGACGTGGCGTTTCGCGGTTCGGGGTGCGCCATCTCAAAGGCCTCGGCGTCGATGATGACCGAAGCGGCGAAGGGGAAGTCGCGGGAGGAGGTCGAGGCTCTTTTCGGCGAGTTCCACCGAATGGTGACTGGCGATCTGGACGTCGAAACGGACGAGAACCACCTGGGCAAGCTCAGGATCTTCGCCGGCGTTCTGGAATTTCCCGCGAGGGTCAAGTGTGCGTCGCTGAGCTGGCACACGTTGAGCGCGGCCCTCGAGGGCGAGGGGGAGATCAGTACGGAGTAATCGTCTCGTCTCAGGGTGCGCATGAGACGGTGGGACACTGAGACGGGTGAGACGAGCGAGACGGTTAACGGAGGTGCTTAGCATTTTGACACTTCAAACCAAGTGATCTCATTTCCTGAAGATCTGAAGGTTTCGCGGGGCCGGCTGTTGCCCGCGCTCGGAATGGCGGCGGCGATCACGGCCGTGATGGCGGGCGTGCTATACCTGTTGGGGCGGGTGTGGTGGTGCCGGCTGGGCGACGCGGCGATCTATATCCACCAGGCGTGGGGCAGCAGCCACACGTCACAGCATCTTTTTGATCCCTACACATTTACACACGTACTGCACGGCGTTCTGCTGTTCTGGCTGACGGGGCTCCTGTTTGCACGTCTCGAGCTCGAGTGGCGGTTCGTCATCGCGACGGCGGCCGAGGCCGGCTGGGAGGTACTCGAGAACACGAACTGGGTGATCGAGAAATATCGCGAGAACACGGCCTCGCTGGATTATTTCGGCGATTCGATAGCGAACTCCGTCGGCGACGTCATCGCCTGCGCGGCGGGCTTCTGGATCGCGGTCAAATTCGGCTGGTGGCGTTCGCTGATCTTTTTTATCGCGGTCGAGCTGGTGCTTCTGATATGGATCCGAGACGGGCTCTTATTAAATATTGTGATGCTGATCTTTCCTTTGGATTCGGTTAAGAATTGGCAGATGGGGGCTTAACAGCAGGCGGGGAAGTCTACGGAAGTGGGAGCCTCCGATTGGGTTAGCGTTCGCCGCGGGCGGCTTCGACCTGGGTTTCGAGTTCGACGGCTAGTTTTCGGGTGCCGGGGGAATCGAAGGTCTCCATGTTTCGAAGAGTTTCGTCGAGAACCCGCAGTTGATATTCGGGCCAATTCGGATCGCCGACAAGGGCACCCAGCTTAGCGTTGTAATATGCGCTGCGGGGCGGACGGACGTCAGCGGTGAACAGGCGGCTTGCTGAGATTACTATCGTGGGGATGCCTGTGGCCTCGATGCCGCGGGCGAGCAGGCCCATCGTCTGGTGGCAGAGCCGCCCGGCGGGGATCAGAAGCGCTGCCTGAACCTCATAGCGGTGAAGCCTTTCAGCAAGGCGCGGAGCCATTTCATCGGCGACGCGGACGGCGTCGGGGATGAAGCTGCTTATTGACCACCAGACATCATTGAGCTTACCGATCACGGCGTTGGCCTCATATTCGAGAAGCCGCTCGATGGGGATGAGACAGTTGCGGTCTTCGATGACAGCGGCCGGATCATAGCCCTTTGCGGCATAGCGGAGATCCGCGGCGCCGACCTCAAGCGGGAACTCGCGGATGTCGGTGTCGCCCTCACGGCTCTCGATGTCGAACGGCTCGGTGCCGTCGATATAGGCCCCGGCCGAGGAGATAAGAGCCAGATTGAGCATCGGCAGCGCCCGGCGAAGCGGGGTAAATGGTGCGAAAGTATTTTGCACAAAGGGGTAACCGGCGAGGCTTTCGCCGCCGCGCCAACGGGCGAACCTTGATGAAAACTCTCCGGGTTTTTCGATGATGTCCATATCAGTTACATTTTGAATTCGTTCTGAAAATCAAAATCGATGACGTTGTCCTTGGGCGGTGCCGCAGTTCGACGATAGGCGATGATGAAGAACGCGATCAGAGCGGCCGCCATCGCCACCATCAGCACCCAGACCGAATATTCGTGCATTTGGTTGAACTTGATCCGCAACGGGTCTTCAACGGGTACGAGGTCGATCGGTTTGCCCATCTCGTTGCGGAGAAGGACCATCCACCACGCTATTACGAATTGGCCTATCGCACATGCGAGGGCGACGATCACCAAAAAGATGCGGTCAGCCCACAGCCACGCTTTCCTAGCGCCGGCCTGCCCGATGAATGACATTGCCAACGCCACCAGCGCGATGATAAGGCCCGCATAGTTTAGAATCGCAAGTGTCCTGTTTACAACAGCTCCGGCCAATTCGCGTTCGGGGAGCACACCAAATGCGGTTTGTGCCACGCCGATAAAATACAGAGCCGCGCCCAGCCAGAGAGCGACAAGCAATAACCGGACATTGGTAACAAAACTCATACGGGCAGAACGATAATTATTACTGTTTTGGCGGAAAAGGGCAAAAGAGGCTCAGGCATTTGGGGCGGGAGCGGAGCGGCCGAAAAGGCGGCGTAAATTTAGCCGGGTTTTCCTTAAGGCGAGCCCTGTGGCCGAGACGCCGCCGAAATGGCGTGCGGCACGTTGATAACGCTGCCAGCGCCGGAGGGGTGAGCCGGTGCGCCCGGCAGCGTATTTGGCGCTGAAGCGGTGGCCACCCTCGGCATTTTCGCCGTGCTGGCGATAGAGGACGGTGGCTTCGCTAATATACGAGATCGAACCGCGGCGGGCGGCGTTCACGGCGACCCAGTGGTCGTGCATCATCTCGGGCAGAGCAAAGGGGAGTGCGGCCTCGCGGGCGGCGGCGTTGCCGATGACGGTGCAGCCGGTGACGACATTTTGGGCAAGGAGGCCGCGCCAGTCGTGTGCTATCTGCGGGTCGAGACGCTGATAGCTCCAGAATGAATCGGCGATCGGTTTCAGCTTTTCATCAACGACAGAGAGGTCGGTGAAGACGATGTTGGGAAGGCCCGGGGATTCATCTTGGGTGATTCGCTTGTAGGCCCTCTCGATCTTGTCCGGAAGCCAGACGTCGTCCTGGTCGGCGAACATAAAATACGGCGCGCTCGAGAGTTCGAGGAGCTGCATAAATGAGGCGGACGCGCCGAGGTTGCCGAGGGTATCGGAAACGACGGTGATGCGGCCATCGGCCGAGGCGTACTTCGCTATCAGAGCGGGAGTATCGTCAACCGAACCGTCATCGCGTATCATCAATCTGAAGTCAGCGAATGAACTGCCAAGGATCGAATCGATCTGTTCGGCGAGGTAACGGGCGCCGTTATAGGTTGACATGAGGATGTCGATCATTCGCAGATGAGTATGCCAGAGCAGGAGATAAAGCCAAACTTAAGGGAACCATTGCGGATCGCGATCATGGGGACGAGGGGGATCCCGGCGAACTACGGCGGGTTTGAGACCTTTGCGGAGGAACTTGCCAGCCGGCTGGTGGAACGCGGGCACGATGTGACGGTTTACGGCCGGTCTCATCACGTGCCGAAGGGGCTGAAGGAATATAAGGGCGTTCGGCTGCAGGTATTGCCGACGGTGCGGCACAAATACCTGGATACGGTAGCCCACACGTTTTTATCGGCGGTGACGTCGGTGGGGAAAGGTTACGATGCGGTGCTGCTCTGCAATGCGGCGAACGCGGTCTTTATCCCGATAATGCGGGCAGCGGGAATGCCGGTTGCGATCAATGTTGACGGGCTCGAGAGAAAGCGGAAGAAATGGAACCGCCTCGGGCAGATGTACTACTCACTGGGCGAACGAGCATCGGTGTGGTTTGCGAATCAGGTGGTTACGGATGCCAAGGCGATCCAGGATTATTATTTGGCGGAGCACGGGGCGGCGTCGACGATGATCGCGTACGGTGCCGAGGTGGTGCGTCAACGCGATGCGGATACGATCGCCGAATTCGGTGTCGAGCCGGACGAATACTATCTATATGTGTCGCGTCTTGAACCCGAGAATAATGCGGCCTTGGTGATCGAGGCATTCAGGGGGACCGAAAGCCAAAGGAAATTGGTGATCGTCGGCGATGCTCCTTACGCGGAGGATTATAAGAAGCGGCTTCGGGAGCTTGCGGGTGA
>JAEWBM010000156.1 GCA_023391155.1 Acidobacteriota bacterium
TCTTGAGGGTCAGCCATTTTTCTTCGGTCGGCAGCAGCCTCTGATCCAGCATCAGGACCCCTTCATCCGACCATTTAACGGGAATGATATTAAGTTTCATAATTTGTGCCTGTGCGCGAAATTGTGATTTTACCGCATCGACAATTTTCCTGAAACTTTCAGTGCGCATTTCCTCGTTATACACGTAGCTTCAGGAGGCGTTGAACCTATGCGAACACTTGAAAACATACTTGACTCGCTGCATACCTCATTTACTCGCCGTTGGTGGACCCAGATGTTCACGGCATTTACACGTGTCCTTCTTGGATTGGCCTTTATTCCGCCCAGCATTCCAAAGATCATGCACCAGCCGTTCACGGCCTTGCCGGAGTCCAACCCCGTCGGAGCATATTTTTGGGCACTCTACCGCACCGGCTACTACTACGATTTCATCGGCTGGTCGCAACTGACAGCCGCCATTCTTCTGCTGATACCGCGAACCTCGCATATCGGCGCTCTGATGTTCCTGCCGATCATCGTAAATATCGCTGTGCTAACAAGCTCCGTCGGCTTTGTCGGAACGTGGGTGATCACGATCCTTATGTCCCTAGCCGGACTTTATCTCGTCGCGTGGGAATATGACCGCCTTAAGCCGATCGTCTTCCGCAGCCGCGATGCCAAACCTTGGGCGTTCAAACTACATTATCTGGCCATCCCTCTCTTCTTCGCCATCGGCGGCATCCCAATGGGCGGACTTTGGTACCTGATCGGGCTTGGCAATTTCTCGAACTATCTGCTCGTAACGGTTATACTTGCAGGGATAGGATTTGCCTTCGGCATCTTGGTCGCCCTTCATTACCGGTTGATGCCGGTCGGTCACCTGGATTAGCACAGCGGGCATTCCTGATGCCGCGATGTTTTCATATAACCTTGACGAAGACCTTAGGCTCGCACTTCCCGAGATCGGGCAGGCCGATGAGCTGGCCGCTGTCGTGCGGGCAAACCTCGAGCATTTAAAACCATGGATGGCGTGGGCCGCCGATGATTATGCAGTCGAGCACGCCCGCGAGTGGATACGCCGCACGCTCGAGGAATTTGTCCGCGACGGCCGGTTCCAGGCGCTCATAATCTTCCGCGGCCGCATAATCGGCGCCATTGGCTTTCACGCTCTCGACACCGCAAACCGCAGCGCCGCTATCGGCTATTGGATCGACAAGTCACACGAGGGCAAGGGGATAATAACCCGGGCCTCGCGGGTGCTGATCGATTATCTGTTTGATACAATGCAGCTTAATCGCGTCGAGATCCGATGTAACACTGCGAACGTTCGAAGCCGCTCGATACCCGAGCGCCTGGGCTTCAAACTGGAAGGGACCCTCCGCGAAGCGGAACTGATCAACGGCAAATTCGGCGACTGGGCCGTATACGGCCTCCTCTGCTCAGAGCGAGTTGAGAATTGAAAGTGGAAAACGGAAAATGTGACTGCTCGAGGGGCGTATTCTCATCCGGGAAGCACACCCCGATTCCGTCGTATTTTAAGAATAAGGCCTGCCGAATACGGAGGAATCGATCCGGGAATACAAGAAAGGTTTGTTATGAAGGATTCTGATCGTTCTGGCGCCGCGAATCCGCTGAGGGAGAAATACTATGCATTCGCGTTGAGAATTATCAAAGCGAGCCAGATGCTCAATCGCGATCAGCGGGAATATGTGCTTTCCAATCAGTTAATGCGAGCTGGGACTCCGATCGGGGCTAACATCGCCGAGGCGGCTCACGCACAATCTAAGCCGGACTTCGTCAGCAAGCTCTCGATCGCTCTAAAGGAGTGCGTCAAAACGGAATACTGGATATCGCTGTTAAGGGACAGCGGGAATTTTACGGAGCCCCAAGCAGCCTCCCTACTCGCCGACTGCACAGAGATCAAAGCGATGCTTATCGCCGCAGTGAAAACCGCCAAAAGGCGAATGGGGGACAATTGACCGCAGTCGTAAGTTGTTTCGTCACGACGGGCGATTATTGATTCGGGCGTTGTTGACGCGATCGCTCGCCAGCAACATAGTATCCAAGTGCGAAACGCGTCCCATCGCCTTTTTAAAGATTAGGGCATTTGAATGAGAAAGGGGTTCAGCATTAAGAGGTGGCATGACTGTTCAGCAAGGTTATGCTCCGTTACACTCTCCGTTCTCCATTCTCAATTCTAAACTTATGGTAATAGTCATAATAGGCGCCCAATGGGGCGATGAAGGTAAAGGAAAGGTCGTTGATCTGCTCGCGGACCGCTTCGACATTGTTTCGCGTTATCAGGGCGGCCACAACGCCGGCCATAGCGTCTATGTCGGCGACAGGGCGTTCGTTCTAAGATTGCTGCCGTCGGGCATCATCCACCCCGACAAGACCTGCGTACTTGGGAACGGCATGGTGATCGACCCTAAAGCGTTTTTCGAAGAGGTAGACCAGATCGCCGAACAGGGCGTCGAGGTCTCGCCTGAGCGGCTAAAGGTCTCGAGCCGTGCTCACCTCATAATGCCCTACCATCGGGCGCTTGATCATACTTCCGAGGAACGTCTCGGCAATGAACGCATCGGCACAACGCTCCGCGGCATCGGCCCCGCTTACGAAGATAAAGCCGGCCGCCGCGGCATTCGTGTCGCAGACGCGATGTCGCCCGAGATACTTAAGCTGCGCATCGAGCGAAATCTTGAAGAGGCCAATCGCATCATCGTTCTCTTCGGTAATCAGCCGCTCCGAGCCGATGAGATCCTCGAAGAGATCTCGCCTCTCGTCCAACGCCTTCGCCCCTTCGTGTGCGAGACATCCCACTTCCTCGCCGAAGCCCGAAAGGCTAAGAAGAAGATCCTGCTCGAGGGTGCCCAGGCCACACTTCTCGATGTCGACCACGGAACTTACCCCTACGTAACCTCGTCAAACCCGACCGCCGGAGGTGCATCCGTAGGAGCGGGAATTCCCCCGCACCACATTTCCGGCGTTCTCGGCATAGTTCGAACCTACGCCACACGTGTCGGCGAGGGCCCGTTCCCGACGGAAATGCTGGAGGACGAGGAGCACATCGCCCACCTCATCCGCGAACGCGGCAACGAATATGGCTCCGTGACAAAGCGCCCGCGACGCTGCGGCTGGTTCGACGCCGTCTCCACGCGCTACGCCGCCGAACTCAACGGCTTCGACTCGATAGCTCTAACCAAGCTCGACGTGCTCGACGAACTCGATGAGATCAAGATCGCCGTAGGGTATGAGATCGACGGAGAGCAGATCGACACGTTCCCTGCCGTCAGCAACGACCTTCGCCAGATCAAGCCCGTTTACGAAACTCTTCCCGGCTGGAAGTCGGACACGGTCGGCGTCACCGAATTCGACAAGCTGCCCGAGGCGGCGCGGAACTATGTAAACTTTCTCTCCGAGCAGATCGGTGTTGAGATTGGGCTGATCTCCACAGGCCCCGAGCGTGATCAGACGATCATCCTCAGCGACTCGGTAATGGAGAGTTGGTTCAAAGAAAAAGCTTGATAACGTGGAAGACGTCACGATCGTCAGATATGATCCCGCTTTCGACTCGGCATTTGCCGAACTAAATTATCGCTGGATAGCGGAGCACTTCACCATCGAACCGCACGACCGCGAGATACTCGACCATCCTCAAACCCACATCATCGACACCGGCGGCGAGATATTCTTTGCCCTCGCCGGTGGGGCAGTTGCCGGCACCGTGGCAATGGTGCGTACAGGGCCGACGCTTTTCGAACTTACCAAAATGGCCGTCTCACCGGAATTCCAGGGCCGCGGCATTGCAAACCTGCTAATGGGGGCGTGTATCGGGTTCGCTCGTGAAATGGCAGCAGATACAATCTTTCTCGAAACCAACTCAAAACTCCCTGCTGCGATCGGTCTCTACAAAAAATTCGGCTTCGAACACACACCGCTCGATCCAAATTCTCAATATTCTCGGGCGAATGTCCGTATGGAACTTGCACTAAACGCTGCCAATCAATAAAATAATCAATTCGGCTGGGGCCCGCCCCAGCCGCGTGGTCCGATAGCTCAGTTGGTAGAGCAAATGGCTTTTAACCATTGGGTCCCAGGTTCGAGTCCTGGTCGGATCACCATTTTGCAGAAGGTCTGCCCTCTAGGCAGGCCTTTTTCATATTAGGATTCGGCTTCTACTTCTGCTCCGCCATACTCGATATTTTTGTCAACACCAGCTCGCTTCTTCAATATATCGATAAGCGTTATCGCCATCACCAGTGCAAGCGGCCCGAGAATAATTCCCACCGCACCGAACGCAATGATCCCCCCGATGACCGCAACGAAAACGAGCAGAGTATGTAGCTCGAGCCGGTCACCCACCAGCTTCGGATATAGCAGCGTTGTGAACAGCATTACCAGCAAACCGCCGACTATCAGAGCTATTCCGGCCGCAATTCTACCTTGCAGGATGAGGTATATTGCCGCAGGAAGCCACACCATCCACGCACCGATCGCCGGCAGAAAGCCGAATAGCCCCATCATGAATCCCCACAGCACAGGCGCCGGCAATCCCACCGCCCAGAACAGCACACCGCCCCCGAGGCCCGTTAACGCCGCGATCAACACCTCGCCGAAAACCGTCGCAAAGAGGGTATTGTGAACCGCCTTAAATACCCGGTCCGTTTCGGCGTCGGTCAAAGGGAGCAAATGCCTGATCCCCTTCACGAAATATTCGTGATCGCGGAAGAAAAAGAATAGTGCGAAAAATGTGATCAAAAAGTGAATGAAGATCCAGATCGAACCCGAGAGAAAGCCGGAAAGATAGGCGGGCACATAATTTACGATCTGTTCGAGCACCCCGGCCAGCCCCGCTTCCCGCTCAACAAAATCTAGTACGCGATCTGCGTAGTCATTTTTCGCGACCTGCTCGCGCCAACGGCTCGTCTGCAGCTGTTCGGCAATATACCGAGCGTTATCCCACATTTCCATCGCCGCATACCGTGCCGCCACGATCGTCGGGGCGGCCACCGCAAGCGCCACAAAAAGCGTTGCCAGACCGGCAGAGATGTTGGGGACTTTGACGTACTCGTTTATGCGCCGATATAGAGGAAATATCAGTACGGCGAGAGCCGCGGCCCAGACCAGCGGTGTCAAAAACGGAAGTGCGATCAGATAGCAAAGGTACCCCGCCAGCGCGGTCCCCGCCACCAGCACCGCGACCCTAAGCCGTCCGGCGCTAAATGAATCCGATTCGATGCCTTTACCCATTTCCCTCTGCCGATACGGCCTCCGCCGATGATAACACGTGCCGATTTCAACCGAAGGCTCGTCTGGTGGCATGAACGAAAATAATGCAGACCTTTTTTGGAAATGCGTTCTATTGGTGCTATATTTCAACAACCGAGTGTTTAACACGATGCGAAAACGGAACGGCAAGTCCTTTCCATAGTGTGTTTTGCGTCTTGGTAAATGGCCGAAATTCGTCGGCCCGATATATAGAAGATCACCCGGCACACCCCGCCGGACGCTTATTCGGAGTTAGAATAAGGAGTAAGAGAGATGACGAACCCCCAAGAACGTATCAATAAAGTTTTTTCATTCATTGCGCTGGCCAGCTTATTGCTGGTGGTATCTATGCCTGTGAGCGCCCAGAAACGCGGTCTTGCAGAATTGAAGACGGGCCCGATATTCGAAAATGCTGCCTATACGAATGTCTTTTTGTTTGGAAGCGGGATAAATCCCTACAATGCGAATGGTAATCCGAGTTGTGCATACTTGGATGGATTGGATAATTTAGATGAGGATAACCCGCCGACCGACCCAAACTTCAGTCATATGACGAGTGGTTGGGAGTACAAGATCGACCCCGGACCATTCACCGGGTCGTTTCCGTTGCCTGACAATCCTAACCTCTATATCGATGTCGTCGCGTCAGGTAGTACCATCACGTCGTGGTCATTGCAGCCCGTGTCAGAGCTGGATCGTCAGGTTTCGGCGATAATAGTAAAAGGGGGACCCAATGCCAACGTGTATACATACACGACCGCGACGACATCGGATACGAGTTTACTTCAGACACCGTCACATCCAAGGCCTGGCCAGTACCCGGGAATCAGCCACATCTCGTTTTGCTTTGAGCTATTCGGCGGAACGGTTACGGCTGCCGACGGCACCATTTCTGGCCGCACGATCAAGATGGACGGAACCGGCATAGCAAGTGCACGCGTCGAGGTTCTGAACCTCTCCACCGGCGAGATCCGTTACGCGGTAACGAACCCGTTCGGTTATTATACTTACCAGGAGATCGAGACCAACGACCTTTACATGGTCACCGTTTCGCACAAGCGTCATCAGTTCGCCAACCCTCAGCGAATGATCAACTTTGACGGAGACCTCGTCGACCTCGATTTCGTAGCTTTCTAAACATTGCGGTGCGGACCGCGACAAGGTTAGGGGCCTCACCGCCCCTGACACCCAAGCTGTTTCTTGGGGGAAACCGCGGAAGGCGGACAGATCGAAAGATCCGTCCGTCTTTTTCCTATTTCTTGAGCTGAAACCTGATGTGCAGCGGCGGATCAAAGACCTGCGGCACCGGGAGCGGAGCCTGGGCCCTCCACGCCTGGGTTAAGAAGATCGATCCCTCGATGAGCTTCCCCGAGGAGGAGGCGACGAGAACATATCCCTCTTTCGCATCGAAGTTCCCTGCTTGTGCACCGTCTAACCGCAACGCCAGCTTGTTCGGCCCAATAAGCCCCAGCTTGTAAATCCCCCGCGGCCACGACGTCGTTTCAAGCGAGCCGGTGCCGACACCGAGGCTCAGCTTGATGCTGGCGGGATACGACTTATCTCCGAACATTGCTCGCCCCTCGGAGCGCATTTCAAAGACCTTCCATGTACCGCTCGTGCCCATCCCAGCCTCAACCTTATTCTCAAAGCTCCGGCGGAACTGCCCCTTCTCAAAGAAGTGAAAGCCCGGCCCGCCTACATCGATCAGGCCAAACATTGAGCCCATGCATTCTGCGACGCTTTCCTCTTGGATCAGGCCGACGTCCGCTAGAAACATCAGCTTCGTGTAAACCGCCGCCAGCCTTGCCGGGACGTTTTCCTCTTTCTGGGACTGCATTTCGCGGCAGGCCATGTCCTGCCGGAGATCCTCTGATAGCTCAGCGCCGCGAATACCGGTGGCCATTTCCGGCCCAATGTAAACATTCGAGACAAAAGTCGCAAAGTCCTCCGCCCAATTGACCGCACCGTAGGTGTTCATAAAACCCGCTTCGGCCACCGTTTTTGACGTCGCGTTGGCCCAGCGAGGCTTTTCCAGCACTTCTCTGAGCGGTTCCATGACTCGCACATATGCATCGTTGTTATATCTCTGGCCCCAGCGATTGCTCACGAATGACCTGTGCAAACGCTGCCCTTCGTTATGCAGGCCGTTTTCGAGACGAACCCTCTCGATCGTCTCTCTGGCAAGACGCCGGGCTTCCATGCTCCATGCTCCGCCGTATTTCTTAAGCCCTAGCGAGGGCCCCCCGTCTTTGCTTTCGGCCCCCAGCAGAGTTTCCGCCGAATGCGCGGCTTCATGTAAAAGCGTTTCTTGAAGCATCAAACTCGAACTTCGCTTTTCAAGCTCTTCTTCATAAAAACGCTTATGGGCCAGATTGATAAGCACCAGGTCGCCCGCTCCGTAAGAATTAACTGCTCCCGTCGTATCGGGCTTTTCCCTATATGATCCGAAAGCGATACGGCGGACGCTTTGGCACATCAGCGGCGTCATCCTTGCGAGAGCTTCCTTGGTTGCCGCTAACGCCCGCGGGCCAGGATACATTAGGCGCACGTCCTCTCCCCATTGGACGCCTTCAGCCAAATGACGATCCTCTTCGCCCCGCAGAACGATCACATGCGAACAATGCGGAGGCAGATCATTCCACGGCTTCCACTGCGACCAAACAGGCGTGGCACAAAAAAACGGAATGAAAAGCAAAAAGACTCGGCTCAGGGGCATTTTCAGATTTCCTCGGGATTGGTGATCGTGAGAGGTTCAGGAGAACAGTCGACGCTATCGTACCACACCCGTCAAATCAGTTTCGGCTCTTCGAGTTTTTTGATTATCGATAATGCTGCCTGCTTAAGCGTCTCGGTTTAAAGTTGCGGGTCCAGATCTTTAAATTCTGTATTCTTGTTTCTTTTTTCTATATAATTCCCAAATGTCGAATTCCTCAAACCGACCCGCACTTCGCGTTCCCGTCTTTGCCGTCGTCTCAATTCTGCTGTTTGCCTGCACGGCGATGGCACAGCTTTCCGAACGCGACCGCGGTTTCGCGCTTTATCTGGATCAAGACTACTCCAATGCTGTGGACGTTTTGAACAGGGTCTTCGAGAACGATAAAAAGGATCAGGCCGCTTGTGTATACTTAGCGGCTTCTCAGCATAAGCTTCAAAACGAAAAAGCAGCTCTCTCGACGCTCCGAAAGTGTAGACGCATAAAGTCAGGCTACACGTCCCCTTCCACCGAATTGTTTGATAAAAAATTGGAGATCACATACCGTCAAATCGCTCATCGTACACCCGCCGCGGAAAGGCGAGGGCAGTTTGGGGAGGTTTTGCTTCTGGTAGAGTTTCTACCGGACGGCACTGTCGGATTCACAATTCCAGTTCGAAAATTGGGTTATGGACTTACGGAAGCTGCCATCGAAGCCACTCACAAGTTTAAGTTCATACCCGCGAAGCGCAACGGGAGGCCCATTTCAGATATACGACTAATACGTCACAGTTGGAACGTTTACTAAGTCAGTGCGATGCTGATGAGCGCCCTTCTTACTCTGATTCACGCCCAGCCGAGCTGCTTAAGGCTGTGCGTGTCGTTCCAGATCTTTGTCATGTGGCGGATCTTGTCGCCGTCGAAGTGCATTGCGTAAACGTATTCCGCTTCGACGCGTTTGTTCGTGGGCGGGACCGGCCCGCCGTCGGCGGTGTGCGTCGCCTTGAATAATCCATAACCGAGAGCCACATTGCGCTCCTCATCAACGGCAAACCCGCGAACATCGTAAGACGCGGCCGGAGCCGGCGTCATCAACCCCTTCATCCATTCCGTGTAATCCTCAAGCGTCGTCACATCCGCCAACGCATCCGCCTGTGCCGAAAACGTCGCGCCCTCGTGGCAATATTCCTTGCACCCTTCCCAACCTTTCCCCGATTCACAGGCCTCAAAAAACTTCTCCGCAGTTTCTCTCATCGAACTCATTCAATATCCTCCGTTGTTTGGCTAAAATTTTCCGCCGGCTAACGGAAGGAGTTCCTCGTGTTCGTAGCCCTCACGAGGCCATCTCAATCGGCGGTGCGGACGAAGTATAGCACACGCGAACCGAGCTCTAGACCAACCGGCGCCTTATCACCTATCACCTTTCACTTATTCCGAATCCACGTCTGAGAAGTCCGCACTCAACATCACCATGCATCCCTTCCATTCCATGCATCCGATGCTAATGCCCATACCCCGCCTGGCCGCCATATGCCACTATCTCGGCGGGCGCACGGCGTCGAGGTCTTTGAAAAAAATATTATTCGGTTCTTGAGATGAGTAGACGGATTCAAGCGGCATAACCCGTGCCCCCTCAACGGCTTACCCCCGTCGCCGTGTAGTGGGACACCCCCGGGACACCCTATGGACCACCCCGCGGTACATCCCCGGGACAGCGATGGGACACTCTTTTCGCGAAAACATCACGAAACGGCTCCAAGCCCTGTTCTTACAACCACTTACCGCTGAGAACGCCCCCGTGACGGCCCTGAGACCGCCTAAAGACCGCCCCGAGACCGCC
>JAEWBM010000005.1 GCA_023391155.1 Acidobacteriota bacterium
AATCAGCCCTGTGGAACTGCCCGGCACTACGCCCGATAACATCATTACGGCTCTTCTCTCTCAGCCGTCTTACCGGGGTGTGTCCATCCTCGATAGCTGCGGACGAGGCGCCACCGGAGAGAACCGTTTGATCGCCGCCATCGACCCGGTTTCTGTCGTTGAGATCGCCGATTCGGATGCCGCCTTGACGGCTCTCGAGCAGGCTCTCAATAGTCCGGACCTTGCCAGCGTCTTTACTCTTTCTTATGACATCGGCGTCGAGATGATGGGCCTTCGCTCCCGGCACCGTCCGGATTCCCCGGGCCTGTATCTGGCACTTTTCGACTCTCTTTTGGTGCACGATTACGACACCGGCCGGACGGAGATCGTCGGATCAACATCGGATAATTGGACGAAGCTGTTTTCGGAAGGCACCGTGTTGCCAGATCTGACTCTGCATGACCCTGAGGCCCATTCAAATTTCACCCGCGACGAATACATCTCCGCGGTCGAAGAAGTGAAAGAGCTGATCCGCGACGGTGAGACATACCAGACAAATCTAACCCAACAGATACGCGTGCCGGCCGAGCGACGGGACGCCGCAGCCGTCTTCGCTTCCCTGCGCCGCGAACATCCGGCTCAATTTTCTGCATTTATAGCCCGTAGCGATTCGACCGTAGTCTCCGCATCACCTGAGCGATTTTTCAAGGTGGTCGGGGGAGAAATATCCGCTTCGCCGATCAAAGGCACCATCCGCCGCACAGGCGATCCGCTCGTTGACAGCGAGTTGCGAGAGCGCCTTGCAAACAGCCGCAAAGATCGCGCAGAAAACACGATGATCGTCGATCTCGTCCGCAACGATCTCGGCCGCGTCTGTGACTTCGGCTCGGTGAAAGTTGAGGCACTGTGTGAGATCGAGGAGCATCCGACGCTCTACCACCTTGTCTCGACCGTCCGCGGCCGGCTTCGAGATGATGCAGCGTTCTCCGAGGTGTTCCGCTCACTTTTCCCATGCGGCTCGATAACCGGAGCGCCCAAACGCAGGACGATGGAGATCATCGATCGCCTCGAACCCTCGCCTCGCGGCCTTTCAATGGGAGCCATCGGCGTCCGTATTCCGGCATCCGATCGTGGCCCGGCTATTCTCGACACCAGCGTCGCGATCAGGACGATCGAATTCGCACGCGGCGAAGCCGTCTTCAATGTCGGTGGCGGCATTACCATCGACAGCGACGCGGCGGCCGAATATGATGAGTCGCTGCTAAAGGCAAAAGCATTGCTGCGGGCGTTAGGCGATGCACAGCTTGTCGAATGACGGGAACAATTTCGGCCCCGCGGTGTCTAATTTTCCAGGAGGAAAACAAATGGCACGGCCCGAGATAAACGTCACACCCCTTATCGACATTCTTCTTGTCCTGTTGATCATCTTTATGATCATCACCCCCGTTAAACCCTCGCGTTTTGAGGCAAGGGTCCCGGCTAAACCTACCCAACCGCCCGACAGGCCTAACCCGCACTCTCTGGTCGTTGCCCTTGAGCCCGACGGTTCCGTGACCATGAATACCAAAAGGGTCGCGGACGTCGGTTCTTACGCCGGATTGACCTCGTCGCTATCCGAGATCTTTGCCGAACGCGAGCAAAACGGCGTCCGCAGCCTTACCTACCCCGAACGTACCGAAACGACCGTCTTCATCCGCGCTCCGCACACGGCTCCCTACGGGACCGTCGCTCGGCTTATCGACGCAGTTAAGATGGGCGGCGGCGACCCCGTCAGCCTTGACCTCGAAGCCATGCGATAGGGTCCTCGCACCCGGGATTATGCTATAATCCAACCGTCCGAACCTGCGCTTTTCGGACGGCAAAACGCCCTTCTCCCCGCATCAGAACATCGTAGATGGCGAATTACTACGAAACACTTAAAGTTTCTCCGAATGCTTCTAGTGTCGAGATCAAATCGGCTTACCGGAGGCTCGCCAGAAAACTGCATCCGGATAAAAATAACGGCTCTGAAGACACTGCCCGTGCCTTTGCCGCTATCGCCGAAGCCTACGAGATCCTCAGCGATCCTAAAGACCGTGCGGCCTACGATCGCCGCCTTCTCGAAGCGAGCCAGGCCAATTCCCTGAACGGCGATTCGGTCTTTGCTTCTTCCAATGCGCACGCCCGCCGCTGGCGCCAACTCGTTTACGAGCACCGCTACAATGAGATCATCAACAGGATGGTCGCCGAGGAACGACGCGAGGCGATGGCTCTGCAAAAGATAATCTTCCCCACCGTTGCTCTTTTCGTTTCGACCCTGGTCGTTGCCATCGCCAAGCCGATCTTTTTCGAAAACTCCGCCGTCATCGGCAAGATAATTCTTGTGTCGCTATTCATTGCCGGTGTGATCCATCTGGTTGGCCGCATTCGCGAAGGGATGATCCGCTTCACCTACGACGACGAGGAGATCCACGAATCGATCCTCGACGATGCCGAAAAACCGGAACGCCGTTATTCGCGTGTTTTCGCAGTTGGGTTCCTGATCGTGGGCGTGCTTGCCAGCCTCGGGATCGGCTTATTTATCGGTAACCACGTCGACCTTGTTTCAACGACCATGCCGAATATGTTCTCCGAAGAACTCCGGCTGGAGGCGGTGATCTATCCGCCGATCTTTATATTGTTCGTGGACCTTGTCCATGGCTTTGCGCTGCGAGTTGACGGCTAGCCCGCTGCCTTGACATCGGCCGTTTCAGTCCCTATACTCTGTTGTTTCTCTACATTTGAGAAATTTTATAGAAAACTAGACAGGAAGAATGGCAAATCATAAATCAGCCGAAAAACGTGTACGGCAAAATGAAAAGCGGAACGCGATAAATCGCAGCAACCGCAGCAAGCTTCGGACGCAGATCAAGAAATTGCGGACGGCACTGAGTGCT
>JAEWBM010000041.1 GCA_023391155.1 Acidobacteriota bacterium
ATTCGCTGCCGGAGGACAAGTCACTCGTATGCGAGCTTGGCGCGGAGTGGGTCGGTGAGAGCCACGAGCGGATAAAGGCCCTCTGCAAAGATTTCGGTATCCCGCTGCAGCGGCACCAATTCGACGACTATCTACTGCAGAACGGCAAAGTGTCGCGGCCGGGCGGGTGGGGATTCTCGCCGCAGGCGCGGGGCGCTTTTGAGAAGATGATCGAGGGGTACGAAGAGCTGAGCGAAGCGGGGCAGGTAGCCTTGGACAAGGTCGACTGGTGGACACACCTCTCGGATATCGGGTTTACACGGGATGACCTCCTGCTGCGGGACCTTGCCGACAGCACGGACTTTGGCGAATCGATCCGGCACGTCTCGGCCTTTGCCGCACTCGCCGAGTATGCCGAATCGAGCCCGAAGAACGAGATGGACTATAAGATGACGGGCGGGAATTCACGCCTCGTTAATGAGTTTGTAAAGCGGATAGGGCGCGAAAACATCCGAACCGGGATAAAGGTGACGGAGGTAAACCAGCGGGGCGGGATGGTGACGGTCAAAGCCGGAAGCGAAAGCTTTACCGTCGACGCCTGCGTCTGCACGGCACCGATCGCGTCGCTCAGAAAGATCAAATTCGACCCGCCGCTGCCGGCGGATCAGGCCGAGGCCGCGCAAAAGCTGACCTACGCGCGGATCATAAAAAACTCTGTCCTTTACGACGAAAGATTTTGGAAGGACGATAACTTTTCGATGGTGTCGGACACGACGTCGCACTATTATTTTCACTCAACACAAAAGCAGCCAGGGCGCCGTGGAATCCTGACGGCGTACGCGATCGGCGAAAAAGCGGACGTTCTCGCATCCCAGGACGACGCCCGACGAATGGCGCTGATCACGCGCGACCTCGTCGACTTCAATCCCAACGCCTCAAAGCTTGCACGGGGGATCGCCTCTTACGCCTGGCAGCGAGACGAATTTACAGAGGGCGCCTATGCCCTCTACCGTCCCGGACAATGGTTCGGCATCCGTCCGATACTTGCCCGGCCGCATCAGAAGGTCCTCTTTGCGGGCGAACACATCGCTGACTGGCAGGGCTTTATGGAAGGCGCCATCGAGACCGGGGAAGCCGCTGCCGAGAGCCTGATCGGATAATTTCCGCCCGCCAACTTTTAACACTCATTTAACTCTCCTTTCATCCCGCCGTAACCCGGCGGGCATATTCTCCTATTTGCTTCACCTTATAACCGGCCGGGATTTGGGCGGCCGAATATAGTTTGCTCGGCTGATGAGGCGATCGGAAGCTATGGCACGTCAAACATGAACGTGATGAACAGCGGATGTTTCACTTCGGCTCAAGGCCAGTGGGGTAACCTTGGACGAAACACTTTCCGCGGCCCGATGCAGCGGAGGTTCGACCTGAGCATCGCGAAATCGACAAAGATAAATGAGCGGATGAGCTTTGAACTGGGCTTTGACCTCTTTAACGTCTTTGACACGGTGAACTTTGCGAACCCGAACAGCGATCTGCAGGACGGCAGTGATTTTGGGTATATCACAAACACGCTGGGCGGCCCCCGGGTCGGCCAGTTTAGGGCCAAGTTCCGATTTTAATTTGAGAGACGAGCAAGGGGTATAAAAAAGGGCGGGCCCGTGTCGGGTGCCGCCCTTTTACTTTGGAAATTGCAATGTTAGTGCAACGCGAGTTTTTCTTCGCGGGGATCGTAGGGTGTGGCCTGATATTTCTTGACGGCCTCCTGAGCGTTGTCGTAGTCGTCCCCGAGATTTTGTGCACGAGTGTAAGCGGCGGTCGCACGAGTGCGGTCGCCTTGCGCATCGTAGGCGTTGCCTAAGCGGATCTCAGACCAAACCTGAAGCCACGGCGGGCTCAGATTGCCGGCGAGAGCGGCGCGGAAATTATCTTTCGCCAGGTCATAGTTACGCTGTTCGAGGAAAAGCAAGCCGAGGTGGTAGTAGATCCAGGAGTTCGAACGGTCGAGCTTGAGCGCCGCCTCGAACTGAGCCTGTGCCTCGACATAGTTCCCTTCCTTAAACTGTTCGATGCCGCGGCGGGCGATCGAAGACACGCGAAGATCCGGTGAGATGCGGAGGATCCTGAACCCGGGATCAATGATTATCTCGAGCGGTTTGCCGTCCGCCTCAATATTGAAATCGGCGCTGGCTTCGTCCATCTGGAGCTGAACCGTCTTATAGCCGTCATCGCCTTCATAGCGGAGCTGGACCTCGACAGGCAGGCGAAGGTTATCGTAGTTCTGCTTGACCGTGCCGCGGGCGACGAATTTGCCCGCACGGGTACGCAAGATCAGATAGTCGGATGTGAATTCGGGCACGCCCGTACTCTCGACCCAGCGGGCGAAGAAGTAACGCATGTTTTCGCCGGCGATTCGCGAGGTGAGACGTTCGAAATCATCGATGGAAGCGTTCTTGCCGCGGAACTCGTTCAAGAAGGTCCGCATCAGTTGGTCGAACTTGGTACGGCCAAGCGTGTCCTGAAGAAGCCTGAGCACCATGGCGCCTTTGCCGTACATGATGTACTGGTAGGCGACCGACTGGTCATCAAGGTTTGCGGGTGCGCGAAGGAGCGACGCGGTCTGTTCAAAAGTGAGCGACCGTTCGACCAACTCGCGGCGGAAGCTTTCGAGACGCGCACCGGTAAGGCCCTCTTCACGAAGTGCGACAGCGCTGAATTCGGCAAATCCTTGCGAAAGCCATGCGTCGTCGAACGACTTAAGCCCAACGGTCTGGCCCCACCATTGATAGGCGGTCTCGCGTTGAAGGCGGTCCTCGGTGACGCCCGTCGGTTGGATGAACTGGCGGTCTGAGACGAAAAGCATCCCGGGAGCGCTATAGAAATCGAGGCTCTCATCGTCGATCTGGGCGATGACGAAGCGGTTGCCCATAGCGGGCTCGCCAAAGCGTTTGGTGTAGTACTCGAGCGCCTTTCCAACGGTTTCGCCGTAGCTGTCAATGCGTTCGCCGCTGCCGGGCTTAGTGTAAAAATTGATCTCGTAGCCCGCGTATTTGAGCGAGCGTTCGGTGAAATTGCCGTATGCGAAGTTGCCGACCAGGACGGGACGGGTCTGTGTGAAACGGTATTTGCCGGCAGCACCGGTATCTGCCGAGTCCGTCGGGCCGACCACGCGGAGGCCGCCGGGAATGGTGATCGTTATATCGGACGTGGCGAGATCGGCGGCGTAGTTATGAAACGGAAACCAGCGTGCGGCATACATCAGATAACCCTGAGTATCGCCGACGTATGCGAGTCTTTTATTGAGCAGAGGGCCGCCGATTGGCGTGTTGAGCACGCCGCTGTAAACGAGCCTCAGGGTGACCGGTGCACCGGCCGGGACGGTTTCGCCGAGATCGATGCGGACATTCGGCCCCACTTCGGAGACGCCGACCTGATCCTGAACAAAGGTTACCTGCGGGCCTGCCGGCGATTGCGGTGTACGGGCGTTGCGAGCCGCGGGGGCGGCCGGTGCAGTGCCGACCCGGGTTACATTATCGACCTTTAGCGAGCCGTTGAGCTCGAAAATCACGGAGCGAAGCTCTTCGGTGGGCGTAAATGTAACGTCGACGGTGGCCGAGAGAAGGTTCTCGATCGGCGAAAGCTTGACGTCCATGACGTAGTGGCCAACGTCGAAGGTGGGCCCGCTCTGCTGTTGAGCAATCGTCGCCGCGGACGCAAAACAAACCGCCGCGAAGGCGATGAGGGAATTTCTAAACGATCTTTTCATTATGTCTGCCAAATCTTGCTGTTAAGGTGTCGTCCTTTAGGATGTTATGCCCGCTGAATACGTTTGCTAAGGGGCAGGGTTAATTATCTTTGAGGAAATCAACGGAGACGGCTGTCGCCAATTCGCGGCCCATAGCGGCGACCTTTTGATGTTCGGGGTGATCGGAATAAGCATCGAGTGCGGCACGATCAGTATATACGCCGACAAGGCCGGTGTCGTAGGAACGGTCGAGGCCGAGGATATCGCTGCCGACATCAAGGCTCACCATTCCGGGAACAAGTCCGTCGAGCGCGCGCAGGCGCGCGATATGCTCCTCGCGCTGCTCGGACGTAACTTCGGGCTTATATTTCCAACAGACAATGTGTATCAGCATCTTTTGCTCCTAAAGTACTCTAAATAATAGATGAAACTACAGGCAATGAATAACTCGTGTCACAGATGACGCGTCAGCGGTGTTTTAGAGTTTGATGTAAATGACAGGCGACTACTGGGGAGAGCAAATATATGATGCGCAATTTTACAAACATTTCTTTATCGATATTCCTAGCGTTATTTTTAGCCGGGGCCGTACCGGCGCAGTCCGAGCTGCCGACGATCAATTCGAACGCCGGGGTGATCAGTATTCAAGACGGCCCGGAACTTCGAAGGAATGTGTGGCGGCTCGCCCCGGAAGCGAATCCGGATGTGTATGAGGCCCGGCTGATCAATGGCAAGCCGCACACCGTTACGTTCGTGACAGACATCGATAAGATCAGCTTTACTGTCGAGGAAGGCAAGAAATACGACTTTGTCATCATGTACGACGGCAAGTTGTGCTACACACAGATAGTCGGAACGCGGTTCATACCCGCTGCGGTCTTTGACAAGAAATATCAGGATAGATTTCGCGGTAAGACAACCGTGGAGGTTCCGGAAGTCTACGAGATGGTGAACATCGCCATTGCGTTGACGTCGACCGCGCGGGAAGATAACGGACTAGTTTATAAACGATCGCCTTACTATTCGCGGGTGATAACACATTTTGAACGGTATAAAGACCACCCGTTGGTGCGGGCATTGGACGAGAAACTTAGGCAGAACCGTAATCAGTATTTCTCACTTAAAATGAACGGTTACTCATTCGAATTCGAAAGCGGAAAGATCGTGAGAAGCAAGGTGTATGACCGTACGGGATTTTCGGGCGAAGTTTCGAACAGCCTGTTGCCCTTCCTAAGTGAAATGCGATCGTTTGCGAATGAAACGAAGTTCCGCGAGTTTTTCGCCGCGAACCGGAAAACTTATAAAGATCAGATCGAATTCTTCCAAAAGGAAGCGGACCTGGCCGGAATGAAGCGGTGGCTTGACCGCAACTTTCCTAACTCGAGCGATTACGACACGTACAAGATCGTCTTTTCGCCGCTTGTTGCCTATAACCAATCCGTGACGTGGCTTGAAAGCGACGGATTCAAAGAGCTGCAGCCGCACGTAAATTTCCCGTATGCCGAAGACCTTAAACGGCACGGAAGTGCATTAACCTTGTCGCCCGAGGGCGAGATCATCTATCGCGGAAATATCGTGTTCACTGAGATGAATCACGGTTATATAAATCCGGAGGCGGGCAAATATGCGGATCGGATAACCCAAGCGGTCAGCAATCGGGCCTACTGGGTGGCGGATCGCTATGGGGATGATTACTATCCGGGAATGGCAACATTTAACGAATACATGAACTGGGGCTTGGTGTCGCTGAGAATTATGGACCACGCGCCTGAGAAAGACAGGCAGCAGATGATAGCCGCAGTTGAAAAAATGATGGTTGAGTCGAGAGCGTTTCCGCGGTTCGCAGAGTTCGACAAGTTTCTTATCGATCTATATGTTAACCGCGAGTCGGGAGAGACACTCGCCGACATCTTTCCAAAGATAATCGATTGGTTCGAAGCGCGAAACGCGGCCTCGGCAACTCAGTGACGGGCAGTTTTTTCGCACCACTCTTTAGTGACACGGTGGCGGAACTCGAACATTTTTTCAAGGCGCGGAATGATCAGAAGCGGTGCGGCCCAGATGCCGAACGGCCTAAGCGGGGGCTCGAACTCGATCTCGTCGCGGAGGCGAGCCCCTTCGGCATGAGGCTCGATAATGTGGCGGTGACACCACCGGGCAAACGGCCCCTCGATCTGAACATCCTCAAACATCCGCGGCGGGTCATAAACGGTGTGCTCAGCGACCCAACGCGAAGGGATGATGCCGAAGAGACGCTGTTCGATGATCGCCCGCGAGCCCACCTGTGAGATATCAGCCCGCTGAACGATCTTGGCATCTTCCCACGGCGGTATCAGCCGCTCGATCGCGTCGGGCAGTTCGTGAAAGGCGAACACCGTTTCCCGCGGTGCGTGGATCACAATCTCTTTCGCAAATTCCATATCGGGTAACTCACGCGTCAGAGGCGCTTCTTGCAGCACGCAGATGCCGGTTCAGCAGATCCCAGGCCTTTTCGATATGCCGCTCTTCGGTCCGGATGCTGCCGACGGAAAGACGCAGGGTGAATTTGCCGTCGAGCTTTGTATGCGAGAGAAAGGCCTCGCCCTCAGCATTTATCGCATTCATTATCGCCTCGTTAAGTGTATTCGGATCAGGGTGGCCCGGCGGATTCGCACGAAAGCAAACAAGAGCGAACGGGACGGGGGCGAGCAGCTCAAAATCGGGAGACTCGTCGACCCATTTGGCGAAGAGCTCAGCCAGGCGACAATGCTCGCGGATGCGTGCGGCCACTCCGTCACGGCCGAAATAACGCATGATGAACCAAAGCTTAAGCGAGCGGAAACGCCGTCCGAGCTGGATGCCGTAATCCATCCCGTTCCGCACGTCGGATTCATCATTGGTGCGGAGATATTCGGGGACCAGCGAAAATGCGTCTTTGAGGGACGGCATATCGCGGCAGTAAAGTGCCGACAGGTCGAACGGGGTAAAGAGCCATTTATGGGGATTTACGACGATGGAATCGGCTCGTTCCCAGCCTCTGAACATCGTGCGCTTTTCCTCAAGCATGGCTGCGGGGCCCGCGTACGCGGCGTCAACGTGTAGCCACAGTCCGTACTTTTCGCAGATGTCGGCCTCGGCGTCGACGGGGTCGACGCTCGAGGTGGAGGTCGTACCGATGGTCGGGATCACGCAAAAGGGTAAGTGTCCGGCCTCGAGATCATCTTCGACGGCTTCGGCGAGACGCTCGGGGATCATCTCGAAGCGTTCGTTGCACTCGATCTTTCGAACGCTCTGAATGCCGAGACCGAGGGTGATGCAGGCCTTGTCGATCGAGGAATGTACGTGCTCTGAACAATAGACACGCATCAGCGGCAGATCGGGGCGGCCGCTCATGCCGAGTTCGCGGACGTCGACGCCGGCACGCTGGCGGGCGGCCGCGATGGCATGCATCGTAGAGACCGAGGCGGTGTCATAGATGATGCCGTCAAAAACGGCGGGCAGGCCGAGCATTTGACGCAGCCAGCCGAGGATCACCTCCTCAAGCTCGGTCGACGCGGGAGACGTTCGCCACAGCATCGCCTTCATATCGAAAGCTGCGGCGAGCATTTCGCCAAGGATGCCGACGGAAGACGCTGACGTCGCGAACAGGCCGTGAAAATTCGGATGGTTCCAATGGGTGACCGCAGGCAGTATCAGGCGGTCGATGTCGGCTAAGGCCTTGGAAAAGTCCTCACCGGTTACAGGAGCCTCAGCCGGGAGCTCGCCCGTGA
>JAEWBM010000007.1 GCA_023391155.1 Acidobacteriota bacterium
GTGCAGAACTCGCAGCCGTATGGACACCCGCGGCCGGTCTCGATGGGCACCACGAAAAACTTGCCCCATCCCGCGCCCAGGCGCGACATTACGGGCCGCATAAAGCTCGGGACAAGTGAGAATTGATCCAGATCGAGGGATTCCCAAGGGATGTGCGGATACGGCTGAAGGGTCGGTTTTTTATCATTGCCCTTTGCGTCGATCTCGGGCGTGTAAACTTCTTTCAAATTGCCGGCCGCCGCGTCGCGAACTATCTGGGGCCAGGTCTCGTCAGCTTCGCCGAGAGCGACAGCATCGGCATGTCGGGGCCCGCCATCGCGGCCGAGGGCCTCGTCCGGACATTCCGTCACGTGAGGACCGCCCATAACGACCTTAAAGCCGGCTTCACGCAGAGCGTCGGCCACCTTATAGGCACGAGCGATCATGCGGGTCATTGAGCCGATGCCGACCAGGCCGATGTTCTGCTCTTTGCAAAAGCGGACAAGCTCAGGCCGCGACATCGCCTTGGCGTTGCCGTCGATCAAAACCACCTCATGCCCGTCGGGGGTAAGGGATTGCAGGAGGAACATCCACAGGTGCGGCATAAAGTTGCGCGTCACCCCATTGTCAGGGTTGTAAAGCAGTATTTTCATTCGATATCAAGTGGGAAAGACAAGGGTCGTTCCGGTAATGAAGCGCCAAGGGGGCCGGCACGACCAGGGCTAGCTATAGCTTAAAAGCAATAATCTCACTTTCGGGTCAGAAACGCTATCCTAAAATTATCTTTTTGATCAGTCCGCGAAAGACCGGGAACGGCACGACACGCCTTATCCCAAGTATCCCTTTTGTGTTCACGCCGTACCTGAGACGCCCGCTTTTGTCGGTGACGGCATCGTAGATAGCCTGGGCGACGACGCTCCCGTCCGGGGCGCCTTCGGCCGCCTTTTCGGAGTTTTTTAGGAGTCGCTGCGTCATTTCGTCGTAAGCCGTCAGACCTTCTTTTGAGGCTACAGTCAGCGAGCGGTCATAGAAATCGGTCTTGATCGGACCGGGTTCGATGATCTTGACTCGAACGTTGAAGGGCTCAAGTTCATATTGGAGCGATTCCGAAAAGCCCTCGACAGCCCATTTTGTAGCGTGGTAAAGGCTGGAGAGCGGAAATGCCAGGCGTCCGCCGACCGACGAAACATTAACTATTGTTCCCCGCTTCTGCTCACGAAAATACGGGATCACCTCGCGGCAAACGTTCATCACGCCGAAGATGTTTACCTCAAACTGCCGGCGGATATCTTCTTCTGAGGCAGCCTCGAAAGCGCCGATCAGGCCGTAGCCCGCGTTGTTGACCACGGCGTTGATGCGTCCGAACCGGTCGATCGTGGCCTTAATGGCCTCCCGAATGGAGTCGGGGTCTGTGACATCGAGCCTGAAGCATTCGATGTCGGCGATGCGAGCGAGATCGGCGGCAGCCGAGGGGTCGCGCATGGTGGCGGCGACCTTCCAGTCTTTTGTTTGAAAGAGCTTTGCGGTCTCGTTGCCGATGCCGGTCGAGGCTCCGGTAATAAGGATCACCTTAGACATAGTGATTTCAAATCTATACGAAAACTGAAGACGGTCAAGCGGCCGGGCGGGCAAAACGCTTGATTTAGCCGCGGCGCGATATTGGCATATACTGGAGTATATGAAGTTTCTGCATATCGCGGATGTGCACTTGGGATGCACGCGATACAACCTGCCCGAAAGCCCGCGCGATTTTTTCGATGCGTGGATAGACGTGCTGAAGCGGTACGCCATCGATGAGCGGGTCGATTTTGTGATGATGTGCGGGGACTTTTTTCATAAGCGAAGCGTCCCGCCCGAGACGATGAACTACGCGGTCGCGGGGCTTACCCTTTTGAAAGATGCGGGCATCCCGGTAGTTTCGATCGAGGGAAACCACGATCAGCGGCATACCGACAGCGAATATAGCTGGCTGCGGTCGCTGGCGAACTGGAACTTACTTTATCTGCTCGAACCGACGTCAGACGAGGGCGGGATCACATATGAGCCGTGGGATGACGACAAGGGTGGCGGGTTTATTGACATTGGACGGGCCAGGATCTTTGGTTCGCACTGGTACGGAGCATCGGCAAATTGGGCAATTCCGATGCTGACAAAAGCGATCGGCGAAAACCGGCGGGAGGGGGCGTTTCATATACTGATGCTCCACACCGATGTCGAAGGGCATCAGACGCATCCGATCCCCGCCCTTTCGATCAGTGCACTGAAAGAGCTTAAAGCAGTGACCGATTATGTCGGACTCGGCCACACGCATATGCATTACGAGATCGACAACTGGGCGTTCAATCCCGGGTCGATCGAGGTAACAAATATCGCGGAGTATCGTGAGACCCGCGGCGTGTTTCTGGTGACGGTGGGAGAGGACAATCTCGTTGAGGCGAGGCATATTCGCGACTACCGGCACCGGCCGTTCCAGAGGCTTCAACTGGACGTTACGCCGTTCTCGACATCGGAAGAAGTGACGGAGGCGGCGTTAGGCTTGATCCGTACCAGCGGCCGGCCGGCCGAAGACGGTAAGCCGGCCCCCATTATCGAACTGGCCTTTCGGGGTCAGCTAGGCTTTCCGAATTCGCGGCTTGAGATCAGCAAGATCCGGGAGGAGGGAATGTCGATGACCGGTGCACTGCATATCAGGATAAAGAACCACTCCGTCCCGACGGAATATGCCGTGGCTCCGGACGCCGATCTGGAAATGGAACGCGATACGCTCGAGCGCCGCGTGGTCGGCGACCTGGTCGGCCGTGACAAGCGGTTCCGCGGCGACCCGCTGCGGATCTCCGAAACGGTGCTTGGGGCCAAGCGGATGGCATTGAGCGACGACGAGCCCGAAAAGATCGCCGAGTTCGTCAGGGTCTCCGGAACGGGCGAAGCGATCGAGGCGGCAAAATGAACGGATCAGAAGACCCCCGATCGAAGGTAAACGGCATAGAGCATTTAGGCATCTTTCCGCTGCCGCTTGTCCTTATGCCGAACGAATTGCTCCCGCTTCACATCTTTGAGCCGAGATATCGTCAGTTGCTCACTGATGCCCAGAGCGACCGGAGCGTTTTCGGCGTGAACTGGTTCGAGCAGGGTGAAGGATTTGAAATCAAGCCTGAGGTCGGCGCCGTTGGCTGCGCGGCAGAGATACGCGAGGCCCAGATGCTGCCAGACGGGCGCTCGAACATCATCACCTCGGGAATGCTGCGATATCGAATCGTCGAATACGTCGATATCGGAGCGCCCTATTTAACGGCCGAAGTCGAATTTTTCGAGGATGAGCCCGAGGGCGGCCCCAGCCTTAAAGAGATGACCGACGAGGTGTTCGATCTGTTCGAACGCGTCGCGAAGGCAGCGTTCAAGCTGAGCGGGAACCGCGGCCAGTTTCCTGAGATACAGCGCACTGATCCCGAGACCTTCTCTTTCTTGGTGAGCGTGGCCTTTAACTTAGATAACGAATTGAAATACGAAATGCTTGAAATGACCTCGACCACCGAACGGCTGAGCAGGCTAAAGGCGATCCTCGTTCAGGCTGTCGACAAAATGGAAGCGAGTGCCGATATCTTCAAAGTGGCTCAGACCAACGGCCACGTCGATAAAAAGCTCGACCTCTAAACCTAGGGCAGCGTCAACGCTTGCCGCATAAAATCGATAACACGCTGGTCATATGCCTCTGAAAGCTCAATCGAAGCATTGATCATCCCCATTCCCGACGGGCTGAGATCCGTCTTTGTATCGACGGTCGTGTCAACCGGGAAACATTTGCTTATTTTATTCGTCGAATCCTGAAATTCGGGCGAATCGATCCCGGCGAGCAGCAGAGTTCTGCGGCCCATGACGTTCTTGGCAATATCGCACGCCGGCACCCGCTTAAAACATCCCTCGTAATAGTAGGGATAGGTTCCGAGCGATGCGAAATGCGATGTAACATTGCTGGCGAAAGGAAAGCGTTTGCCGATCACACTGCCCATCAGACTGTCGGCGTCCCCGGGAACCGAATCCAACACGAGCGCTTTTATAGACGGATCACCGCCGGCCGCGAAGAGCCCCGCAAGTGCTCCCATCTCGACACCGTAAACGCCGATGTCCTTACCGACGAGCGGCATGTTTTCCGGTGAACGCAGGCCGCGGAGATAAGCGATCGCTGCCGCAACGTCGTCGCTTTCACAACCGCCGAAGGACGAGCACTGGACCGCTGGATCTTCGCCATGGCCGCGGAGGTCCGGCATCAGGACGGTAAAATTTGTAGATTCGTTAAGCTTGACGCCGAGATTCAGAACGTGCGAACGGTCAGCTCCGAATCGATGCAGCAATATGACGGCCGGAGCGGTAGGCGTTCCCCGCAGCAGCCACCCGCGGGCACCGGTGCCGTCGTTGTTGCTCCAGGCCTCATCGGTCACGCGTGCCCCGCGGGAGCTGAGCATCCCATATTTTTCCGGGGTTACGAGATAGACCGTGTTGACCGGCCGCGACGCCTCATGGACGAGCCAGATGGAGGCGACCGCAACGGCGGCGAACGAGAGAATGACCGTGGGCGACACGAGCTTATAGAGACTTTTTACTAATCGTTTTGTTCCTGCCATGACAACGGGTGGGTTGTGGATACAACGCAGATAAGCTTTGCAGAGTCTTAATAGAAGCCCAACAGAAAAGGCTTCAGATATGTCGACCTAAATGATACCATAAAGTCCGACATAGGAAAAGGTTTTTTAACAATGATCAACGCCCGTACCCTGCTCTTAATTCTCGCAATATTTTCTCTAATTGGTTCCGCATTCGGCCAGGGTGCGGCGACCGCTTCTTCCGGCTCCGGCTCAGGCAGCAAACACATGCCCCTGAGCGAAGTTCGCGAGGGCATGAAGGGCACGGCAATGACCGTTTTTAAGGGGTCCAAAGCGGAGCCGTTCGAGGTAGAGATACTCGGTATATTGCCCGGAGGCGTCGGGCCGAAGCAGGACCTGATCATCGGACGGATCGGCGGCGGCGGTGCCGACCGCACGGCTGTATTTGCAGGGATGTCCGGCTCACCGGTATATGTGAACGGCAAGCTGATCGGCGCGATCTCATATAGCTTCCCGTTTTCTAAAGAGGCGATCTGCGGCATAACTCCGATAGAGCAAATGATCTCGATCTTCGAAGAGCGGCAATCGGCAACGACCGGGAGCCGCGAACCTGTTCCTGTCTCATTCGCCGAGATCGCGTCGGCAAGTTACGAAGTCAGGCTGCCGCAGCTATTGCCGGCATCAAGCCCGGTCGTCGCGGCAGGTTCAGGATCGATGCTGCAGTCGGTAGCGGGACAATCATTCCGGCCGATCGGCACACCGCTGACGTTTACAGGTATTTCGCAGAGCACGCTCGATATTTTTGCACCGCAGTTAATGCAGGCGGGGCTTATCCCGGTTGCCGCAGCGGGCGGTGCGTCGCGGATAACGCCGATGAAAAAGGCGGATGAGAACACGCTGACGGGCGGAGCATCGGTTTCGATGATGCTGACGCGAGGCGACTATAGTATGGCGGCGGCGGGCACGGTGACGATGCGCGACGGCGATAAGGTATATGCCTTCGGCCATCCCTTCTTGAGCCTTGGCACGTCGGACCTGCCCATGTCCGAATCCAGCGTCATCACGGTGGTTCCGAGCCTTAGTAATTCGTTCAAGCTGGCGGTCCCCGAGGCGATGGTCGGGTCGATGACGCAAGACCGTGCGACCGGCGTTTTCGGAACGCTGGG
Source organism: Acidobacteriota bacterium (assembly GCA_023391155.1). Classification (GTDB taxonomy): domain Bacteria; phylum Acidobacteriota; class Blastocatellia; order Pyrinomonadales; family Pyrinomonadaceae; genus OLB17. The sequence goes on from JAEWBM010000007.1 coordinate 5,744, forward strand.
CCGAGCACCGCGGATGATCCCGGTCAGGCTGAATGTCGAGACCAGCCGCGGCGGCCGCGAGACGGTCGAATTTGAGATCGCACAAGACGATTTTCTTACCCCGCTGCTGCTCAATATTACGGTCTATAACGCGATCGTCGCACAGGAGCGGTCGATAGGCGATTCGACCGTGATGATCGACGGGTCTATCAACCTCAACGGCCAGGCGCCGATCAAGCTGAACCGCCGATTTGCCGGGCAGCAGGCGTCGATGCTTGCCGCGGGGTCGGTGGCAACGCCTGTAAATCTTTTGCTCCGCGGGCGGTTTGACGATCTGGATATCGAAAATATCGAGCTCACTTTACGGTCGGTGGACGGCAGCAAGACGGCGGCGCTTGACCGTATCGCGGTGGACCGGACAGAGGCCCGGGCAGGCGAAACCGTTACCCTGCAGGCATTTGCCCGCACGGCATCGGGCCGGACGTTCGTCCAGCCGATCGAGATCAAGATCCCTGAGGGGACGCCGGCCGGAAAGCTGACGATCAACGTCGGCGACGGCGGTGCGATACAGAAAACGGACGCGATCCAGCAATTTGTACCGAACGGCCTTTCGGACCTGGTGACGATGATCAACCGGACAAAGCTGCCCGATCGACTTTATGTGAAGATGCTTCGCGAAACGAAGGGTCTGATCGTCGGTGCCTCTGAGATGCCCGACCTTCCGCCGTCGATGCTTGCCACGATGAGCAGCGACCGCGTCGCCGGCGGCACGAAGCCGGCCAAGCACTCGGTCGTCGCCGAACAGGAACTCACGCCGGCTGACTTCGTGATCACGGGCGAGCGTTCGCTATCGATCGAGGTTATCGACTAGCCGCACCCACGGCGTGTTCGCATTCCGCCGATTCTTGACGGTCGAAAACGATTCCGTCATTATGGAATGTGAACACCATAAACCACCTGATGCATGCGGCAAGCTTCGCCGCAAAGAAACACACCGATCAAAAGCGTAAGGGCGAGCGTGGCGAGCCTTATATCAATCACCCCCTCGAGGTCGCTAATTTACTAGCGAATGTCGGCGGGGTGAATGACATTGGCATACTGATGGCCGCCATTCTGCACGACACGATCGAGGACACGGACGCGACCGCCGATGAGCTGCGAACGCTGTTCGGCGAGCGGGTCACGGGCCTCGTGCTTGAGATCACGGACGACAAGAGCCTGCCGAAGGCTGAGCGGAAGCGGCTCCAGATCGAGCACGCCCCGCATCTTTCGCCCGACGCCAAGCCGATAAAGCTCGCCGATAAGATCTCGAACATCCGCGACATCACCGCAAGCCCGCCCAGCCACTGGCCGCACGAACGCCGCGTCCAGTACGTCGAATGGGGCATAAAGGTCGTCGCCGGCCTCCGAGGCTGCAACGACGGGCTCGAAGCCGCGTTCGACGAGACGGTAGAAGCGGCCTGGGAGCGGTTTGGGCGTCCGTAAGGCGGTCAACGTTCTTTCGTTCTTTGCTGAGAACGAATTGATTTTCGCCGGAAATGGATCGTTTTCTGACGAGATCGGATCGTTTCTCGGCGCGATCGGATCGTTTCCCGGCGCGATCAGATCGTTTCCCGGCGAGATCGGATCGTTTCCCGGCGGGATCGGATCGTTTCCCGGCAAGATCGGATCGTTTCCCGGCGAGATCGGATCGTTTCCCGGCGGGATCGGATCGTGCCCCGGTCGGCGACGGTTGTCTCCGGGTCAGAGACAACTGCGAAACACAGATATCATCTTCCAATTCACAATTCGCCAATCAACAATTAACAATTGTCCGTTATCCATTGTCCGTTGTCCGTTGATCCTCGCCCTCGATCCAGACCTCACCGTCCCGAAAAACCTCTTTTTTCCAGATGGGGACTGTGCGTTTTAGTTCGCGGATAAGCCATTCGCATGCGCCGAAGGCCGCTCGGCGATGGGGGGCGGATACGCTGATGACGACGCTGGTCTCGCCGATCTCGAGGCGGCCCAGCCGATGGATGATCGCGATGTGCGAGACGTCGAATTCCGCATGTGCAGCGTCGATCAACTTCTGCATCTCTTTGAGCGCCATCGGCTCGTAGGCCTCGTAGACCAGATACTCGGTCTCGCGGCCCTTGGTGAACTTGCGGACGTACCCGTCGAGCGTCACCGTCGCCCCGCAATCATCGCTGACGAACCGCCGGGCAGCGGCCCCGACATCGATGGGATCGGTTGTGAGTTCGATGTGGTCGGTCATTTCGGAGAGATCGTGGAAATAAGAGTCTTGATCGTGTTTAAGGACGGCCTGAATTCTTCGTCACGAAATTTCTGAAGTCTTTCACTTTCAGAATCGAGATATTCACCTACGCAATCGTTGATCTCGGGATATTCATACTCAAGGCATTTCTCTCGAATACTGCCGTCCACGAAGTCGATGCCCGTTGGCAACTCGTCATGGATGACGCTGAATCGAGCCCCGACATAGTACTTCCCGTCTTGTGTCAGTCCCTGGAAATTTGCCGTGAGCTCTTCATTTTTAAGAGGGTTTGGAAGCAATTCTTGGCTGTACTGCGTCACGAAGAGCACGCCGTTGATATTGGAATAGCTGAGATATTCTTCCTTGGCCCTAATAGACCACCCGGCGTTGTTGTAAGGGAAATCGAACACGTCCTTAAACTGGCGAAAATGTTCAGGTTTTTCATTTACAAGTTTTCGGATCAGTTCGACTGCTTTACTAAAATTGGGATAGGCCGCCGCGAAATCATCTTCCGTCGGATCGAAAGTAGGTACGATACAAATAAAGGAATACGCTGGATGGAAATATCGGGATCCCTTTTCCAACGCAGGAAGTGGACGCTTTGCTTCCAGATGAAAACAGGTGTGAGCCGGAGCATCGATGGGAAATGAACCGTCTGCGGTTTCATCGACCCGCGTCTTAGCAACCGTCGTAACACGCGCCTCGCCAAACTCCTCGATGGAGTATTGAAATGGGATCCGATGCTCTCCGGCGTTTTTCTCCGTGTCTTGCGCTAGACAAGCGGTGGACAGAAAAACGATCGGAAGAATCAGTAATAAGCTTGTTCGCATGTCAATACTCTCGGATCGCTCTAGTCTATCCACCCGACACCGCCGTAAAAACCGCGAGCGTGTCGCCATCGGCGAGGGGTGTTTGGGCGTCTACGTACTCTTCGTTAACGGCAAAGAGCAGTTTGTGGCGTGTTAGTGCGGGGTGCTTTTCGATCAGCGAAGACATCGCCGCGCCGGCTGTGGCGCTATCGCCCGTTTCAAACGTGGATTCCCGAGTGCCGGCTACGTCTGCCGTTGCGCCGAAGAATAATACCGTAACCCTTGCCATCACGATAATTCTGACAAACTTTGGGCGTTCTGTATAATCTCAGTAGTTGCTGCACCTTGAGGGATGGACACGAAACTTGCAGAGCGGCCCGCAGTTGAGATCGACCTTCCCGTCATCGATCGGGAATTCATCGATCGGACTTTAGAGCGCGTAACCGGCGCGGAGTTGATCACCGGCAACGATCTCGAACTGCTGGTCGATGCCGCCGAAAATTACCCCGCCTGGCTGAATGCCATCGCAGGTGCCGAGCACCGCATCTTTTTTGAAAGCTATATCATTCACGGCGACGATCAGGGCCGCCTGTTCGCCGACGCACTGATCGCGAAAGCCGAAGACGGCGTTGAGGTCAAGGTCATCTACGATTGGATGGGCGGCTTTGGCAAAACGCCTCGCAGCTTTTGGCGGCGGCTTCGCAACCACGGCATCGAGGTGCGATGTTACAACCCGCCGAATCCTCTCGACCCGCTCGGCATCTTCAGCCGGGACCATCGCAAAACCATCATTGTCGATGGGCGTATCGCCTTTGTGACGGGACTCTGCGTCGGACGCGACTGGGTCGGCGACGAGGCAAAGGGCATCCCGCCGTGGCGCGATACGGGTGTCGGGCTGACAGGCCCCGCCGTCGCCGAGGTCGAGGCCGCATTTGCAGAGGTCTGGGCGACGATGGGCGAACCGCTCGAACCTAAACTTCTTGAGCCGATAGTTGAGCTGCTGCCGACGGGAAGCACCGCGCTTCGCGTCGTTCAAAGCGTTCCGGGCACGGCCCATATCTACCGGATGGATCAGCTTCTCGCCGTCACCGCCCGTGAACGGATGTGGATAACGGACGCTTACTTCATCGGGGTTCCCTCTTATTTGCAGACGCTTAAGGACGCCTCGCTTGACGGGGTGGACGTCCGGATACTGGTTCCACAATCGACCGATATCGGCATTATCCGCGACACGACGCGGTCGACATATCGCCCGCTGCTCGAAGCCGGGATAAGAGTGTTCGAATGGAACGGGCCGATGATGCACGCAAAGACCGCGGTCTTTGACGGCCATTTCTCGCGGGTCGGGTCTACAAATCTCAACGTTGCGAGCTGGTTCGGGAACTATGAGTTGGACGTGATGGTCGAGGATGCGGATTTCGGGCGGCAGATGGAAGAGATGTTCATCCGCGACATGGCCAACTCGACTGAGATCGTCCTCAGCGAGACATATAAGAAGCGGAATAGGCTGCCGGTCCGCAAGCGTATCCCGCGTAAGGGCGGCGGCAGTATGCGAAAGGCCACTGCCGGGGCGCTCAATGCCGCGACCTCGATCGGTTCGGCGATCGCAAAAAAGGCTGCTCTCGGCGCCGCGGAGGCAAAGCTCCTCTTCATGACCTCTTTCGCACTCATCGGCCTGGCACTGCTTTTTTACTTTTTCCCGCGAGGGACGTCGATACCGATAATCGCTTTGCTGCTATTACTGGCGATCCCTACGCTGATAAAAGCCATCCAAAACTACCGGAACAGCTGATGAATACGGTTAAGATCGCCACATACAATGTTCACAAGTGCGTCGGGATGGATCGGCGCTATTCGCCCGAGCGTATCGTTAAGGTGCTGCAAGAGATAGATGCGGACATCATCGCCTTGCAAGAGGTCGTCGGGCACGCGGCGGCCGCCGAGCGGGATCATCAGGCAGAGTATATTGCCGACGCTCTCGATATGGATTTTCGGCTTGGCGAGGCGCGACGGATAAACGGTGCGGAGTACGGCAATGTGATACTTAGCCGCCTGCCGATCAGCGACCATCAAGCCTATGATATTAGCGTCCTGAAATACGAACCCCGCGGGGCTCTGAGGGCCGAGATCAGCCTCAATGGCGAAGGCTCCCTGCATTTTGTGAACCTGCACATGGGCACGTCCTTCTTTGAACGGCGCAAGCAGGTGCACAAGCTATTGGCCGAGCACGTGCTGGATCATCCTGAGTTTGTTGGAAAGCGGATCGTCGCGGGAGATTTTAACGAATGGGTGAGCGGTATTACGACTAAGCTGTTTAAGACTAACTTTCAGAGCATCGACCCCAAACTGCACTTGGGCCGCACGCGAACCTTTCCCGGCATACTCCCGCTGGTGCACCTCGACCATGTATATTTTGACGAACGATTTTGGCTCCGCGACGCGTTTCTGCACCGCAGCCGCACAGCACTTATCGCCAGCGACCATCTGCCGATAGTCGCCGAATTCGAATACTAAATCTTATTTGATCGCGCCCTGGAGGGGGCTGGAGGCAGAGGCGTAAAGCCGCTTTGGCATGCGTCCGGCGAGGTAGCCAAGACGGCCCGCTTCGACGGCGAGTTTCATCGCGAATGCCATTTGTTCGGCATCTCCGGCTTCGGCAATGGCGGTGTTCATCAAGATGGCATCTGCGCCAAGTTCCATGGCTACTGCCGCGTCCGACGGCACGCCGACACCGGCATCGACGATAATCATCGCATCGGGAAGCTGTTCGCGCATGATACGTAGGTTTGACGGATTCTGAACGCCCATGCCTGAGCCGATCGGGGCAGCGAGCGGCATCACAGCGGGACAGCCGGCGTCAAGTAGCTTTTTGGCCATGATCAGATCATCGGTGAAATAGGGCAGGACGATAAACCCTTCTTTGACCAGCACTCTTGCGGCCTCCAGGGTCTGTTCGTTGTCGGGAAGAAGCGTGACCTGATCGCCGATGACCTCGAGCTTTATCCATTCTGTTTCCAGGGCTTCGCGGGCAAGACGCGCGGTGCGGATGGCATGGTCCGCGTCATAGCAGCCGGCGGTGTTGGGAAGGATCTGCATCGCCGGATCGAGATGGTCGAGGAACGATTCGGTCTTCCGGTCCAGCGGCACGCGGTTCACCGCAACGGTCACCATCTCGGCACCGGACGCCTTATGCGCGGCCTTCATCTCATCGTACGAGCGGTACTTCCCCGTCCCGATGATCAAACGGGAACTAAACTCTTTGCCTGCGAGTACAAATTTATCTGCCATTTGATGTGATTTTCACGCAATGCCGCCGCGAACGCAAAGCTCAACCGCCGCCGACGAAGTGGATCACCTCGATACGGTCGGAGTCGTTCACTTGGGTTTCGGGCCAGTCCTGTTTGCGGACTACCTCTTTATTAAGCTCGATGGCGACGCGCTGACGTGGTAACGAAAAAAGATCGAGCAGCCGGTCAACTGTGACCGCGCCGTCGATCTTACGTTCTTCGCCGTTCAATACTATCGTTATCATTCCGCTCAAGATAAGTTTCACCTATCGAGCGGAGTTTTCCAAATGCGCGGCTACCCGTGCGAGATGGGTCGGCGGAGCTCGGTCTCTTCGCCGTCGCTCAACACCCTTACGAGCAAGGCGGCGCGGCCGTTCTTAAAGGAAGGGATATCCACGGTCATCTGTGCCAGGCCGTTCTCGTCGGTCCAAGAGTGAAAGATCAGCGGCCTGAAACTGGACCCGATGACCTTTATCATCACCTCGGCGTGCGAAACGACCTTTCGTGCGGTGCCTCGGCATACTATGATCTTGATCTCGCGGCTTTCACCGCCCTTCAGCTTTTTATCACCTAGAAGTTCGACCTCGAGCCGCGTATTAGAGGGACGTTCGCCGCCGGCCAACTCGCTGTCGAGCGCCACGACAGCAGAATCAGGAACAAACTCTTCCCCGATTATCGCCACCGGTTCAACCACCGTTTCCGCGGCGGCCATTATCTTGTCGAGATCGGCAAGAGAACCGGTCTCAGGTTTGGGTATCGGGAACATCAGTTCGCCCGAATCCGGGTGGGGAACTGCAAAAGAGCTCTCCGGCAGCGGTTCGTCCGGAACTGCCGGCGCATGGCCTTCGCCGGCAACCACGGCCTCCACAGGTGCGGCCTTCTTGCTTTTTCCGTTCTTTCCGTTTTTGGTGCCGAGGCTCTTCAGCTCGCCGATGCGGCCCGCCTTGATCGCCGCGCAGATCAGGCGATGCTGGCGGTTGAGACGTTCCTCAAGCAGTTTTTCGTCAAAGCCCGACGTGACCAGGTCGTCGTAGGGGGCTCGCTTGCTTGCCAGAATAGTGCCGCCGTTATAAACGAGGGACAGTATGATCGGCTTGGTGAGGCCCTTGTCTTCCGTTTGGACGTGATATGTCACGCCTTCGAATTCGATATCTGTATTGTACCCGGTGATCACGTTTGATAGTTTGAGGACCGCAGGAGTTCGGCCTGAAGGTGAGATTTCGGCTCCGTAGAGCCATTCAAACGATAGCATATCGCTCGCGGCCGGGTCAATGAAATATACCCCAAACGGGTGTCGGCCTTGGTCCGCTGAGGAGGTGAGGAGACCGTTAGGACAGTGCCTTGACACTAACCAACGCTTAACTTACGATTTACTTTGTTCCAAAGTATTAATGCTCTGCGGCGGCCAAGCTCGGGCCGGAGAGCAATATTGCATTTCTGTCCATAGAAAATAAATGCCGACAAGCTTTAGCATAATGGATTACGCGCCTGTCGCGATGATGTTTCTTGTTGCGTTTGGATTCGCGGCAAGCCAGCTCATCGTTACACAATTGATCGGGCCTCGAAAGCGTACTGCCACAAAGCTGATGCCGTATGAAAGCGGCAAGGACCCCATCGGTACGGCACGCGACCGCTTTTCGATAAAGTTCTATGTCGTGGCGGTAACCTTTCTGCTGTTCGATCTTGAAATTCTGTTTATGGTGCCGTTTGCTGTTGCATTTAAGCAGCTCTTGGCAATGGAGAAAGCGACCGGCGTCCTGTACGGCACGATCGCATTTGTCGGCATCCTTATCTTTCTGGCCACGGTCGTGATCGGCCTTTTATATGATTGGAAGAAGGGTGCATTCGACTGGAGCAAGCAGGCACGAGCATCGGCACGGGCACAGGCGATATCGATGCGCGGCGGCGAAAAGCCGGCTGCCGAAGGAATGAAGCGGGCGGCATAACGCAAAGAATTTGCCTGCATCGGTTCGCGGGCAGAAATAATCGAACCTGGTATGGGTCTAGAGAATACATTATTCGAATCGCTGCCGGACGTAGTAACGGTAAAGCTTGACGCGGTGGTCAATTGGGCGCGGAAATCGAGCCTTTGGCCGGCGACGTTCGGCCTCGCCTGCTGCGCTATCGAGATGATGAATACCGTTTCGGCTCGCAACGATCTTTCACGGTTCGGCGCGGAGACGTTCCGAGCGTCGCCAAGGCAGGCGGACGTAATGATCGTTTCAGGCCGCGTCTCGCGAAAGATGGCTCCCGTGCTTCGGCGTATTTACGACCAGATGCCGGAGCCGAAATGGGTGATCTCGATGGGAGCATGCGCGACCTCAGGCGGAGTTTTCGATAACTACGCCATTGTGCAGGGCGTCGACAAGATCGTTCCGGTTGACGTTTACGTCCCGGGATGCCCGCCGCGTCCGGAAATGCTGGTGCATGCGATAACGATGCTCCAGGAAAAGATAATGAAGGAATCGGTCAAGGACCGCCGCGACGCCTTTGAGGCTGAGTCGCGGGACGCGATCGTTCCCGGAACGCTGCCGGTGACCGAGGGTACGGCACTCGAACGAAAGACCGAGGTCGAGGTCGCCCAGAATACGGTCTCTCGGCCGTATTCGATCCCGTCGCGTCACGAACGCAGGCGATCTTCTTAGTTTTTGCAGTGAATTGATCAGCCCGAGGACCGATCGTCGATCGGTGACTAGGGCCTTGTTTATGACCGAAGAATTGCGCAAAGCGGTTGATGCCCTAAGAGCTGAAAACGCCGACTGGGTCTCGAGCGAGGTTGATGCTCTTGGCGAGGTGACGATAAGAGTGCCCCGCGAGGCGATCGTCGAAGTCTGCAGTTTTCTTAAGGGATCGCACGGTTTCGATATGCTGGCCGATCTCTGCGGAGCCGATCTCGGCCCGGAAGAGGACCCGCGTTTCGCCGTTAATTACCACCTGTTTTCGACGGTCCACTATCAGCGGTTGCGGCTGAAAGTGCTTCTGACGGAAGACGATCCCTCAGTGGAAACGGTCACCGTGCTTTGGAAGACCGCGGACTGGCACGAGCGCGAGACCTATGACATGTTCGGCGTGAATTTTGTCGGCCACCCGGACCTGAGAAGGATACTGCTTCCGTCCGATTTTGACGGCCATGCACTTCGAAAGGATTATCCGCTTCGCGGCTATGAGCCGTACAGTATGAATTAGGGTGGTTCGGTTCGCTGACGAACGGGTCAGCCCGAGTTTTGAAATGAGTTCTGTTACCGAGAATTTTACACTCGACCTCGACGCGGTCGATCAACCGCTTGAGTCGCAGATGACCCTTTCCATGGGTCCGCAGCACCCGTCAACGCACGGCGTTTTGCGGTTGGACCTGCGGCTTGACGGCGAGATGGTGGTCAAGGCGATCCCGGATATCGGTTATCTCCATACGGGAATGGAGAAGCTCTTTGAATACAAGAAATACCAGCAGGGCATCGTTATTACGGACCGGATGGATTATCTTAATCCGCTCGGGAACAACCTCGCCTATGTGATGGCGGCCGAAAAACTGCTCCAGCTTGAGATACCGGAACGGGCACAGGTGATCCGCGTGCTGATGTGCGAGCTGCAGCGGATCGCGTCGCACATGGTCTGGCTGGGAACGAGCGCACTCGACCTCGGGGCGATGAGCGTTTTCTTTTTCTGCTTCCGGCAGAGAGAAAAGATCCTCAACCTGATCGAAGCGGCCTCGGGCGGGCGGATGACCCCGAGCTATTTCCGGATCGGCGGGCTGATGATGGACCTCCCTGCCGGATTTGAAAATAGGGTCAGGCAGTTCTTAGAAGATTTTCCTGAGGCCCTTAATACTTTTGAAACGCTGACTACCGGAAATAAGATCTGGCAAAGCCGTATCAAGGATGTCGGCCGCATTTCCCGTGAGGACGCGATAAACTGGGGCCTGACGGGCCCGTGCCTCCGCGGCAGCGGCGTCGAACTTGACCTGCGTCGCCATAACCCGTATACAGGCTACGAGACTTACGATTTTGAGATCCCGGTGGAGAACGACGGCGACGTATGGGCACGATTCCGGGTGCGGATGCGGGAACTATACGAATCGCACAAGATCGTGCGCCAAGCGCTGGAACGCTTGAAGCCCGGCCCCGTGAAGGCGGACGCTCCGAAAGTAGTTTTGCCGGATCGCGACGACATGCGAAAGCACATGGATTCGCTGATCCACCATTTTCTGATCGTCGCCGAGGGCTTTAATATTCCGCCGGGCGAGGTCTATTTGCCGATCGAGGCGTCGAAGGGCGAGTTGGGGGTCTATATGAGATCCAACGGCGGGCCGAAACCAGACCGGGGCCATTTCCGTGGACCGAGCTTTGTAAATCTCGCGGCACTTCCGCAGATGAGCGAGGGCGAAATGGTCGCCGACGTCGTGGCGATCATCGGCAGTTTGGACATCGTGCTCGGAGAGATCGACAGATAATTTCGAATGCCGAATTTCGAATGTCGATTTTGACCGGGTGCATTCGACATTCGATATTCGATATTCAGCATTTGAACGATGGCTACAGCAACACCGACAAGTTTCACGGACCGAATCATTCACACGGATGAGGTGGCCGAATTTTCGCCCGAGGTGGTCGAAGAGATGCGTTCGCATCTGGCGAAGTATCCGGCGGACCGCAGCCGTTCGGCGCTCATCCCGCTGCTTTTTGTGGTACAGCGGGAACGCGGGTGGATCGACAATCCCGGGGTGAATTTTTTGGCAAGATTTTTGGACCTCGAAGTGACGGACGTGTGGGAAACGGCAACGTTTTACACGATGTTCAATCTTCGCCCCGTCGGTCGCCATCACATCCAGATCTGCAAGACGCTGTCGTGCAAGATAATGGGCGAGCCCGACATTACGGAACATATCTGTTCAAAGCTCGGGATACACCCCGGTGAAACTACCGAGAACGGAAAGTTTACCGTGACAATGGTCGAATGCCTGGGCAGCTGCGGAACGGCGCCGATGATGCAGATCGGGTTTGATTATTACGAGGACCTGACCACGGAGAAAGTGGACGAGATAATCGAGAACTTGAATGGAAGGGGTAACTGATTTCGGGCTTTGCCCTCATGCGGACAAGGGTGTCCGCGTTCCCTGTTTATGGAAATCAAGGCAATAGGCTGCGAACCTTTACAGCTCAGGCGTGTCCATATTAAGAATGGCCACACGCTGAGGGTGTATCGCGAAACAGGCGGCTATAAGTCGCTCGAAAAGGCCTTTGGGATGACGCAGGACGCGATCATTCAGGAGGTCAAGGATTCCGCACTTCGCGGCCGCGGCGGTGCCGGCTTCCCTACCGGTATGAAATGGTCGTTCGTGCCCCGCGATTCGCCAAAGCCGAAGTACGTCGTTTGCAACGCGGACGAATCTGAGCCCGGCAGCTTTAAGGACCGATATCTTCTCGAGTTCGACCCGCACGCATTGATCGAGGGGATGCTCATTGCCGGCTACACTCTCGGTGCAGAAACGGGCTATATCTATTACCGCGGCGAGTATAACTATCTCATCGAGATCATGGATGAGGCACTGCGTGAGGCTCGTGAAGCGGGGCTGTTAGGCAATAACATTCTCGGCTCAGGGTTCTCGATGCAGATCCACACCCATACGGGTGCGGGTGCGTATATCTGCGGTGAAGAGACCGCTCTGCTTAGCTCACTCGAAGGTTACCGCGGGCATCCGCGGATGAAGCCGCCGTTCCCCGCGGTCGAGGGGCTTTATGCGTGCCCGACCGTGGTGAACAACGTCGAGACGTTTACGTCTGTGCCCCAGATAATCGAGATGGGCGGCATCACATGGCGCGACCTCGGCACCGAAAAATCGGGCGGGACCAAACTCTGGTCCGTCAGCGGCCACGTGAAAAAACCGGGCGTTTATGAACTTCCTATGGGCTATGCCGATATGGAGAAGTTCATCATGGAAGACTGCGGCGGAATGCTCCGGAACGATAAGAAGCTCAAAGCGGTTATCCCCGGGGGGTCCAGCGTTTACATAATGAACGCCGGACAGATCCTTGGAAAGGGCGTTACGCTAGATTACGAAGGTATCGTCGAGGCGGGGTCGATGCTCGGGACCGGCGGGATGATGGTGATGGACGAAACCGTCGACGTGGTGCAATCGTCAAAAAATCTGTCGGAGTTTTACAAGCACGAATCGTGCGGCTGGTGCACGCCGTGCCGTGAGGGTACCGATTGGATAGTCAAGATCTTTGACCGCATCGATGCGGGAGGCGGGCGGCCCGAAGATGCACAACTGCTGCTCGACATCTGCGACAACATTGAGGGCAAAAGCTTTTGTCCGCTCGGGGACGCCGCTGCATGGCCGGTGCAGAGCGCCATTAAGCAATTCCCCGAAGAGTTCAGGCGGTGGTTAGTCGACAAGACCGGCATTGAGATTTCGCCGGCCGTTAATTAGGAGAACGATATGGGAAAAGGTGACAAGCGGTCACGGCGGGGCAAGATCTTCGCCGGAAGCTATGGAAAATCGAGGCCCAAGACGCGGAAGAAACATACCGCGGCAAATGCGGGCGCCGATGAGAAATCAAAGAAATCGAAGTAAGAGATGGGGGTCGTAACGGCTCCCGAGCTTTAAATGTCAACAGAACTCGTAAAAGTCACGATCAACGGGAAAGAGGTTGAGACGGAAAAGGGCGCCGTCCTTATCGACGTCTGCCGCGATAATGGGGAGAGCATTCCCTCGTTTTGCTATTACAAGGACCTCGACCCGCAGGCCTCCTGCCGGATGTGCCTTGTCCGCATCGAAAAGATGCCCAAGCTGCAGACGTCCTGCACGATCAAGGTAACGGACGGCATGGTCGTGACGACCGTCAGCCCTGAGATCGAAAAGGCCCAGCGTTCAATGGGCGAATTCCTGCTTGCAAATCACCCGCTCGATTGCCCGGTATGCGACCGCGGCGGTGAGTGTGAGCTGCAGGAGGTCATCTTTGACTGGGGCGATGTCGAGGAGCGGTTTACCGAATATAAGAACGTTCAGCCCGAAAAATATCTTTCGCCGATCATCGCCAATGATCCGCAGCGGTGCATTTTGTGCAAGCGATGCACCCGCGTTTGCAGCGAATGGATGGGCGAGGACGCGATCGAGGCCGGAAACCGCGGCGTAAATACCGTGATCGGCACCTATGGCGGCTGGCTCGATTGCTCTCAGTGTGGAAACTGTATCGAGGTGTGCCCGACCGGGACGCTGCTCGACGCCGTATACCGTCACGAAACACGCCCCTGGGAGTTGGACCAGACGATCACCACCGATGTTTACAGCTCTGACGGCATGCAGCTTTCGATCGGTTCGCGCGGCGGCGAGGTTCACCGCATCGTGGCCCGTGACCGCTATGTCAACGGCATAAACGGCGAATTTCTCGACATCAAGGCACGCTTCGCACACGAATTCATTAACCACCCGGATCGGCTAAAGACGCCGATGATCCGCTATTCAAAGGGCGGCAGGCTGATCCCGACGACGTGGGACGCCGCGATCAATTTTGTAGCGGAAAGGCTCGCTGCCTTCGGGAAAGACACAGGCGTTATCGCCAGCCCGCGGATCACGAACGAATCGCTTTATACGCTTAAACGTTTCGCAAACGAGGTTTTGAAGACCGATAAGGTCGCGATCTCGGACCGCCAAAGCATGGCACCGTTCTTTGCGAATCTGAGTGCTCCACTGGCGACTCATAAGGATATTCGCTACGCATCGACCATCGTGCTGATCGGCGGCGAACCCGAAGAGGAACAGACCTTTACCGGCAAACAGATCAGGCAGGCGGTTCATAATTCGGGCGCGAAACTGATCGTCGCTAATGAAGTGCCGATCCGGATCGCGGTGAGATCGACGCAGTTCCTGCACCTTGCACCGGGCTCGACCGATGCATTCGCTTTGGCATTGGCCGACCGCGGCTCGGCATCGGACGCCGCCGGCAAACTCGGCGTGGAAATGTCGGCGCTAGAGGCGGTCTTTGCCACGATCGAGAATACCGAAGGCGACCTTGTCATTATGGCGGGCAGTGAGCTTTCGCCCGCGGCTCAAGCTGCCATCGCCTCATCGGCAGGTTCGTTCGGCGGCGAAGGGCGGCGTGTGCTGCTCCACCCGCTGCCGCTCTATAACAATTCGGTCGGAGCTATCGATATCGTCCCCGAGGCTTTGCGGCTCGAAGACGTGCTCCGTAATTCGAAGGCGTTGTACATAACCGGGAGCCTGCAGGACCCGGCGGTGCTTGCCAATAAGGACTTTGTTGTCGTTCAGGAATTGTTTGAGACTGAGACGACCGAATTTGCAGACATCGTTTTCCCTGCCGCCTCTTTTGCGGAGGTCGACGGGACATTTACAAATAACGCAGGCAATGTTCAGCGTGTGAGGAAAGCCATCGAGGCCCTGCATCAATCTAAGCCCGACTGGATGATCACTTCCGCCCTTGCCGCGGCTATGGGAACGGATCTGGGGTATCAAATGTCCGCCTCCGCAGTTTTCCGGGAATTGGCGGATGCCGTACCCGCTTATAACGGGCTTCGCTATCCGGCTCTCAAGGATGAACGCTTCCCCGTGCAGGCTAAGTATGAGATGCGGGCGTCGTCGGTCGAGCCCGGTGCGGTCGAATACCTCCGAGGTGCGGTGGGCAACATGCCGGGTGCGGGCGAAAAGATATCGGTAACGCCCAAGATCGGGCATAAATTGCACCGCATCACGACGATGACCGGCAAGACGGCACAATTTCATCTGCTCGCGAACGGCAATCCGAAGCCGGAAAACCTGCTTGTTTCGCCGCTTTTGCAGTTCCAGCCGGACGGAACTCCACGTGAAGAGGCTCAGGCAGAAGCGGCCGCGATCGGCATCGCCGACCGTGCCCAGATCGGGGTAAATAAATAGTCGTTTATGGAATCGGCACTTAAAACTGCATTTCCGTTCATAGTTTACGGCCTTGCCATCGTAGCGGTCTTTGGCGGCGTGATGATGATCGTTGCCTATACGGTCCTTGCCGAGCGAAAGGTCTTAGGTTGGATCCAGGGCCGTATCGGCCCGAACCGCGTCGGGCCCTGGGGCCTGTTCCAGCCTTTTGCCGATCTTCTTAAGTTTATCCTTAAGGAGGACCTGGTTCCGGACAAGGCGACGAAGTTCATCTACTTCCTTGCCCCCGTTATCGCATTGACGGCGGCGCTATTGCCGATGGTCTTTTACCCGTTCGGGCCGCGGATCAATGACCCGTTGGGCTGGCTCGTTCCCTACACAGAAGGCATTCCATACATCGGCGACGCAATGCCGTGGATCGCCGAGCAGGCCATCAACATGCCGCTGACGATCGCACAGGTGGACGTGGGGCTGCTCTTTATATTGGCCATAACATCGGTCGGCGTTTACGGCATCGCTCTCGCCGGATGGTCGTCGAACAACAAATATTCGCTGATGGGCGGGCTGCGTTCCTCGGCACAGATGATCTCGTACGAGCTTGCGATGGGTGCGTCGGTACTCGGCGTGGTCCTGCTCGCGGGCACGCTCGACTTGAACGGCATAATCAACGCCCAGGCGAATTCGCCGTGGTATATGCGGTGGTTCATCGTACCGCAGTTCATCGGCTTTATCGTCTTTTTGATTGCGGCATTCGCCGAAACGAACCGGGTTCCGTTCGATCTGCCGGAAGCGGAGACGGAATTGGTCGCCGGTTTCCATACAGAATATTCGGCACTGAAATTTGCCCTGTTCTTTATGGCCGAGTACGTAAATATGTTTACGGTCTCGGTGCTGGTGGTCGTGCTTTTCCTCGGCGGATGGTATGTACCGGGACTGGGACGGCTGCTCGAGCCGGGCAGCATCGCTTACGCACTGGTCAGCCATGTGGCGTTTTTG
This sequence comes from Acidobacteriota bacterium, assembly GCA_023391155.1. Lineage (GTDB taxonomy): Bacteria > Acidobacteriota > Blastocatellia > Pyrinomonadales > Pyrinomonadaceae > OLB17. The sequence continues at coordinate 21,941 of JAEWBM010000007.1, forward strand.
CTCAAAATATTCTTTTTCCTTTTCTTATATATCTGGATCCGCGGAACGCTGCCGCGATTCAGGTTTGACCAGTTGATGCTTTTCGGCTGGAAGTTTCTGCTGCCGTTGGGAATAGCCAACGTGATAGTGACGATCATTATCGTTTACTTTATGAACCGGTAGCCGGCGATCGCCGCGTTACCGGGCACTAATTATGGGGAGCGTAGTCTTTTTTCTGTTGGCGGGATTTGCTATTGCGTGCGCTGCATCGATGGTGTATCACCGCAATCCGCTGTATAGCGCGATATCGCTGGTCGGAGTATTTCTCGGGCTTGCGGGACTTTATCTGACGCTTGCCGCACCGTTTATCGCCGTCACGCAGATACTTGTGTATGCGGGCGCGATCATGGTGCTGGTGGTGTTTGTGATAATGCTGCTGAACTTGGACGAGGACAACGCGCTCAACCGCCTGCGTTACCTGTACGTAGTCGGCGGGGGGCTCGGAATCGCGCTGCTGGCACAGACGTTCTTTATTTTTTATGCGGTGCTAAAGGCGCCTAAGCAGCCGGTCGATCCCAATGTCACTGCGGGGCGGACGATGAGCATCGGAACCTCGATGTACACAGAATATCTGCTCCCGGTCGAGATAGTCGCCGTGATGCTGCTGATGGCGATAATCGGTGCGGTCGTGCTGGTGAGAAAGGTCGAACATCCGCACCTCGAACTGGTCGAGGAAACCGCCGAGCTAAGGGAATCCGCTGAAGAGGAAGCAAGAAACGCGTAAGGCTGAACATCTGAAATGGAACCAAGTCTGGAAAATTACCTGGCCCTTTCCGGGATACTGTTTACGATCGGTGCGGTCGGCGTCGTCTATAAGCGAAACGCCATCGGGATGTTCATGTGCATCGAGCTGATGCTCAACGCCGTGAACCTGACCTTCGTCGCCTTTTCGCGCTATTACACGGATGTGACCGGCCAACTGTTCGTCTTTATGGTAATGAGCGTTGCTGCGGCCGAGGCCGCCGGCGGCCACCGGATAATCAACGC
>JAEWBM010000056.1 GCA_023391155.1 Acidobacteriota bacterium
GCTGAGATCGGCGAGCGGTCAGCCGCCGTGATCATCGCGACCGGGCCGCTCACCAGCGATGAGCTGACGGCCGACATCATGCGGTTCACGGGCGACGACCAGCTCTATTTTTATGATGCGATCGCGCCGATCGTCGCGGCCGACTCGATCGATATGAACGTCGCGTTCAAGGCGGCGCGTTACGGCAAGGGTGGCGACGATTACATCAATTGCCCGTTCAGCCGCGAACAGTACGAGCTGTTCTATAACGAGTTGGTCAATGCCGGATCGGTACCGATCAAGCGGTTCGAGGACACGCAGTGGTTCGAGGCGTGCCTGCCGCTCGAGGAACTCGCCCGGCGCGGCGTCGATACGCTGCGGTTCGGCCCGATGAAACCGAAAGGCCTGCCCGACCCAAAGACCGGCCGCGAACCATATGCCGCCGTCCAGCTGCGGCAGGAAAACCTGATGGCCGATGCGTACGGGCTGGTCGGATTCCAGAATCACCTGCGTTACCCGGAACAGGCCCGCATCATCCGGCTGATACCGGGGCTCGAGAATGCCGAGATACTGCAGTACGGGCAGATCCACCGCAACACGTTCATCAATTCGCCAAAGATCCTGCACCAGGACCTGACGGCCCGCCAATTATCGACACTGTTCTTTGCCGGGCAGATCACCGGTGTCGAGGGTTACGTCGAGTCGGTCGCAACGGGCTGGCTGGCCGGGCTGAACGCGGCCCGCCTGGTCCGCGGGCTGCCGACCGTCACGGCGCCGGACGTTTCTGCCACGGGGGCACTGTGCCGATATGTATCGAACGTCGAGACAAAGAACTTTCAGCCGGTGAACATCACCTTCGGCCTCCTCGAACCCCTCCCACCCGAACTCCGCAAAAAACACCGAAAGAAACGCGAACGCCATATGGTGCAGGTGGAAAGGGCACTGAAAGATTGGGATGAGTTCTTGCCATCGATCGAAGGGCTGCCGTCCGCAGCCACAGGATAGGCGTCTATGCTATCGCCTATGCTTTTCAGTTACCCGGGCTCGTTTGATTAGAATGGATCTCGATTGCCGTTGCTTTTAGACGGTCGATTGCAGTTAAATTATTTGATTGCCGTTGCCTTTAGGCAACGGTTCGGGCTCACAATAAACAGCCGGGCTTCAGCCCGCCCATCACCTATGTCATACGTCCGAATATGGGTTCACACGGTCTTCAGCACACGCAACCGCGAGCCCAACCTCACATTCGAAGTCCGTCAAAAACTCTTCGCACACATTCGCGAGAACTGTAGGGCCAAGGGAATTTTTGTAGAAGCGATCGGCGGCTATTCCGATCACGTTCATATTCTGATCTCACTCGGCAGAGCTCAGGATATTGCGAAAGTTATGATGTTGATCAAGGGTGAGTCCGCCCACTGGTTAAATAAGCAGGGATTCATTCGCGGAAAATTTTATTGGCAGGATGATTATTATGCCGTTTCCGTGTCGGAGTCGAAACTTGCTGAAGTGAGAGCGTATATCAGCAACCAAGAGAAACATCACAAATCCGTGCCGTTTGAAAATGAGGTTCGCAGTTTTGAGCGAGTGGTCGCCGGACGGTGGGGCTAAAGCCCCCCGGTGTTTTTTATACGCTGTCCGTTGCCTAAAGGCAACGGCAATCTGAAAGCTGTTCGGGATAGATTCCCGTTCTCGACTTGGTGGATGGATTGCCCGCGTTCCCGTAAGCCGGTCGCGGTCCAGTTCATGGAAAGGGCCGAATGCGGACGGCTGGAGATCTGCTATCGCAGATCTTGCGGGCAGGTTGCCCGCGTTCCCGAGGGGGTGGGCAGGTTGCCCGCGTTCCCGGTGTAGTAATGGAAACAACTCTTCTCATCATCGCAGCGGTCTTCATCGTCGCGGTTCTTTATTAGTCGGTGGGGCATGGCGGGGCGTCCGGATATCTGGCGGTGATGGCGTTTTTTGCGGTCCAGCCGGAGGTGGTCCGGCCGACGGCACTGACGCTGAACCTTTTCGTCGCGGGGATCGCGGCGGTGCAATATTACCGGGCCGGGCATTTTGAAAAGCGCCTCTTGCTGCCCTTTGCGGCAGCGTCGGTGCCTATGGCGTTCGTGGGCGGGATGGTGCAGCTGCCGACGGGCCTTTATAAGATCGTGCTCGGCGTGGTGCTCATCGCTGCCGCCGTGCGGCTCGCGGTCGACCTTAAGGGCGATGGTGAAGAACGCACCGTTCCGATTTGGGCCGCTGTGGTCACCGGCGGAGTCATCGGCCTGCTATCGGGCCTGGTAGGCGTCGGAGGCGGCATTTTCCTGACGCCGCTTCTGCTGCTGATGTACTGGGCCGGTGCAAAGAAAGCGGCCGCGGCCTCTGCCGTTTTTATCTTTGTAAACTCGGCCGCGGGGCTCGCGGGCAACTACGCCCAAGCGGCGGCGATGTCGAGCGGTGTTTGGATCTGGCTCGCGGTCGCCATCGCGGGCGGACTGCTCGGCTCGACCCTCGGTGTGCGACGTTTTGATTCCCTCGCGCTCAGACGCATTTTGGCCGTTGTTCTCGTCATTGCCGGTGGTAAACTTATCCTCACGTAAATGAGCCCGCGACCTTAACCGTTAAGCAACTTTTCGACGCGGGCGTTCAACCAATAATCGTAAATATTCCTGACTGGAGATAAGGTGCCCGCTCGATTTCTTTTACTTCTATTTCTAATCGCCTCTGCGGGTCTATCCGCCGATGCCCAGTCAGGCCGTGTAAAGCCGAAAGAGACGCCCAGCCCCACGCCCGAACGGCGCACAATTTACCGTCCCGCGAACGACCGCCCGCGGATCGCCGAACCGACACCGACGCCCCCGCCGAACCCCGATGGGGAAGAGGTCATAAGCGTCCGCTCAGTTCTGGTGCCTATCCCCGTCTCGGTCGTCGACGGCCGCGGCCGCAGCGTCTCTGATCTGCGTTTGGAAGATTTTGTACTTTCCGTCGATGGCCAACGCGTCGAGATCGGTGAACTCGCCCGCTCCGAATCGCCCATCCGTCTCGCAATGCTCTTCGACAATTCCTCGAGCGTCATCGCCGCCCGCGAGTTTGAAAAAAAGGCCGCCATCCGGTTTTTCCGCAGAGTGCTGCGTCCGGACCGCGACCTCGCCGCGCTCTATAGCGTCTCGACAGATACGCGGCTTGAGCAGGGGTTTACACGGGACATATCGGCGCTCGTCCGCTCGATCGAATATTTCCCGCCGCCCGAGGGTGCGACCGCCTTGCTCGACGGCATCGAGCTAGCCGCGGAATATCTCGGCGAGGTCCAGGGCCGCCGCGTTATCGTCATCGTCTCGGACGGCGACGATACGAAGACCGACACCACATTCGAGAACGCGCTCCGCACGGCACAGCGCTGGAACTGCCAGATCTATGTCGTGCGGACCACCGATTTCGAAAATTATATCCGCACGCGTTCACGCACGGGGAACGCTAATATCCGCCAGCTTGCGGCGGAGCGCCGGATGCTCGAATTCGCACGGCAAACGGGCGGGGCGGTCTATTCGCCTATTGACGAGGCCGAACTCGACAACGCATTTCGCCAGATCTCAGCCGAGCTCTCGCAGCAGTACATTCTCAGTTATTACCCTGAGGAAGAGCCCGGCCGAAGCGGCGAGCTGCGGAGCATCTCGGTCGAGATCCCGGGCCGTGCGGGGCTTACCATCCGCGCCCGTACGGGGTATTATGT
>JAEWBM010000066.1 GCA_023391155.1 Acidobacteriota bacterium
AGTGCAAGCCCGCAAAAAAATAGGACGCCGAACAGGTAAAGCGGCATCCCCACTCCTGAATTCTCACGCAGCCACAAGCTCAAAGGCGAGGCGATCATCACCAGAACGGCCGCTCCCGCCATCGGCAGAAACACTGTGATCAATGCGATCGGCGTCAGTTTCCCGAATTCGCGAAAACGTTCGTAGATCCTTCTAAAAATACCCGCCATGTTTTACTTCGTTCTTATAAGCTGCCTGCGAACCATATCAAGCGCCGCCTGGCTGGCTCGCCACCGCACCAAATATCGGTCGCCCGGAAGCGTGAGCTTGATCGACCGCACCGCGTCGGCGTCCGCATATCCCACGAACACCATCCCGACCGGCTTTTCGTCGCTGCCCCCATCGGGCCCGGCAATGCCGGTAACTGAAACCGCGACGTCCGCCCCAGAGACCTTTCGGGCCCCGGCCGCCATCGCCTCGGCGGATTCGGCACTCACGGCCCCGTGTTCCTGCAGAACTTTTGCCGGAACGCCCAGCGTCCGCATCTTTGCCTCGTTGGAGTAGGTCACAAATCCCTCAAGGAAATATTCGGACGACCCCGCCACCTCTGTAATCCGCCTGCCGATCAGCCCGCCGGTACAGCTTTCCGCGAGAGCGAGCGTCTTGCCCCCACTCCGCAGCAGCTTGCCGACGACCTCTTCCATCGATTCCCCGTCGAGCGAAAACACCGCAATGCCCAGCTTTTCGGCGATCTTCGGCGCCAGTTCGTCGAGAACGGCCTCGGCTTCAGGCTCGGTCGCCGCACGCGAATAAAGGTGTATCTCGACCTCCGTCCGATTGAAAAGAACAGCGGTCCGGACCGTCGGATATTGCGTATAGATCGGAGCGGCGGCCTCATCGACCGCGGATTCGCCCATGCCCGAAACTTTTAAGATGCGCCGCCTGACGACCACGTCGCCCGTCTTTTCGCTGAGCCGCGGCATTACAAAGCCGTCGAACATCGGCTGATTTTCACGCGGCGGCCCGGGCAGCACAACTAGTGTCTTGCCGCCATCCTCCAGCATCATCCCGACCGCGGAGCCGTTCGGATTCGGGAGCACCTCGGAGCCGGCGATCACATACGCCTGCCGCTTGTTTATCTCCGGCATTTCGCGGCCCCAGCGGCGAAACCTAACGCGAAGTTCGGCCTCAAGCTCCTCGCGATACTCTGTTTCCCTACCGAGCGCCTTTGCCGCGACCTGACGCGTTATGTCGTCCTCGGTCGGGCCGAGCCCGCCGGTCGTGATGACGATATCAGAACGCTTAAAGGAGTCTTTGATCGCCTCCGTAAGGCGCACCTCATCGTCACCGACGATCGTTTTCATCATCACGTCGATGCCGATCTCATTGAGGCGTTCGGTGATCCAGAGGCTGTTCGTGTCCGAGCGTTCGGGGGTGAGCAGTTCCGAGCCGCCGGCGATTATCTCTGCTGATAACATCGATCGGCGGCTAGTCCTTGTAGATCTCGATGACGGGCTTGCCCTCGCTGTTAACGTAGGCCCGATACATCCCCTCGGTGTTGAACGAGATGCCGATGTTGCCGAATTTATCGACCGCGATAACCCCGCCGTCGCCGCCAAGATTTTGCAGCTTGGTCTTGATGACCATATCGGCCGCGTTTTGAACGCTCATCGCACGATATTCCATCAGCGACGAAATGTCTTTTGCCACCGATAGACGGATAAAGAATTCGCCCCATCCCGTTGCCGAAACCGCGACGGTAGCGTTGTTTGCGTAGGTGCCCGCACCGATGATCGGCACATCGCCGACGCGGCCGAAACGCTTATTGGTCATACCGCCCGTCGAGGTGCCGGCGGCAAGGTTTCCGTCCTTATCAAGCGCAACGGCACCGACCGTGCCGTATTTGGCGGCCCGCTCTTCGTAGGTCAGCTCGCCGACCTCTTTCGCTTTCGCCTCACGTTCTTTCTCCTGTTTCAGGATGCGCTGAAGCGAATCCCAACGCGGCTGGGTCCAGAAGTATTTCGGTTCGACGAGGTCGAGTTTCTGCTGCTCGGCAAACTTTTCCGCACCCTCCCCGATCATCATCACGTGCTCGGATTTTTCCATCACCGCTCGGGCGAGCGTGATCGGATTCTTGACCCGGTGCAGCCCGGCGACGGCTCCCGCATTTTGCGTCTTGCCGTCCATGATAGAGGCGTCCAGCTCGTTTTTGCCGTCGTTTGTAAAAACGGCTCCCTTGCCGGCATTAAAGAGCGGCGAGTCTTCCATCAACCGGATCGCGATCTCGACCGCATCGAGCCCGCTCTTGCCGTCCTGCAGAGCTTTGTAACCGGCCATCAGTGCCTCTTCGAGCTTGTCGCGGTATTCCTTTTCACGCTCGGGTGACAGCGAACCGCGGCGGATGACGCCGGCACCGCCGTGGATGACAAAGCCGAGTCGGGGATTCTGCGGCCCCTGAAGCTGCTTTATCTCAGTTCCAGCCGCCTTTTGTGCGAATGCCTGCGGCACAAGCTGAACGATGATCGCGACGATCAGAAACCATGCAAAACGTCTCATATTTGCTCTCCGGAATTATTGGTCAAGGATATCATCTGGCCCCAGAAATTTCGACATCAGCTCTCGCTTGGC
>JAEWBM010000086.1 GCA_023391155.1 Acidobacteriota bacterium
GGCAAAAAGCCTTGCGGCCGAAGCCGGGATACCTCTTATTGTCGACTCCCGCTTCGGTATCAGGAAATTCCCCGGCGCCACGGCCGCGACGCCCAACCGAGAAGAGGCCGAGGCCGCCATCGGAACCTCCGCGACCGGCGACGCCTGTGAGGCTCTCCGAGAGGAACTCGGTTATGACACCCTTCTGGTTACGCTAGGGAGTGAGGGCATGCTCCTCTGCGAAAAGGAAAAGTCCGCCGAGCATCTTCCCGCGGTCGGCTCACGCCAGCCGATCGACGTCACAGGTGCGGGCGACACCGTGATCGCCGCTTATACGCTTGCTCTCGCATCCGGAATGTCGCACCGACAGGCGGCCGAAGCCGCGAATCACGCGGGGGGCCTGGTCGTGATGAAACGAGGCACTGCCGTCGTCAGCCTTGAAGAGCTTCGGCGATCATTCTCCGGCCCGGCGATTGAGACCGCCACCGCGGCAACCGATTGATATGTCGAGCGCACCAATTTTGAATCGTGAGGAGTTGAAACGGGCCGTCACTGAGGCTCGCTCTCGCGGCGAGAGCATCATACTCACCAACGGCTGCTTCGACCTTTTTCATGTAGGGCACACCCGATATCTGCAGGGGGCAAAGGCCCTCGGCGGGTTTGTTGTAACCGCGATCAACTCCGACGAACAGGTGCGTGAACTCAAAGGTAACGGCCGCCCGTTCATGCCCGAACACGAACGAGCCGAGCTCGTCGCCGCCCTTCGCTCGGTCGATGCCGTAACGGTCTTTGATGAGCCGACGGTCGAGCAGGTGATCGAGGCGATCCGTCCCGATATTCATGCGAAAGGCACCGACTATACCGCCGACCCGGTCCCCGAGCGCGAGATCGTAAAGGCATACGGCGGCCGCGTCTAAATAGTGGGCGACCCGAAAGATCACTCGTCCACCGAACTTCTGTCAGCCGTCCGCAGCACTTGATCCGCTGATGATATGTTCACCTCTCGCAACAGGACCGATCTGATGATCGAAGTATGGGAATCGCTGGATTGTGAAAGTGTTGGAGCACCCGAGATCATTGCCATCGAAAAGGCCGTCGAGGAGCGCTTCGGCGCCGCCGCGGTCGATTCGCCGATGGTCATCGCTCGTCTGCTTGCGGACGAAGGGGCCGTGATCCGGCATCCCGAGATAATGAAGCTCTATGTCGACCGATCGGTCGATACCGAATATGACGCAGCGCTCCGAAATGCCATTGACCTCTCCGACCCCGATACCGCCGCACGCTCGATAAAGCGTCTCGAGAACCTCCGGCTCAAATACACATCCGAAGGCGACAAAGAGGGGCTTCGCCGTATCCGCGAATCTTCCGTCGCCGCACGAGAGGCTGCGGCCAAGCGCCTTGCCGATCGCCGTCTTACCTCCAAAGAACGCGATGCTATCGCCGAGGCCGTTGAATGGCTCGGCATCTGGCTGGCGTCTCCCGAGGTCTTCGCCGGATGGGTTGAAGTTCGGCGGGCGACCCCCGAGTTTCGCCGTAAATTTTCCGCGACAGATGAAGGGGAGGCCGCCGATGCGTAGATTCTATGCACCGCCTGATGCGTTCGATGGCGTCCGAGTCACACTTTCCGAAGAGGAAACCCGTCACCTTCGCAGCGTTCTCCGCCTAGCGGCCGGCGAACGCGTCCGCGTCTTCGACGGCGAGGGCCGAGAATTCGTCTGTGAGATCACGGAGGTCGGTCGTCGAGGGTCAGAGCTTCAGGTGATCGAGCCTACGGAACCTCCCGCCCCCGAATCGCCCCTTCGCCTTACTCTCGCCGCCGCGGTTACCAAAGGCGACAAGTACGATCTCGTGATACAAAAGGCCGTCGAGCTTGGCGTTTCTCGCTTTACCCCGCTAATCACAGCCCGTTGCGATGTAAGGCTCCGCGACGTCGCCAAGCGTCACGAACGCTGGAAAAAGGTTGCGTTTGAGGCATCGAAACAATCCGGCCGTGCCACCTTGATGCAGATTGATATGCCGGTTTCGCTCGATGAGCTTTGGCGTGACGCGGATCGCGGCTATATCTTGTTCTTTGCTGAGACCGGCGGCGGAAGTTTGGGTGAGGTGGAGTCGGCCAGGGGACTGACCGCCGTGATCGGCCCTGAGGGTGGGTGGGATCCCTCAGAGATCGAGGCTGCGAAAAGAGCGAACGCTCGGGTGATCACGCTCAAGGGCAGAGTGCTTCGCGCCGAAACGGCCGCCATTGCGATCGCCGCCATTCTCCAGCATCGCTATGGCGATCTTTCGTGATCAGTTTCCGTCAACCGGATCGTCTTTCCTTGGCCGGTAGAATGCCTCGCCGCGTTGTTTGAGCTCTGCCTTTTCACTAAGAGAGAAAAGAACCGAATCGAGCAGCTCTTTTGTTTCCAATTTAAAGCTGGCCGTCCCCGAAACCCGGACGTCCGGGTCTTCAAAGTTGACCGTCAGATACCGGCGCTTCTCTTTAATGAATCCGCCAAGAAAGCTCCCCGGCAGCGGCAGCACCCGTACGACATTTCCCGCCGTCGAGGTGACCGATTTCGAATGAGGGGCGATCACTTGCATCGAATAGTACGGGATCGAAAATTGCTCTTTGCCCTGCTTGTCGAAGAAGACGAGCCGCTCGTTGATATCGTCAAACCTCAACTCGCCTTCCTGCTTTTTGCTGAAGCCGAACATCCCGCCCTCGTATTTTGCCTTGAATGCCGGCGGGGCGGGCTTCACTTCGGCTTGATCGGGTTCGACCGGCTTCACTTGGCCAAACGCCGTTACAGCAAAAAGGGCAATCATAAACGCAGCAAGTGTATTTTTTCTCATGTGTTAATGGTCGTCGTAAGGGTCATCGTACCGGTCTTTCGCTTTCCACTGATTGAGAAACCAGCTCGCCATCGCCGCCAAAAAGAGCAGGATATTTACTCCCAGGCAGCACGCTATAAAGTATCCGTCAGCCCCTTCCATGAAGTGTCTGTATTCTAATACTCAGACGCCGCGTCCGTTCGAACCGTTGTCGTGCGGCAAACTATTTTTGCCGTTGCCGTTCAGATACGGCTCAAGCCTTTCCGCCGCGATCTCAACATATTCCGGCGAGATCTCGCTCCCGACCCACCGCCGGTTCATCAGATGCGCGACCTTCGCCGTCGTCCCGCTCCCCATAAAACAGTCATAAACAAGGTCTCCCTCGTTCGTCCACGTTCCGATCTGGTCCTCGACCAGCTTCTCGGGGAATATCGCCGGATGGCTGAAGGCGATCCTGTCCTTCGAGCTCGACGTGCCCACGTTGTAATAGAAGATGTTATTCACCTTCCTCTCTTTCGGGGCGACATGATCGTGGGCCAGGTCGTTGCGGCCGACCTTTGTTATACGAAAGCTCTTGAACGCCTTTTCCTGTTTTATCGCCTGCGTTATCGGGTTAAATGTTTTTGGGCGCCCCTTCGAGAAACAGAACATATACTCGAATGCCTGTCTGTATCTTAGCCCGCAGTCGCTCGGTATCGGGTTGTTCTTGGCATAGATCATCGTGTCATGAACCCGAAACCCGGTCTCCTGGAAAATGATCGCGTGGCGAAAGCTCGAAAGCGTCTCGTTGCCGCCCACGGTCCTGTCGCCGACCACCCAGATGACCACTCCGCCGTCCGCCGTCTTTCGGTAAAGCGATTCGGCGATCTCCTCGAAAGGAAAATGATAGCCGTTATAATCCCGCAGATCGTCATATGGCGGACTGGTGATCGTCATATCGATCGCCCCGTCGGGCATCCGGCCCATCGTCTCGATACAGTTTTCGGTATATATCCTTTCCGTTTCGATCATGATCAAATGTGAGGACCCCCGACCGTCGCCTGCCAGTTGATGGATTGGCGGACGAGATCGAGCCGCGCCGCTGCCGCGGGCGAAGCGTGTGACTTTAGCCGTTCGATTATGCTTTCGATCAACGGCCCCGCGAATTGGCCTGAGTGCGACACTATCCGGCTGTAATACCCGATCTCCGGCATCTCGCCCGGCAGCCCGTGAAACCGAAGCATTTCATCTTCGCTCAAAAGCTCTGCATCGGTCCCTGCCGGAATGACCATCCCCGGCAGAGTGTGGTCGCCCCCGCGTTCTTTACCGAGCGTGCCCAGCAGGATAATTCCGATCAAGACCCCCTTCCCCCTCTCCGAGCCCTGGCCGAAATCCTCAAGAGCCGGCCTTGGCTGCAGGCGGGGGCCGAACCCGCCGAATTCGGGGCTGATCAGCCGCGAATCATAGATCACGCCGACAACGGTTTCGCCGGCGTGCTCGATACGCACAAATTGGCCGAACACCCTGGTTTCGGCCGCACCTTCACCGGGCGCCGCGATCCGCGCAACATAGTCTAAATGGGAATTTGATCCGACTATTCGAGCGAGCGTCATTATGTGAGATCGGTCTTTAGATCGGCTGGTGGCCAAGGGTCGGTATCACGTACAGCAGCCACCACAGCAGCATCTGTACGGCCAGAACTACAAAACTCAGGGCTATCGCCCGCAGCGACCGGTCACCGGTCTCGCCCCGCCGGGATGCGATAGAGTGGCCGGCAACGCCGAAAACGATCGTCACCGGTACGAATAGTATTCCTAGATAAGGCACCAGCGAATAAATGAAGCACGCCCATGCGAGTTGGGATGCTGTATTTCGGTATTCGCTCATGAAAAGCCCCGGGGCATCGGCGAACCGTTCGCTGCCTGTGTCGAGCACCATCCGCTGTAGTCCGTAGGAAGATCGGATCGAATCAAGCGGCTGGTAATCCTCTGCCAAAAGCTTCCCGCAGACCAGGCAAAACTTGGCCGAACCGCGGAGCCCCATCGCCCCGCAAGCGGAACAGTTCAGTCTTTCGTCGTTCTCGGTCCGCTTCAACATCGTCGTGGCCGCCCTTTCGATAGTGTTCCACGAGACGGCGCTCATGTAAAGCTTTTGCGCGGGGCAGGTCGGGAATCTACGGTTCCCACATCTCCAAAAATCGCTCGATATGCGGCCGTTCGCCCTCGGCAGCTTCCGTCTCGAGAAATTCGCGAAACTGCTCCTGCTCCGCGAAATATTCCTCTTCCTCCAGCTTCCCGCAAAAATATGCCACACGCAGCCACAATAGATAGGTGTTGAATGTATCTGTTTGGTTATACTGAACGATCCGGTCCACATCACCGGCCAGCCACAGGTCGACCACCTGATCGCCGGCCATGTCGATCTTGCCCGGATATCCGCACAGTACCGCCAGCTCATTCAGCTTGGGCCCCATCGCGAATCGCGAGAAACGCTGAATGAGATCCAGATGCCATTCGCAGTTCTTCGAATCGAAATAGTCACGCCCTTCCCATGGCTTTCCCGGCCGACGGCAAAATTGCGGGGCCGTTATCTCATTGATGATCCCCCGCTGGATGATCACCTGCAGATCGGCATCGAGCGAATTATATCCCACGAGCTGCGGCTCCAGCTTGCCCGTGTAGGTCAGAAATTGCTCGAGTATGTGGGCCTCGGACACTTCTTCTTTCTGTGCGGGCAGGGTCGGCAGCGAGTGTATTCGGAATTCGATCTGCTTTTCCCCGTCCCGGAAAACGACATTCCTGGCGAGAAACGCGATCGACACCACTCGGGAGAAGAGATTTTTGACGAACGGCCTTGGCACCTCAGCCGAGTAACCCGATGCGCGCGACCATAGCTCTTCCATCGCCTGAAGTTCGGTCACGTCATCTCTCAATCCATAGAGCTTTCGGGCCGCCGCTGCATCGGGTACCCACTCAAGATCAAAGAACCAGGTTCGCTCGCCAATATCTTGTTTGAACATTTTGCGGAAAGTTTAGCACACGGGCGCGCGGCTCAAAAATTCGCCCGCTGCCACCGTCTAATTTCGAGCCGCGGCCTCGCGGGCCTTCCGCATACCATTTTGTGGAAGTGCCTCTTATTTGGTGCTCGGCGGCGTGGGATTCGAACTCATCTAATTGTCTAACATCCTGCCAATGCAACAAGTTAGACTTCTGGCACGGGCTTTGCTGATATATACGGCGAAGGCGGGCCTCAAACCCCCGCTGTGAATTTCAAGATTAAGGGGAAGAAGAAGATGAGAAAATATTTAGCAACATTCTTAGTGATGGCGATGATGGCGATAATGCTGCCGCTTGCGGCAACGACCGCCGAGGCACAGACCTATTATCCGCGGCAGGAACGCAGCGTTTATGACAAACATCGCAACATCATCAACATAGGTATCGGTGCAGGCGCAGGTGCCCTGATCGGTGCTATCGCCGGCGGGAAGAAAGGCGCTCTTATCGGTGCAGCAGCCGGAGGCGGCGGAGCAGCACTTTACACCTACGTTTTCAACAAGAAGACCAAGAGGTATGAACGCCGATACTATCGCCGATAAATTTCACTGACTGAAGGACAACGAACCCGGGGAGGTGGACGCCGCAATTGACCGAAAGGTCACTTGCGGCGTTCTTTTTTATTTTCGCGATCCGATCAGATACATCACCGGCTCCTCGCCAATGACCCTTGCCGAATGGCGCGTTCCCGCAGGCATAAAGTCGCGGTCACCTGCTTCCAGCACGAACACGCCGACCCGCTCTATCGTGAGCTCGAGGGTGCCGGATATCACCCAGTGACATTGCTCGTCATCGTGGGAGTGGGGGCCGTAATAGGTTTCCGGAGCATCAGACCATTGAAAGACCGAAAACCCCTCGAGAGTGAGCTGGTGCCGCATCATCGCCGGGTTCGGCGAATGAAGTTCGGCCCATTTTTCTACACGGTATTCGCTAGCCATGATCGCAATATTCTATCACCGCCCGTCGGCACAACAACAAAAATGGGGCACCGAAACCGGCGCCCCTAAGTGTGGGTTTTAATTCGATCGAAATCGAGGAAACTCGGCTTTGGCTTGTTTACAACGCTGAAAGCTCGCCGAGCTTTTTTCGCTACATAATGCGGACGGGCAACTTTGCAAACTTTTGCGTAATTTTTTTCGGACGGGCGATTTTTTTTTCAAAATAAAACGGCCGCCGCGGCTTGGGAGCCGCGACAGCCATTGGCGGACATCGGTAAACTCTAGAAAGTATAGGTATTTGCAGCGATAAGTTCGTCCGCGATACATTGCCGCGCTTTTATCGTATTGATCGGCGAATTATTTTTCGTGAACCGCTTTAATGCGACCAACAGGGTCCGCCCTTCGTCCCCCTCGGCCACCGCCGCCAGCGTATTCCTGGCCTTCATCTCGATCCGCTGGATCGCGTCGTTGCAGAAAACCGCCGCCATATCCGTGAACCGCTCGTTTTCCTTGCCCCCATCGGCGGCCTTCTTTGCCCGCAGTACCGCCGATTCCATCTGGTAGGCGTCCATGATGATATCCGCCGTGTTTAGCAGCACCTCCTGCTCGTCCTGTATCGACTGCATATACTTCTGAGCCGCGGTACCCAGCACCATCAGAGCGATCTTCTTCGCGTTCTTCGCCAGCCGTGTCTCGGCCGCCAGATACCCGCTGTCCTCATCAAAGCTCATCTGCGGGTTCAGTATCTCGTCCTGCAGCGCTTTCGCCGCCTGTAGCAGCCCGATCTTCCCCTTCATCGCACGCTTCAAGAGCTGCCCGGGAATAAGCATCCGGTTGATCTCGTTCGTCCCCTCAAATATACGGTTTATCCGCGAATCGCGATACGCCTTTTCCGCCGGATAATCCGCCGAATAGCCGTACCCGCCATAGATCTGCACCATCTCGTCAACGACGAAATCCAACGCCTCGGAACACGCCACTTTGTTTATCGACGATTCGACCGCATATTCCTCGATCGACTGCAGCTTCTTCTCATTATCCGCACCGTCGCCGATCAAAGCATCGATCATCCCGACGGTCCGATAAGTGATCGCTTCCGATACCCATGTGCGGATCGCCATTTCGGCCAGCTTATGTTTGATCGCACCAAAACTCGAGATCGGCCGGTTAAACTGGTGCCGCTCGTTCGCGTACCGAACCGAGTGGTGTATCGCAAGCTTAGCTCCGCCCGTCACCGAGGCCCCCAATTTAAACCGTCCCACGTTCAAGATATTGAACGCGATCTTTGCACCGTCGCCCACCTCGCCGATCAAGTTAGTCACCGGGATCTTCGCATCCGAAAGGATCAGCGGCGTCGTGGATGAAGACTTGATCCCCATCTTGTGCTCCTCGGCACCGGGTCGGCAGTTCTCGCTGCGTTCCACGACGAATGCCGAAAACTTCTCTTTCTCGCCGTCTACCTTCGCAAAAACGATGAAGACATCCGCAAAACCGCCATTCGAGATCCACATCTTTTCGCCGTTTAGGATGTAATGTTGCCCGTCTTCAGTCAGCTTGGCGGTCGTCTTCGCTCCAAGAGCATCCGAGCCCGATCCCGCCTCGCTGAGGCAATATGCGGTAACGACCTCGCCCGAGACGATCTTCGGTATCCATTCATTCTTCAGCTCCTCGCTTCCGAAATAAAGCAGCGGCAGCACGCCGATCGAGGTTTGGGCTCCGAATGTGGTGCCAAATCCCCCGGCCCGGCCCATCATCTCCGCGATCACGACACCCGTCGTCTGGTCGAGTCCCAAGCCGCCGTATTCTTCCGGAAGGGTAGCACCCAGCAGCCCGAGCTCGCCGCCTTTCGCCACAAGCTCGCGGGCGACATCCCAGTTGTGTTTCTCCATCGCCTCAAGATTGGGGGTCACCTCGCCGTCCACGAATTCGCGTGTCGTCTCACCGATCATCTTCTGCTCTTCAGTAAGGTCCTCGGGCGTAAAGGTCCGTTCGGCCGTCTGTTCCGCGATCAAAAATTCGCCGCCTTTCATATATTCTTTTTCCATTTGTGCTTCCATTATTGTGCTCCCCCGCTCTTGATTCTCTTGTATTCAAAAACTCCCTCGCTCACCGAACCGTCCCTCTGCTGCATCGCCAAAAAGACCTTCACGGAGTCAGGCGAATTGACCTCGAACGTCAGGCCGTCGAAGTAATACCGCTTCCCATCCCGCTTTATAAACTGAAAATCGACCGTCTTGTCTTTTTCCTCCCAGGCAACGAGTTCCGGCGAAAAATGTTTGACCCGCATCACGAGCGAACCGCCCGTCTCGCTTAGCGTTATGAATTCGTAAAAGACTGGCTCGTCTCCCTTGAGCATCCTGAACGACCCCATCATCACGCCGCCCGCCGGCTCGCTCCAGATCTCCTCGGCCATGCCGCCCAGCCCCGGCCCTCGCCAAGTCCCCACAAGCCATCGCATGTCGTCGATCTTTGCAGCCGCCGACTGCTTGCCCGCCTCAAGTTTCAGTGTATTCTCTGTTTGCTTGACCTGAGCCGTCACCGCGACCGCTAACAATAAGAGGACACCTGCACCGGTGATCAATAAACGCTTCATCTTTCCTCCGAAGGGTGCAAATATTTTACTGAATGAACGTTCATTCAGCAAGACGAGTTTATTGTCGCGGGCAATCCTAATGATCTGAGTCGGCAGCACTACTAAAGTTTTTCGAAGATCCCCGCGGCGCCCATTCCGCCGCCGACGCACATCGTTACCATTCCGTAGCGGGCGTTGCGGCGGTGCATTTCCTGCAGGATCGTCGCCGTGAGCTTCGCCCCGGTGCAGCCCAGCGGATGTCCCAGAGCGACCGCACCCCCGTTAACGTTCACCTTTGCCTGATCCATCTCCAGCAGCTTCATTACGGTCAGACCCTGGACCGCGAATGCCTCGTTCAACTCGATCAGGTCGATCTGATCCAGCGTGAGCCCCGCCAGTTTGAGCGCCTTCGGGACGGCATAAACCGGCCCGACGCCCATTTCCTCCGGCAAACATCCGGCCGTTGCAAACGAAACGAACCTGGCCATCGGCGTCAGGCCCAGTTCCTTTGCCCGGTCTGCCGACATCACCACCGCGGCCGCCGCCCCGTCGGACATCTGAGAAGAGTTGCCGGCCGTAACGGTCCCCTTTGCGTGAAACACCGGCTTCAGCTTTGCCAGCCCCTCGAGCGATGTGTCGGCCCGCGGACCCTCGTCAGTATCAAAAATAACTTCCTTTCGCCGCACGCGGCCCTTCTCGTCGATCTCGTCCATGTGCACATTTACAGGCACGATCTCGTCTTTAAACTTCCCGTCCTTGATCGCCGCCAGTGCCTTCTGGTGCGAACCATATGAGAACTCGTCCGCTTGTTCCCGGCTGATCTCATATTTCCGTGCGAGGTTCTCGGCGGTCAGGCCCATGTTGAGGTAATAGTCAGGGTAAGTATCGACCAGCGCCGGGTTCGGACGCACGACATTGCCGCCCATCGGGATCATCGACATCGTCTCCAGCCCGCCCGCGACGATCACGTCCGCGCCGCCTGTGGCGATCCGGTCCGCCGCGATCGCGATCGTCTGCAGCCCCGATGAGCAATATCGATTCACCGTCATCGCGCTCGTCTCGACAGGCAGTCCCGCAGCGATCATCGCCGTCCGCGCGACGTTCATTCCCTGCTCCGCCTCCGGAAAGGCGCAGCCCATTATCACGTCCTCGATCTGGCTCTTCTCCAACCCCTCGACCCGTCCGACCGCTTCCTTTATCGCCGCAGCGGCCAAGTCATCCGGCCGCGTGCTACGCAAAGTGCCCTTCGGCGCCTTCCCCACAGCCGTCCGCACGGCCGATACAATTACTGCTTCTTTCATATTTCCCTACCTATTCTTTTCCCTCTGCCCGCTGCTTCAGTGCCTCGTTCATTTGCTGAAAGCCTTTGAGCGTGCCGTCGTCCAGACTATTCGCGAAGAGCCGAACGAGTATCCCGCTGAAGTTTTCCCCTTGAATGAACCTGACACGGTCGTTGCCGATATCCTCGATCCTAAAATAGTGCTCGCCGTCGAACAGTCCGGGCAATAGCAACCGGCCCAACCAACGAAGCTCGCGGTTTTCTTCCGATTTCAGGACCGTGGGCTTAAAAACCATGCCTTTGCCGCCCTGGGGTTGAATGAATACCCTCAACCTCTCTCCCTCAATAGTCTTGCCACGCAGTTCTTTGATGAACGGGTTCCAGCTGGGATGTTCCTCAAAATCCGTCAGCACCTTCCAAACGCGCTCAGGTGAGGCGTTAATTTCGATCTCGCTCTCGATCTGCTTCTTCACTTCTCGATCGCCACCTCGACCTCTTCAGCCGACAATAGGGTATGGATTGCCGACGGCTCGATCTCCACCAAAAACCCCCGCTTACCGCCATTCAAAAATATCCTTTCGAGGTCGAAAACACTCTTCTCAACGTATACCGGCATCTTCGTTCTGACCCCGAACGGCGACGTGCCGCCGACCATATATCCGGTCAGCTTCTGTGCCCGTTCGGGCGTCGCCGGCTCGACCGACTTCACCCCCAGGTGCCGTGCCAAGTTCTTTGTCGAGACCTCACGGTCGCCATGCATCAGCACCATCAACGGCTTCCTCTCATTAGTTTCAAACACCAGCGTCTTCACCACAGTGTGTGTGTCCACGCCCAACTGCCTCGCCGATTCCTTCGCACCCCCCTTCTCGACGTAATCGTAAAGCCGAGGCACGAAGTCGATCTGCTTGTTTCTAAGAAAGCGAACCGCGGCTGTTATGGGATAAGTCATCTGGCTTTCTTGGACCAATTGTCGCATCTCGTTCAATTCCGCAACCTCACGCATCAGAGCGTCGTATCGTTGAGAAAAGGTTGATCTCAAGAGTTCGTCGGACAATTCGCCCGTGATGCGCAACCGCTCAGAAATCGCCCCCGGTGACATGTCTACTTTTTTCATCCGTCGCCTCCGTCCCCGGTGTCGGCTACTTATATCAACAATGCTTATATTTAAAGCAGGAAATCAGATGATCATTCACCATCCCCGTCGCCTGCATGAACGCATACATTATCGTCGAGCCGACAAAGTTAAACCCCCGTTTCTTCAGGTCCTTTGCGATGGCATCAGAAACTTCGGTCCGCGCCGGCACATCCGACAGCTTCTTGCGTTTACCGTCGATCGGCCGCCCGTCTACAAAGCCCCAAATGTACTTATCAAACGAACCAAACTCTTTCTGCACTTCGAGAAAAGCCTTCGCGTTCCTTACAGCCGACGCGATCTTCAGCCGATTCCGTACGATGCCCTCGTTGGTCATGAGCTTCGCTTGCCGAGCCTCCGTATATCGCGCGACTTTCACCGGATCAAACCCGTCGAACGCCTCGCGATAAGCATCGCGTTTTCCCAAGATCGTGTCCCAGCTCAGCCCCGCCTGCGCCCCCTCGAGTATCAAAAATTCAAATAGCCCCCGATCATCATGCAGCGGCACGCCCCATTCCGTGTCGTGATACTCGATCGCCAGATCGTTCTTCGCCCACCCGCATCGTTCCATTCGCTTTATCGTTCGATCTTTTCCACCTGCATAAAACAAACGCCGGCGGCATTACCAAAGGGCGGCACGATGCTCGTCTTCCCCGTCAAGCGTACCCGTTCACTCAACCTGATCTCGTCGCCATTCTTATCGAGGATCTTCACGTCTTCAGGCTTAAACCCGCTCCCGAGCTCTTTGACCGTGTTCGCTCCCGTTCCCTGCTCCAGATCGACTCTAAAGATCTTGTCCGAATCGGGCGATTCCTTAAGGTCAAAGCCGCACTCCATCCGCCCCCCGCGGTTCGAGCAATACATAAATTTTCGCGGCTCCAAATAACCCGCCACCTCCAGCACCTTTCCGTCGTTTTCAGCGACGCAGGCCGAGGCAAAATCAACCGGTGTCCCCTTGGTCTCCGTACATGAGGAAGCAATCAGCATAAGCCCGAATAGTGAGAGGGCCGTCAAATTAACTCTGATCATCGCAAGCCTCCTGACTCTTGTTAAAGATCACTCTTGCGCGATATAGATCGTCTTTTCGATCTCCGCGTGGACCACCCCTTCCTCGTTCTTCAATTCTAACTTATAGACGCGATCTACGGATCTTTCCGCCTCTGCGAGACGCTTGATCTCTTCGATCTCTCTACTATCCAATACAATTTCTGCGAATAGCGTCCCGCGGCCCGGCTTTTTAAATCTGATCTTCGCCGCCTTGTCCCATACCGTGTATCCCGGCCCGAGTATTTTTATCAGCATCAGCATATAGATCGGGTCAACCGATCCATAAATGCTGCCGCCGTAGATCGTCCCGACATAGTTACGCGTCCGCCAGTTGAGCGGCAGCTTGACCCGAACTGTCTGCCAATCGCCGGCGATGTATACGACGCGTCCGCCGGTACCCCGATACGCCGGGAACAGGTTGAATCCCCAACGGAACGTTCTCGACCTCCAGCTCTCCGGCATTATTCGGCGGAGGCCTCGGCCGCAAGCGTCTGCGGGAACCCCGCGTCGTTCATTACGCGCTCGGCCTGCCTTATATGCCGCCGCTGGTGAGCAGCGATAATTCGAAATGCATCCGCGAGCGAGTATGTCACAAATCCCTGGAAGGAAGACGTCAGCTTCGTCCTGTCCCAATCCGCATTCGATGTCGAGTCGATCAGCGATATCAGCTCCTGCTGGCTCGCCTCGAACCTGTCGACGATATTTGCCTCGATCTCGCTGGGCGGGACGAACCGCTCGGTCGTCTTCACCTTCTTTTCGTCCTTGTCCATATACGACGTCAGGAACCTCCCGAAGAACGAGCTAAGCGGCGACCAGTTCTCCCAAAAGCTCGTCGCCCGTGTCCCGTCGGCGATCGACCGAAAATCTTCGGAGTATATTTCCGAGGTCTTTATGAGGTGCTCGAGACACTGTCCCACGCTCCACCCGCCGTCAGGCGGCCGCCAGTTTAGCTGCTCCCGGTTCAACGCTCCGAACTTTGCCCGAGCCTCCGCCGTCACCTCATCAAGCTGCTCTGCAATCTTTTTAACTTTCTCATTCATCGCTCTAGTTCCGGAGCGGTTTGCCTGTCTTCAGCATTGCGGCGATCCGCTCCTGAGTTTTCCGTTCGCCGCAAAGCGATATAAAGGCCTCGCGTTCGAGATCCAGCAAATACTGCTCTGAGACCATCCGTTTGTGATTGGCCGCGCCCCCGCTCATAATATTCGAGAGTTTCTTCCCGATCAGCTCGTCGTGTTCCGAGATGAATCCGCCCTGCTTCATCATGTGCAGTGCGAGCTTCATCCCCGCTTGTGCCGGCTCGCCAAGCACGCGGATGTCCTCCCTCTGAACCGGCGGCGTATATCCCACGGCGTCTATCGCGATCACCATTTCCTTCGCATCCGCGATCAGCCGGTCGCCGTTCATCGAGATCGAGTCGACCTCACGTAAAAAGCCCCAAGCCTTCGCCTCCTGCGCAGATGTCGCTACCTTGCCCATCCCGATCGTCTCAAACGTCTTTTTAAGAAATGCGAGTGCATCCGCGTCAGGCGCCTTTGCAGCGGCATCCATCGCCCGCATCGTCATCTCTTTCGTACCCCCGCCGGCGGGGATAACTCCGACGCCAACCTCCACCAGGCCGATATATGTTTCAGCAGCCGCCCGAACACGGTCCCCGTGCAGGGCGACTTCACAACCGCCTCCCAACGTCATCCCGAACGGCGCGGTCACGACCGGTTTGGCCGAATACCTGAGACGCATTATCGCCTGCTGCAGCGCATGGACCATCAGGTTGATGTCGTCCCACTCCTCCTCCTGTGCTGCAAGCAGCAGCATCATCAGATTGGCACCGACTGAGAAATTCGCGCCTTGATTCCCGACGACCAGGCCCGTAAAATTCTTCCCGACCTCGTCGATCGCGAAGTTCATCATCTGTACGGTATCGCCGCCGATCGAGTTCATTTTGGAATGAAACTCTAGGCAGGCAACGCCATCGCCCAGATCGATAAGCGATGCCCCCGGGTTCGATTTGATCACTCCCGTGCGGTCCTTCACCGACTTGAGCAAGATCACGCCCGGCCGTTCGGGAACCGGCCTATACTCCCCGGAGGTGAGGTCGTAATATGACCGCTCGCCGTTCTCTTCCTTATAAAAGCTCTTCGCTCCGGCATCGAGCATCTTCTCGATATTTTCAGGGATCGGCTGTCCATCTTCCCGCATCCGCTCGACGGACCGCTCTAGTCCTACCGCGTCCCAACTTTCAAAAACGCCTATCTCCCACCCGAAGCCCCACTTGATCGCGTCATCCACCTCCACGATGGTATTCGCGATCTCCGGTATGCGGTTCGCCGCGTACCTGAACGTCCGCGACATCGTCGTCCACAAGAACTCACCGACCTTGTCCTTGCCCCAGACCAACGTATTTATCCGTTTCGGCAGGTCCTCTATCGCCTTGGCGGCGTCCAGCGACGGAAACTTTGATTTCTGCTGCGGACGATATTCAAAGGTGTCGAAGTCGAGCTCCAGTATCTCGGTCTTCCCTTCGGCGTTCTTCGTCTTTTTATAGAATCCGCCCTTCGTTTTGTCCCCGAGCAGATTTTTCTCGAGCATCGCCTCGATCGCGCCGGGCAACTTGAAAACGTCACGGTCCTCATCCTCGGGCACAGCCGGGTAGAGATTCCGATTTACGTGCGCCAGCACGTCGAGCCCCACCAGGTCAGCCGTGCGAAACGTCGCCGATTTCGCATGCCCGATCGCCTTCCCCGTCATCTGATCGACCTCGGTCGGCGTAAATCCCATCTCGAGCATCTCGTGGACCGTTGCCATCATCGCGAAAGTCCCGATGCGGTTCGCGATAAAGTTAGGCCGGTCCTTTGCCGGCACCACACCCTTCCCCAACCGGCGGTCCAGGAATCCCGCAACTTTGCACGCCGCCTCGCCGCTCGTCTGTGTTCCGGGGATGATCTCCACCAGCTTCATATACCGCGGCGGATTGAAAAAGTGGATGCCGAGGAAGTGCTCTTTGAATTCGTCTGAGAACGGTTCTGCGATCGAATCGATCGGAATGCCGCTTGTGTTCGTTGCGATAACGGCGCCGGGCTTGCGGTATTTCTCGACCTCGGCAAATACTTTGTGCTTGATCTCGAGGTTCTCGACCACTGCCTCGATCACAAGGTCGCAATCCTTCAGCTTTTCCATGTCGTCGCTGAAGTTGCCGGTCGTGATAAGCCTCGCGTTATCGGCAAGCATAAAGGGTGCCGGCCTCAATTTTTTGGCCGCCTCGAACATCTCATTGACCACCCGGTTACGCACCTTCGGCGATTCGAGCGTCAGCCCCGCCGCCTCTTCCGCAGCGGTCAGTTCGCGTGGAGCTATGTCCAACAACAACACCGGGATACCGGCATTCGCAAGGTGCGCTGCTATACCCGCACCCATTGTTCCCGCCCCCAAAACGGCGGCCTTGGCAATATTCATAATCTCTCCGGAATAGTTTTCTGATCGGCGGGGGAATTATAACTGAATGAACATTCATTCAGCAAATCTGAAGTCCGCCGGGGCTTTTGCACCTTTGACAACTATTCGTTTCGAACAGCATAATCTCACCGTCGTCCGGCGTCAACGAACCTCCTTATGCACTATCCGGTTCACGGCGGCGACACCGAACAATAATAATTGGAGATCCATTATGCGACTTTTGCTCGGCCTTGCCCTGGGCGCGGTCTTTTTCTGCACCCCTTCATTTGCCCAATCAACCGCTTCGACGACAGCCTCTTCAAAGCCGTCCGCATCAACGCGGGTGATCTTCCGCCCGATAAAGGACCAGATCACCGAGGCCCAGGTGCTCCTCAAACAAAAAGGCCTGTTCTCCGGCGAAGCGACCGGCAAGTACAGCACCGAATTTCGCTCCGCGATCAAGGTCTTCCAGGGTGAAAACGGCCTGAGAAAAACAGGCACACTCAATCGTGCCACTCTTGAGGCCATGAAGATACCGCTCACGGAATATCAAAAAGGCATTCCGATCCCGCCGAATTCCTACGCGGGAGCAGCGAGCACTAAGAGCACCGGCCCGCGACGAATCATTTTCCGTGCGACCAAAGACCAGATAATCGCAGCCCAGAACCTTCTCCGCGCCAAAGCGATGTACACCGGCGAATTTACCGGCAAGCTTAATAACGAGACCCGTGCGGGGCTTCGAAAGTTTCAGGCCGAGGCGGGCATAAAGGTGACCGGAACACTTAACCGCATCACTCTCGAGGCGATGGGAATCCCGCTTACCGAAAAGCAAGCCTCCCACAAAGCTGCCGAAGGCGCTGCCCCAAAGCGCTAGCCCGCAGCCCGCGTTTCGGTATATCATCGCGATATGAAAACACTCGTCGTTCTTATTTTTCTCGCGTGTGCCGCGACCGCGTTCGGCCAATCGGAATCGCGTGCCCAAGAACAGATCCGCAAGGTAATGGATGAGCAGGCCGCAGCCTGGAACCGCGGCGACATCCGTGAATTCATGAAGGGGTATTGGCGATCGGACGACCTCGTGTTCGTTTCCGGGACAAATGTCACCCGCGGCTGGCAGCCAACCCTCGACCGTTATCTCAAGAGCTACGACTCGCGTGAAAAAATGGGAACGCTCTCCTTTACCGGGCTGGAAATAAATGTCCTTTCCCAAGAATCCGCCTACGTCCTCGGCAATTGGTCGCTCAAGCGGGCCAACGACGAACCCGGCGGCAAATTCACTCTTATCTTCCGGAAATTCAAAGATGGCTGGCGCATCGTCCACGATCACACCTCTTAGATCGCCCGCTTTCTCATTGTTTTTCCGTCTTGATTATCGAACTTTCATCTTTTCTACGCGTTGATTGTCGATATGATGGAAAGGGCGATCAAAACACTTTCAGCTTTTGCATTCCTAACGGCACTTTTACTAGGTGCGGACCGCACGATCGCGTCCGACATTCCGACGCTTCGCTACCGGTTCGACCGCATCTCGGGCGAAAGCGTCAAGTATCGCGTCACCCTGACTTTCAAGGGCGAGGCCGATGGTTCTACAAACATTGAGCTCCCCAATGAATGGGGCGGCCAGCTTGAACTCTATAAAACTATAAAAGACCTCCGGGCCGTATCCCAACGATCTTCTCTGGCGGACACAGCCGAGCCGCATATCAAATCTGTCACACACCAGCCCGGTGCTGAGGTCGTGGTCGAATATTTTCTCGAACAAGACTTCACCGGCCCGCTCCGAAATGCTATCCGCTACCGGCCCATTGTCGCCGACAACCACATACATTGGATCGGCGACACCGTACTGATCCGCCCGCAACTCGACGCAGAAACGATCGTCGACGCCGAATTCGATTGGCGCGGCTTCCCCCGTGAGTGGGCCTTCGCCAACAGCTACGGCACAAAAGCTGCCGTTCAGAAACGCCGCCTGCCGCTTGAAGATCTCGGCCGCTCGATAACGGTCGCGGGCGATTTTCGTATCACGCGCGTTCTCGCCGGCAAGCGGCCTGTCCACCTGGCTATTCGCGGCGAATGGCAATTCAAGGACGAAGAACTCGCCCAAATGGCTGCCCGGGTCATCGAGACACAGCGCGATTTTTGGGACGACCATTCGCAGAAGTTCTATCTGATCACCCTGGTCCCGCTCGACGAGGGGCCTAACTCATACTCCTACGGCGGCACCGGGCTGCTGGATTCGTTCGCCTTGTTCGCCACACCCAATGCCGATGTCGCGGGGCTCCGCGGACTGCTTGCACACGAGTATTTTCATAATTGGAACCCGGTCCAACTGGGGAAGATGCCTGACCCCGAACGCTCGATGTATTGGTTCAGCGAGGGCTTCACGGATTTCTTCACCTATGAACTGCTTCACCGCAGTAAGCTCATCTCCACCGCCGAATACATCGCCGAGATCAACCGCCGCATCAGCGACTATTACATGCTCCCGGTCCGCACCGCTCCCAATACGCGCATCGTCGACGATTTCTGGACCGACCGCGATGTCGGCCGCTTGCCCTATCTCCGCGGCAGCATCTTTGCAATGAATCTGAACGCCGCGATCAAACGCGAGACCGGCGGACGCAGATCGTTGGACGACGTAATGCGTGCTCTGTATCTCGATGCAAAGAACGGTAAACCCGCTATCGACCGCGAGCGGATCATCAACTCCGCAGCAAAGTTTCTGCCCGAGGGCCGTCGATCGTTCGCAGGACTTCTTGAAGAGCAGATCTATCGCGGTGCGTTGATCGTCCCTGCGGATGATGCCCTCGGCCCAGAAACCCGCCTCGAAACGGCAAAGCTTCCCGTCTGGGAACCCGGCTTTGACACCGACGCATTGATCGAAGAAAAGACCATCAGCGGCGTCCGGCCGGGGACCGCAGCATTCAACGCCGGCCTTCGGAACGGACAAAAACTCGTCGGCGGTTTCTCGATCTACTTCGGCAATACGTCCAGCGAGATCGAGCTAAAGGTAGCAGATGAATCAGGGGAAAAGGACATTCGCTTTCTGCCGGTGGCTCTGGAAAAGCTCGACGTCCCTCAATTTGTCATCGCAAATTAATTCCCTCGTCGCTCAAAAAACGGCCGGCCTGCGAGACCGACAGAAATTTGGCGGAACATGTTCGCTAGCGAAATCGTTGAACCGTTTCGATGCGATGTTCAATTCAAATTTTTATTCTTGTGGTCGTCTTCGCTGTGGCAATTTCTGCACAGGATAAACCGGTTTTAGAGGGCGGCGTCATTCGGATCGAGGCCCGATCCGCAGACGGTTTCAACTATCCGTATTACCTCTACATCCCGCCCTCGTTTCTTGAAAAAGGGGCTGAGCCGGGCGAGCGGACTATTCTGGTCCTCCCCAATAACACGGGGAAAAACGACGACGACCTCGCTGTCCATGAGGAGAACGTCAAGCGTCGGATGGAGGCGAACAGTCGCTTTATTTCGGGTTTCGAGGTCGCCATCCTCAGCCCCGTTTTCCCGCGTCCTGCAAGCGATTGGAAAACTTACACACACGCTCTAGACCGAGATACGATGCTGTCGGCAAAGGCCGAGAAGAAGGACTACGCTCGGTTAGACCTGCAGCTTTTAGCGATGATCACCGACGCGCGGGAACGGGCAAAAGGTGCAGGGGTCAAGCTCGAAAAACGGGTGATGATGCTGGGCTTTTCCGCCTCCGCGATGTTCGTTAATCGATTCACCTTCCTGCATCCCGGCCACGTAAAAGCGGCTGTTGTTGGCTCGCCGGGCGGTTGGCCGATGGTGCCGGCCTCTAGCTATAAAGACAAGGATCTGCGATATCCGATCGGGGCGTCCGATCTTAAATCGATAGGCGGGAAAGGGTTGGACCTTGAAAAGCTGCGCACGGTTCCGATGTTCATCTTCCTGGGTGATCAGGACGATAACGACTCTGTCGCATTCGGCGATTCTTATGATGTCGAGGATCGCGAATTGATATTTTCGGTGCTCGGCAAAAATCCGATCGACCGGTGGGAGGCCGCAAAGGAAATGTACGGGTCTGCCGGGCTCGATGCTGAGTTCAAGCTTTATCCCGGTGTCGGCCATACAATCACGCCGGAGATTCGGGACGACATTTTGGCGTTCTTAAAGGGCTACGCAAAATAAGGCGTTCTATCTCCCACCGTTACTTTGCAGCCGACGCCGAATCTGTAAGCCTTACAGATCCGCCGGCCCGGTCCGACTCCCGGGAAGCGTCCAAAACCCGCTGGACCTGCACACCGTCCTCAAACGTCGCAGCGTGTTCGATCGAGCCCTCACCGTTCCGAATAGCTTCGATTATCCGCGGGGCGAACGCCATAAACCCGCGCGAAAACCCGGTGTCAGCCACGCCCTCGATCGCCCTGCCAAGATCGACATCTACCACCGTCCACTCCGTCTCACCGTTCTTCGCGATCTCGAGCTCCCCGCGATGCCCGATCCTCATCGCGCCCTCGGTGCCGAACAGCTCGACGACATTTACATACTCCGGCTGCTCGACCATCGAAACGGAAACAAGCCCGGTTGCGTCCGAGGTCACTTCGCTGTCCGCGAATCTCAGCAGCATATTCGCCTCATCGTCCGTCGTCACGGGCCGCATTTTGCCCTCGGCGTCCCGGCGTTCTTTGATATGCGTCTGCAGTTGGCACCCCACCTCGGCGACGCCCGTTCCCAACAGCCAGTGAAACGAATCGATCACGTGTGAGTTGATCGCCCCCAACGCACCGCCCCCCTCATTGATATCGGACCACCAGTTCCACGGCACATTCGGATCCCCCCGATGCGGGGCCCTGAAGTTATAC
>JAEWBM010000033.1 GCA_023391155.1 Acidobacteriota bacterium
GATGTCGGGATCGCGATGGGAAACCGCGGCAGCGACGTCTCGCGGGAGGTCGCCGACCTGGTCCTGATGGACGATAATTTTGCGACGATCGTCGCCGCGATCGAAGAGGGCCGGAACATCTACGAGAATATTCAGAAGTTCATCAGGTTTCTTTTTTCGACGAATTTCGCTCTTATTCTGATCATATTGTTCGGTGTGTTCGGTTCCTTCTTTCTTGGACTCACCGACGATGCGGGAGCTCTTTTGCTGCCGCTGACTGCTGTCCAGCTTCTGTGGACCAATATCATCTCGGATGGCCCGCCGGCTCTGGCCCTCGGTGTCGATCACAATCCGGCGGTGATGGAGCGGCCCCCACGCGACCCCGCATCTCCGCTCCTTGACCGGCCCGCGCTGCGCTTCATTGCCGGCGTCGGTTCGTTTGAGGCTCTTATCGGCGGTGCTCTGCTTTATTTCATGCCCCGTTTCGGCTACAGCATCTTGGCGACCCGAACCGGGCTCTTTCTCTTTGAGTCAGTCGTACAATTTTTTGTCGCGTATCCGGCGAGGAAGATAACGTCAACACCGTCATCGAACTTCGCTCTGCACGCGGCAGTTGCGGGAGGAATATTGTTGCAGCTCGCTACAATTTCGTTCGCACCGCTAAGAGCGCTTCTGGGCCTTGAAACCCTTGATATGTCAGCGCTTGCGGCGATCGCGGCAGCGGTTCTGGTAACATGGTTTGCCGCCGAGCTGTTTATTTACTATGAACGCCGCACGGATCTCGTTCGAGGAGGAACATTGTGACGATGAAGATCAGTAAGATAATGTCGGCGCCGGCTATCACGGTTACCGAAAATGAATCTCTCGAGACCGCGGCCCGGAAGATGCTAGATTCGGGCATCGGAGGCCTGCCTGTGGTAGATGCCAACGGCAAACTCGTGGGTATTGTCACGGAATCGTCCTTTACGGCCCGTAACAAGGGTGTGCCGTTCTCGACCTTTCGCGCACCACAGCTTCTCGGAAGATGGATCTCCGGCGAGGGCGTTGACAAGATCTATCAGGAGGCCCGCGCAACGCCGGTGGCTGATGTAATGGCGGGTCCCGTGGTGACGGTATCCGAGAATGACACCGTCACTCGCGCGGTCGAGCTCATGCTCAAGCACGACGTCAATCGCTTGCCGGTCGTCCGGGACGGTCGGCCTGTGGGCATTGTCGCCCGTCACGACCTGCTGCGAATGATGATGGCTGATCTGGACGATCAGCGTTGATTCCGCCGGATGGATTACCTTCTCTTAATACTCGGGCTTGCGGCCGCCGGCATCGGAGGCGAATTTTTCGTCCGCGGCTCGATCGGCCTTGCGCTTTGGGCGCGCATACCGGCCGGCATCATCGGTGCCACGATCGCGGCTTTTGCTACCTCAAGTCCCGAGTTGGCCGTCTCAGTTGGCGCAGCCTTGGGCGGTGAGCCGCACATTGCACTCGGCGATGCACTCGGGAGCAATGTCGTGAATATCGCACTCGTCCTTGGTGTTGCACTGATCTTCACGACGATTAAGACCAGCCGCGACAGTCTCCGCCGAGACCTCCCGGTGGCGATCATGGCACCGATCCTCACCGGCATCCTGATATTTGACGGCGAGATCTCGCGTGTAGACGCCGTGCTGTTATTGGGAGTATTCGCCGCATGGCTGACCGCGGTTGTTCTTGAGGTCAGAAAGCAGCGGCGCATCTCGGAGCCGGTCGCCGAAAGATCGGGCAACACCGCTACCGTGATCTCGGTCGTATCCGGACTCTTGCTTTTGATCGCGGCGGGCCGATTGGTCGTCACCGGAGCGAAGGGGATAGCGGCGTCTTTTGGCCTTGAGGAATTCGTCATCGGCGCCACCGTGGTCGCGATCGGCACCTCCATCCCCGAACTTGCGACCGTGATCATTTCGAGCCTGCGCGGCCATGATGAGATCGGGCTCGGAACGCTGCTCGGCAGCAATATCTTTAACAACTTCTGGATCGTCGCCGTGGCGAGCTTGATAACCCCGATGACCGGCCTGCCGCTTGGCGAGCTTGCGGTGGGGCTTGGCTTTGGATTGCTGTCGGTCGCACTGACCTTTCCGACGGGAACCGGCGAACTGGGCCGCAGCCGGGGCATCATTCTGCTCGCTCTCTACGCCGCTTATGCAGTAACGATCTTGAGGAGTTAGGCGAGGCGGATTCGGATTATTGCGGTTGAATTTTTCCCCGGATTGGATAGTCTATTTATTTACATTGTCGTTTCAAATAGCCCAATGACCGAGTCAAATTCATATCGGCCGGCCCCGTCGCAGCCGCTCTCGTGTATCAGCGATTCCAGCCTTTCGCGAGAGCAGCAACTCGAGCTTTACCGCTTCCTGAAACTAACGCGCCTCTTCGACGAAAAGACCGTCGCGATGAAGCGGCAATCCAAGCTAACGGGTGGTGTCTTTACCTCGCTCGGACAGGAAGCAACCGCTGTCGGCACCGCGTATGCACTTGAGCCGCAAGACTTTATCGCCCCGCTGATCCGGGATATCGGCGCCTGCTTCGTTAGGGGGATCGAACCGGGGACCATCTTTCTGCAATACCTCGGCCGGGGAACTGCACCCAGCCGGGCGACGGATGTTCAGTTTCATTTCGCCGATCTGGAAAAGGGTTTTGTGGGCCCGATATCGCACCTCGGCGATATGGTCCCGGTGATGGCTGGCGTGCTTCTCGCTGCTCGAATGAAAGGCGAGGATCGGGTGGCCGTCGCATATTTGGGCGAGGGAGCCAGCTCGACCGGCGCCTTTCACGAAGGGATCAACTTTGCCGCGGTCCAATCGCTGCCGCTGATAACCGTCATAGAAAACAACGGCTACGCATACTCAACCCCGACCCGTAACCAGGCCGCCTGCGAGGCTTTCGTCGATAAGGCTGTCGGCTATGGGATCAAAGGCTATTCAGTTGACGGAAATGATGTGCTCGCCTGTTACGAGGTGATGCGCGAGGCCGCCGAGTATGCTCGCGGAGGGGGCGGTGCGGTGTTAATCGAGGCACACACCTACCGACGCAAGGGCCACGCCGAGCACGATAACCAATCGTATGTCCCGGACGGCGAGATCGCATGGTGGGCCGAACACAATGACCCGGTAACGCGCTACGAGCGCTATTTGACCGAAAGCGGTGCTGCCACGGCCGAAGAGCTTGAGGCGACAGCGAAAGAGATCAAGGCCTTTCTTAACTCCGAGGCGGAGTGGGCCGAGGCGCAGCCTGAACCGTCAGCCGAATCCGCAGCATTTGAGGTTTTTGACAATTCCGTTGTGCCGCCGGCATTTAAGCGGCAGCCACTTACCGCATGACGAGCGTGCGGCTTTTCTACTGCTGAACGATGATCAAACAGATACGCACTCAACGGCTTACCAAAACGTTCAAGGAATTTTTCGAGAGCGAGAAATCCAGTGCGATCATACTTGTTGCTTGCACGGCGATCTCGCTGACCTTGGCAAATGTAATCGGCAAGGCGTACCCCGATTTCTATCTCAAGACATACCTGGGCATCGAAGGCTTTCTTCGCCTCAGCGTCGAGCACTGGGTAAACGATGCCCTGATGGCGGTCTTTTTTTTGCTGATCGGCCTGGAACTTGAGCGCGAGCTATATGCCGGTGAGCTTTCCAGCATCAAAAACGCCCTGCTTCCGATATTCGGCGCCATTGGAGGCTTGGCCCTTCCCGCGTTGATCCACTTTGGTTTCAATGCGGGTACGCCCACGCAGGCCGGCATCGGTATTCCGATGGCGACGGACATCGCATTCGCGATCGGCGTGCTGGCACTTTTGGGCAGCCGGGTGCCGGCGTCGTTGAAGGTGTTTCTGGTCGCGCTTGCGGTCATGGATGACCTTGGGGCGATCATCGTGATCGCGATCTTCTATACGGCTGAGCTTTCGTTCATGTATCTCGGCCTTGCTCTCGGTATTTTTGCCCTGTTGGTGGTGATCAACCGTCTTGGCGTGATGCACCTCTTGCCCTATCTCATCGGCGGACTGCTGATGTGGTTCTTTATGCTGAAGTCCGGCGTCCACGCAACGATCGCCGGGGTACTTCTGGCTTTTGCGATACCGTTTACTCACAAGGAGGACGACGAAGATTCACCCTCTTACCGCCTCGAACACTTCCTGCACAAGCCGGTAGCTTTTGTTATTCTTCCGATCTTTGCACTGGTCAATACCGGCATCGTGATCGGCGGCGATTGGGCGTCCGATCTGACCGAGATCAACAGTCTTGGGATCATCGTCGGCCTTGTTATCGGCAAGCCGATCGGCATCACGCTCGTTGCATTCATCGTCGTTGCCTTGGGAATCTCGCGGCTGCCGCTCGATCTGAATTGGAAGCACATTTTCGGAGCCGGGATGCTGGGCGGCATCGGCTTTACGATGTCGATCTTTATTACCAACCTCGCATTCGTCGGCAACGATCCGGCTTTTGTCTCCGAGACCGTAAACTCATCCAAGATGGCGATCCTCGCCGCTTCGGTCACCGCAGCGATCGGCGGTTTTATCTTCTTAAAGATCTTCGGCGCCCCTAACGTCGGCGATCTTGATATGGACACGATGGATTTCGCCGTCGAGAACGGCGATGAGGAAAACTCGAGCGAACAATGAACCCGGGCTTTACAAGCGTACCTTTTAAGACCGAGACCGCTCACGGGTTTACGACCGTGCACGGAGTTGCGAAATTTTCGCCTGCAGGGATAGTTCTTGAGTTCGAATCGAAGATCCTCGGGCTGGTCCCGAACGGCGTGAAAGAGGTCCGCCTTCCCATCGCTGAGATCCTGGACGTTTCATTCAAAAAGGGCGTTTTTCGCCAAAGCGCGAAGATCGAGATACGCACGCGAACCTATGCCGTTCTTGCCGAATTGCCCGCGTCAGAGGGCAAGCTTTCGCTCAAGTTGATCAAGGACGATATCGGCCGCGGCGAAGCGGCCGTCGCTCAGCTGCAAAAAGAACTCTACGGTTATCAGGATACGCTGCCGCCTCCCCACACACCCGTCAGCCAGCTTTTTGAAGACGAATCAGAGGAAGAGACCAAGCCGTTAAAATAATAATGTCAACCGCACCAAAGCAAGAGGCAAAGCCCGTCACAATGATCGAGGCTATCCGTGACGGCATTTGGGAAGAGATGTCCCGCGACGAGGCCGTTTTCGTTATAGGCGAAGATGTTGGCACCTATGGCGGGGCCTTTAAGCTCACCGAGGGGTTCATTGACCATTTCGGCCCCGGCCGCGTTGTCGATACCCCTATCGCAGAGGCCGCCATCGTCGGCACAGCGTGCGGCGCTGCCCTGATGGGTATGAAACCCGTCGCCGAGTTTCAGTTCATCGACTTTATATCGTGCGGTTTTGACATGCTGACGAACTACGCCGCCAAATCCCGATACCGCGGCTGCGGCGGCATTCAAGCTGTATTTCGCGGCCCATGCGGATCGGGGGTCCGCGGCGGGCCGTTTCACTCCCTTAACGCCGAGGCATTCTTTCTCAACACCGCCGGGCTCAAGATCGTTGAGCCGTCAACGGCCTATGACGCGAAAGGACTGATCAAGGCAGCCATCCGCGACCCCGACCCGGTGCTCTTTTTCGAACACAAAAAGCTTTATCGGCTGCCGCGGCTGCGTGAAGAGCTGCCGACGGACGATTACACGGTCGAGATCGGAAAGGCCCGCGTCGCCCGTGAGGGAAACGACCTGTCGATCATCACTTTCGGTGCACAGGTTTTGAACGCCCTCGACGCCGCCGAAAAGCTGTCATCAGAGGACGGGCTCGATGTCGAGGTGGTTGACCTTAGAACTCTCGCGCCTCTGGACAAGGATGCGATACTGTCTACGGCCAAGAAGACAAGCCGTGTAATGGTGCTGCATGAAGCCTCACTGACCGGGGGGATCGGCGGAGAGATCTCTGCGATCATCGGCGAGGAGGCGTTCGAATGGCTCGATGCACCGGTTATTCGGGTGGCATCGATCGACTCCCCTGTTCCGTTCGCACCGCAGATGGAAGATTATTATCTTCCCGGCCTTGACGACATTGTCGGTGCAGCCCGTAGGCTTGCGGCCTATTAAATCAATTAATTGGAGGATCGTTTATGCCGAAATTCGTTATTGAAAGAGAGATTCCCGGGGCCGGTGCCATGTCCGCGGGCGACCTACAGGGAGCATCCGCTAAGTCTTGCGACGTTCTCAACAAACTGGGAGCGGAGATCCAGTGGATACACAGCTATGTCACGGACGATAAGATCTACTGCGTCTATACGGCCCCCAACGCCGAACTTATCGAAGAGCATGCCCGCGAGAGCGGCTTCCCCGCTAACCGCATCTCGGAGGTGAAGGCGATCATCGACCCGACGAGGGCCGGATAACCGACACGCCTTGCAGCAGGACCTCGGCAAACTAGTTTCGATTCACGCCGCGTCGCCCGCGTATCTGCAGCGGGCGGCGGGCGTAGCAATTCTTTCCCTCCTATTTTTCCTGATTACGATCGCCCTTTTCTACCTCCGGCAATGGATCGGCTATTTCGTCCTTGCGACCGGCTTTTTGGTCGTCAACCTTTTCACGCTCGCCGGATTTTGGCGGCAGCGCCGCAGCGTCCTTCGTATCTATGAAAGCGGCTTCTCTTACCGCGGCGAGGACTTCCGTTGGGCCCATATCGTTAAGATCGAACCCGGCCGCAGCTCCGGCCTCCGGGTGAAACGCGAGGACGGCATCTGGGTCAGCATCCCGGACTCGATCGACCGATATGAGGAGGCCGCCAAGCTTATCTATCTCGGGCAAAAACAAGCGGCGGGCACGAAGGGCTAGTCCGGGGCCTGCTTTTTTTTGCCTTAAAAGTTTAGTAATCTAATCGATTGAAACAATTTTAATAACGCTATATTTTTCAGACGGGAGATCATATGAGTGTTGAAGTCGTAATGCCGCAGATGGGCGAATCCATCACCGAGGGGACCGTGTCGAAATGGCTCAAGGCCGTAGGCGACAAGATCGACAAGGACGAAGCGATCCTCGAGATCTCGACCGACAAGGTCGATGCCGAGGTTCCGAGCCCCGGTGAGGGTGTTCTGCTGGAAATACGACATCAGGAAGGTGAAACGGTCGAGGTCGGAACTGTACTTGCCGTAGTCGGCGCCGAGGGCGAGACGGCCGCCGCGGCGCCGGCCGAGCAAACGGCCGCTTCCGTTCAGGCCGAGCCGGCACCTGAACCCGAAGCGGCCCCCGAGCCCGAACCGGCTCCTGAACCCGAACCCGAGCCTGTGGCAAAGCCCGCGGCCGCTGCCGCACCTGCCGCATCATCTGCCCCGGCAGGCGATGCTGCTGAGATCGTAATGCCCCAGATGGGCGAATCGATCACCGAAGGAACAGTTTCGAAATGGCTGAAGGCAGTCGGCGATACGATCGAAAAAGACGAAGCGATCCTCGAGATCTCGACCGACAAGGTTGACGCTGAGGTTCCCTCACCTGCAGCCGGGACGCTGCTGGAAATCAAGGTCCAAGAAGGCGAGACCGTCGAGGTAGGTGCCGTTCTGGCCATGGTCGGAGCCGAAGGCGCGGCCCCCGCTACATCGGCCCCGGCACCCGCGGCCGAAGCACCGCCCACGCCGTCAAGAGCGGTCGATGCAACGCAGGCAGCCATCAGCACCGACGTTTCGACTGTGGCCGACGCCAAGGATGAGGTTGCCGCTCGCCGTGCGGCGGCCGGCAATGGTGCATCCGGTTCGAACGGCAGCCGCGACGTCGACGAGCTTCGCCGGATAAAATCGAGCCCGCTTGTTCGCAATATCGCCAAAGAACACGGCGTCGACATTTCGCGCATCCCAGGCAGCGGAATGAGCGGCCGTGTAACGAAAAAAGACATTCTCTCCTTTATTGAGACCGGCGCCGCCCTTCGGCCCGAAGACCTGTTGAAAAAAGGAGCCGCGGCTCCCGCTCCGTCGGCTCCGGCCGGCGAGGCAGGCGTAAGCTACCAACCGGCCCAGGTTACGACCGGCGTCACCGATCGTGTTGAGAAAATGTCCGTGATGCGAAAGAAGATCGCGGACCACATGACCTTCTCGAAACAGACCTCGGCCCACGTGACCAGTGTGTACGAGATCGATATGACCGGCGTGCACAAGTTCCGGGAAAAGAACAAGGCTGAGTTCCAGGCTCGTTACGGCACGAAACTGACCTATATGCCGTTCATTTTCCAGGGCGTGACCAACGCGATCCGCAAGTTCCCGATCGTAAACGCCCAGGTCGACGGCGAAAATATCATTTACAAGGGCGATATCAATCTTGGAATGGCCGTGGCCCTCGATTGGGGCCTGATCGTTCCGGTTATCAAAAAGGCTGATACGCTTTCGCTCTCGGGCCTTGCCCTTGCCGCGAATGACCTTGCAGATCGTGCCCGCGGCAAGAAGCTAAACCCGGACGAGGTCACCGGCGGCACATTTACGATCACTAACCCGGGCGTCTTTGGGGGCCTGTATGGCACACCTATAATCAATCAGCCGCAGGTTGCTATCCTCTGCGTAGGAACCATCGAAAAGCGTCCGCGTGTTTTCACTTCTCCGGAGGGCGATGACTATATAGCGATACGGCACATGGCGTATTTCGCTCTTACATACGACCACCGGATCGTCGATGGGGCTGATGCCGAAAAATTCCTGGCGTACTTGAAGGAGTATATGGAGACGTCGGACTTTAGCGTTTAAGATGCTTCAGCAATAGATAGCCGCCGGTGGAAAAAGTTCTTTTCATCGGCGGCATTTTTGTGTATCCTAGCCCCAGTTTCCGATTCTCACCACGAGTGCTTCATGTGACCGATTTCGTTACAACTTTCTCCTTCGCAATGTGATTCGTACGCATTACGAACACCAAAAAAACAACGTTAAATCGCAAAATACTACGTAAATAGTGCAATAAATGCACTTACAACATTTCCGAATACAGCTCGGTTTTTGGCACGAAAGTTGTTGGTCAAACTGACGTTTGGTAAGGGCGACGATTACGCCACTGAACGGTTTTAGTACAATATAGAGGTGCGGCTCACCCCTAAGCCTGCAACCATTCGTACCGTCAGGGCGTCTATTGATCGAACTTGATGAAATAAATTATCTCAGGAGTTCAAAATATTATGTTGAAGAAATTTGCAGGCTTGTCTTTGGCTATCATGGTCGGGGTTATTGGTGTTTACGCACAGGATGCGCAGCTCCGCAATCTCGTTCCGGGACAGAAATATAAGATCGAAGGCGTGATCGTCTCTCAGGATACGGACAGCTCGTTCATCGTTCGTGATTCGGTCGGCGTCGACACCCAGGTCGTTGTGGCTCCGAATGCCAGCATCCGGTCCAACAGTTTCTGGGGAAGCGGCGACCGTTTTCCCGCCGCCTCGCTCGTTCGCGGTTTGGCGCTGAAGGTTGAAGGCGTCGGCGACACGACGGGCAGCCTTGCGGCCACGAAGGTCCGCTTTGACAAGAGTGACCTCGAAACCGCTCAGATGATCGACACCCGTGTCACGCCGGCTGAGGAACGCCTCACCGCGGCTGAGCAGAACGCTCAGCGTGTTTCGGGCCAGATCGATGAGCTGATGGCGATCTCGAACGCCGCTCGCGGCGGAGCCGCTGCTGCACAGGACACGGCCGATGCCGCTGTTGCAGGCGTTAACGCCACCAACCAGCGCATCTCGGCACTGGACGAATATGTCGTTCAGCAGACCGCGACCGTTAACTTCCGCGTAGGAAGCTCGGTTCTTTCGCCGGAAGCAAAGGCTACTCTTGATGAGGTTGCTGCCACCGCGATGACGATGCGTGGCTATGTGATCGAGGTGACCGGATTTGCTTCATCCGACGGAAACGCCGCTGCGAACAAACGCCTTAGCGACCGCCGTGCTCAGGCTGTCAAGGATTACTTGATCCAGACGCATAACGTTCCGCTTCGCCGTATCGGCAACTCTTATGGATTCGGTGAACTTCAGGCCGTTGCGGACAACACAACTCGTGAAGGCCGTGAAGCTAACCGCCGTGTTGAGGTCAAACTGCTTGTGAGCCGCGGTTTGAACCAGAACGTCGAGGTTCGTCAGGTCGAGACCGACGGCAACGACTAATTTAACTCGAACAGAGGGCGTCACGCTGTATTGCTGGCGTCCTCTTTTTCTGTCTTTTAGCTTTCCCCGCCGTAGTAATACTGATATGATCCCCGCAAAAATTAGAAATTCTTTACTTCCCGCATTCGCCGTAATATGTTTTGCGGTCTCGGCATTTGCTCAGACACCTACACCGCCTCCGAGAATTGAGGAAGATCCGAATGTGATCAAGGTTGATTCGCGCCTGGTGGTCGTTCCGGTTTCTGTCGTGGATCCCGCGGGTGAGCCGGTCTTGGGACTTGGGCTGGAGGATTTTCGTGTCTCAGAGGACGGGCGGCAGCAGATCCTTGAGAGCGTCGGAACGGCCGAACAGGTGCCGCTTGAGATCGCATTACTCTTTGATATTTCAGCCAGCACCGACTCGATGTTCCGCTTTCAGCAGGAAACCGCGGCTAAGTTTTTGCAGGATGTGCTGCGTCCCGAGGACCGTGCCACGATCTTTACCGTCGGTCAAAAACCCATCGTCGTACAGACCAGAGATACCGCGGCTAATTCGATAAACGCAGTTCGCAGCATTGTCCCCACAAAGGAACAGACGGCGTTTTACGATTCTCTACGAGCGGCGGCCGATCACTTGCGGACTAACACGCCTGAGGGGCGGCGACGCGTGATCGTCATCATCTCAGACGGCGAGGATACCAACAGCGAGGGCGTCATTCGCGCCATCTGGAACGCCGAGAGAATGATCACGAGCAATGTGAGCAATTCGGAACTGCGGCAGCTTCGCGTCAAGGCCCGGGACACGGCAAAGGTGCAGGAGCAGGTTCGTGTATTGAAGTCGCTGCAGGATGCGGATACGGTGCTTTATTCGATAAATCCGGCAGGCAGCTCATATCAGCTTAACTCGATGAGCCAGTTCGGGCAGGAGAATTTGCAGAAGTTCGCTGACGAGACCGGCGGTACGGCATTTCTGCCGCGTTTTGGTCCGATCGACACACCCGACAATTACCTGAACGCGAATAATACACGAAAGAACACCGAGATCCTTGAACAGATCTTTCGTCAGCTCGCCAGCGAGCTGCGTGCACAATATCTATTGCAGTACTACTCTGAAGGCGAATTTCCCGAGGGCAAATTTGTCCGCCTCAATGTCGGCCTCAACACGCGGCCCGAGCTCAAGGTGCGTGCACGGCAAGGGTATTACGTCAAAAACTGACGCTTTTATAATTTAGATGGATAAGGCCGCCTCGTCAGGCGGCCTTTTCGTTTGCATGAACGATCGGGCTCAAAGTTACCACCCGCCATTTCTTCGGGGTTGCGGGCTTCGGAGTGGGCGTTGGGTCGGGTGTCGGTATTGCGATCGCTCCCATCAGCGGCTCGGCGTCGGGGGTCGGTTTGACCATCGGGATTATCCGGCCGACGATCTCTTTCTTACGGTTCAGTGCTGTTGTCATAAATATTCCTCCGATCGCCGTCAGGATCAGTGTCAGGGCGGCGGCCGCAACTCTTGAAACACGGCGTTTTACGCGGGCCCATCCCACCGGGCAGTCCTCGGTCAAGATCGTTCCGTCTGCCCGCCGATAATATCGGACGCAGAGCCGTCCCTCCGAACGCATCAGCAGCTCCTCGGCCTCGGCCACGCTCATTGCAGATAAGTTATAAACATTTAGCTTACAGTCGCCGCAAAAGCGCTTTCTCTCGCTTCCGAACATCGAGTTCCAATCGGCTGAACAGGGGCTCGCGACCTTCAGGTTGTTGAGTGGTGATGCTTTTCCGTACATAAAATACTCCGCTATCCGAATCGGGCCTGTCGCCCTTGTTTGGATGAACGGAGTCGTGCACGACTTCTTGCAGCCCTTTTAAGGCGACCTGCGATATTTATGTGTGATGGGGCGGCGGCGGCCGATGCCGATCGCGTTCTTTGAAATGATCAAGGCGGGCGGAAGCTGCCTGCGTTTGAATTCGTTCGCCGGGTGCTCGACCTTGTTGAGTATGCCGTAGACCAATTCTGAGTCGTGGCCCGCTTCGACGATCTCCGAGGGCGACGCCTTTTGCTCAAAGTACATTTTCAGAACGGGGTCCATCAT
Source organism: Acidobacteriota bacterium (assembly GCA_023391155.1). Taxonomy (GTDB): domain Bacteria; phylum Acidobacteriota; class Blastocatellia; order Pyrinomonadales; family Pyrinomonadaceae; genus OLB17. The sequence goes on from JAEWBM010000033.1 coordinate 12,159, forward strand.
CTCGTAAGGCGGCAGGCTGTCCTGGTCGAACTGGTTCGGGGCGAGCTCTGCCGACGGCTTCTTTTCGATTATCGCGTTGGGAATTATCTCCCGTCCGGCCGCCTCGTTTATGTTTCGTGAAACGTCCCAAACCTCCGTCTTCAAAACATCCCCGAGAACGGCAAGGCCGCCGTTCGTATCGCCGTAAAGCGTGCAATATCCCACGGCAAGCTCCGATTTGTTCCCCGTCGAAAGCAGGAGCCGCCCCTCCGCATTAGAGATCGCCATCAGGATCACGCCCCTCAGCCGCGACTGCATATTTTCCGCCGCCAGGCTTTCGCCCCCGCGGGTGGGGTTATCAAGCTTCATCTGCCGACGCAGTACCTCGAAAGTATCCGAGATCGGTTCGATGCGTCCCTCGCAGCCCAGATTTGCGATCAGCTCTTGCGAGTCCGTAATGCTCCCCTCCGATGAGAAAGGCGACGGCATCATCACGCAAAGCAGGTTCTCGGGCCCGAGGGCCTCCGCCGCAAGCGCCGCGACCAATGCTGAGTCGATCCCGCCAGAAAGCCCGAGCACCGCCTTTTTGAAACCGTTCTTTCGCGCGTAATCCCTGATGCCCAGCACAAGCGCTCCGCGAATCGATTCGATCTCGTTGCCGGTTATTCCTCGGGCATCGGGTTTGCGAATGTCGAGCGTCACCGTCTCGGCGAATTCTTCGAACGCAGGCGCCTGCAGAATAATGTCGCCCTCTTCGTCGGCGATCAGGCTCGCTCCGTCAAAGATGATCCCGTCATTCCCGCCGACAAGATTGACGAATACGGTCGGCACCTTATTCGCACGTGCCCGATGAGCGACCATGTCACAGCGCAATTTGATCTTGCCCTTGTTATACGGCGAAGCGTTGACCGAGACGATCAGGTCCGCGCCGTTGGCGATAACTTCATCGGTCGGGTCTGATTCGTAAAGCCTGTCGCGCCAGAACGTTTTGTCGTTCCAGAAATCCTCACATACGACGACGCCGACCCGGCGGCCGGCGATCTCAAAGATGCTTCCGCCGTCGCCCGGCTCGAAATATCGAGGGTCGTCAAAGACGTCATATTCCGGCAGCAACGTCTTATCCGCAAATCCGAGCAACCGGCCGTCGCTCATGACCGCGGCTGAATTGAACAGCCGTTTGCCGTCGCGGTCCTCATTTGGCCTCACCGTCCCGACGATAGCGGCAATTCCGCGCGTTTCGGCAATGATCGGCTCGAGCAACTCGACAGAATCTCTGATGATGTCAGGGTCCTGAAACCAGTCCTGCGACATATAGCCGTGAATGCACGCCTCGGGAAACACGATAAGCTGTGAACCTTCGCTTCGTGCCCTCGCGATCGCTTTAATGATCTTATCGGTATTCCCGGCGATATCGCCGTTCGTCGTGTTGATCTGGCCGATGGTGACCTTCATTGTTCGGAGTTCAGTGGCTGCGAGAAGAGAATTAGGAAGTTTTAGTTGAGGGCTTCGTTATTGGCATCGGAGCTACGCTTGATCATCGTAAGGCGGTTGCCCCGGTCGTTATATTTGACCTCGTCCATTATGTTGTAGATAAACAGGACGCCGCGGCCCGAGGTCTTAAAGAGATTATCGGGATCCAACGGGTCCGGGATGTTGTTGACATCAAAACCTTCGCCCTCGTCCTCAATCGTAAATCGAGCTTCTTTCTTTGAGACCTCAGCCGTCACCCGGATAAGCTTTTGAGCGTCAAATTTGTTGCCGTGCTTTACCGCGTTGACGAAGGCCTCATCCAGGGCGATGAAAAGATTAGATTGCTCGGGGCTGATTACTCCCAGCTTTTCGACCCGCTTCATCAGGTAATCGAGCACGATGTGCATCAGCGAGAGCGCACTTGGCAGCTCAAATTCGATATATTCCCGCAGGTCTTTTACGAACTCGACCTTGTCGACATAACGGATCTTGAAATCGAGCACCGTGGCGACGAGTTCCTTTAGCTGGTCCTCATTAAATTCATCGCGGCGAAAATTCGCGGCGCAGATCTTAAAGGCCTTTACATGCTCTGCTCCTTCTACGCTCGCTACGTTCGGCAGGCAGGAAGCACCGTTCCCGTTCGATGACGCATCGCAGGGACGGTCAACGTCCAGGTCGGTGATGACAAGGTCAAAGCCCTCTATGTTGTCGATCTTTAACGCCTCGTCGCGGCTTTCGGCGACCTGTACCTGATGGCCCGCGTGATCGAACGCCTCATCTAAAGAGGTCGCGAGATCGTCATGGTCGTCAATGATCAGGATCTTTCTCTGCATCAGGGCAAACCGCCAATAAGCTAAACGATGAAATTGAAAACCTTGTTGCAAATAATACCCTAACTTGTTACTTATTTTCTATCTGTGGCAAATGATTTCGACAACGTTTACCGTTTCGCCCCTCTCGATAATTACACCTTCAAGCAGCGGTTCGTGATCCGTCTGGCTGGTTTTGTTTTCTATTGGCTGATCCGAATCATCGGTTCGACGATGAGGTTTGAGGCCACAGGGATCGAGAATTTTCGATCGATCGTCGACGCGGGAAAGCTGCCGATCTATACGTTTTGGCATGACAGGATCGTCGCCGGAACTTATTATTTCCGCGACCGTGGGATCGTAGTGATGTCTTCAGTCAGCTACGACAGCGAGTATACGAACCGGTGCATAAAGCGGTTCGGGTTCGGTACCATCAGGGGCTCTTCCACCCGCGGAGGAACGCGGGCCTTGGTCGCCATGATCAAGATGATGAAAGCCGGTCATCCAATGGCTTTTGCGGTCGACGGTCCCAGGGGGCCGCGATATGAAGTGAAGTCAGGCCCTTTGCTGTTGGCAAAAAAGACCGGTAACCCGCTGATGCCGTTCGTTGTTGAATGTAAGAGCTTTTGGACGCTAAAGAGCTGGGACCGGCTCCAGATCCCAAAGCCTTTTACGACAGCGAACGTGATCATCGCGCCGCCTATCTATTTAGCTCCGGACGCTTCTGATGACGAGGTCGACACGCGCCGGGCTGAGCTGCAGGAAACTCTGGACGGACTGGTTCGCCGCGGCGAACAATGGCGGCGGTCAGCCTAGCTCGCTGCCGTCACAGTCCGCCCCCGCCAAATGACACTCGCCCACATAAGCACAAATGCGATCCAGACGAGATCGGCGAGCAACAGATGTCCCAGCTGCATAACGATCGGCGCCAGCATCAGCAGTGTGGCCGCGCCAAAAGCGATCTGAGCAATTACAAGTCCCGAAATGGCACTCGCCCATTTTGCAGCCGGGCCGTCGCGATCGACGAGCTTCTTAACATACGCCGACAGCATTATTAGAAAAACGCCGGTGAAGATCGAGATTATCGGATGGAAGATCCTGAGCCTTAGCAGAATGTGCGAATCCGGGGCAAAATCCTTTGCGATGCCCTCCGCCAGTGTCGCCGACGGGAAAAGCATATTGGTCAAGGCGGCCATCGAACCGCTCACGCCGGTTAAAAATATGGTCGCGACGCCCGCCGCCAATAGGGCCCAAGACCGCCCCGAGAGCGGCTGCCACGGGCCTCGGCTCCCGCTTGCAAACCAAGCCGTAAGCGCCAGGAACGCGAGCAAAATAAAGGTGTTGATCAGATGTCCGGCCGCCCAATAGGGCCGCGACGGGGTCCAATTGCCCGCGGTGTTCCCGGTCAGCACCAGGCCGCCGCCGATCGTGCCCTCGATCAGGATAAACACGAGCGAAAAGATCGCCATGCACCGCACCGCGTTACCCTTTGGAAATTTTCGCCACGCCCAAATTACCAACGCCACGACCACCAACCCGGCCAGCATGCTGGTGACGCGGTGCGAAAATTCGATGACCGTCTTTAATTCAGGTGCTGATGGGATCGCCTCGCCGTGACAGGTGATCCAATGCTGTCCACAACCGTCGCCGGAATGAGAAGCGCGCAAAAATACGCCCCAAAGTATCACGAGCAGGTTGTAACCGACCGCGAACCAAGCGAACTTCGCAAAACCGCTGAGCCGTTCTCGAGGGGGCATATCTTAATTGCAGGATCGATTTCCAATTTACAACAGATGCCCGTTGCGGGGAAACCGCGTTAATATTAGAAACGTTTCATATGCTTTGTACCAATTTGAGATCGCGTGGCAGTAAAGACAAGGATAGATAAGGCTCTGCATGAGCGAGGGTTTGCCGAATCCCGTTCTAAAGCTCAAGCACTCGTCATGGCAGGCATCGTGCTCGTTAACGAACGGCGCGTCGATAAACCGTCTGAGTCGATCGGCCCGGAGGATGTTATCCGCATCAAAGGCGACTCTCCCGCTTCACGATATGTAGGCCGCGGAGGGCTCAAACTCGAGCATGCATTGCGGGAATTTAAGATCGACCCCTCCGGAATGAACTGCATCGATATCGGCTCGTCCACCGGCGGCTTCACCGATTGCCTGCTGCAGCACGGTGCCCGCCGCGTAACGGCGATCGACGCCGGGACGAATCAACTGGACTGGAAGCTCCGATCTGATCCGCGGGTCGAGGTTCACGAGAACACGAACGCCCGCACCCTCTCGCCTGACGATTTTCCTGAACGCTTCGACCTTGCGGTGATGGATGTCTCGTTCATCTCGGTCACCAAGATCTTTCCGGCCCTCGTCGCGACCCTGACACCCGTCGGAAAGTTGGTCGTTCTGATAAAGCCGCAGTTTGAGGTCGGCAAGGGCGAGGTCGGCAAGGGCGGTATAGTCCGCGACCCTGAAAAGCACGAGCGGGTAATTCGTGAAGTAAACGAATCTGCAGGCAATGTCGGATTCCGTCCTGCGGGCGTCATCGATTCGCCCATCTTAGGCGCCGAGGGGAACAAGGAGTTTTTAGCTTTATATGAGCTCGCCTAAAAATGAAGATCCGCCAAAGCTGATCGAGGGCCGCGATTACTATTTTGAGAACGGCCTAATGGTGCTCACCGAAGAGTATCTGCTGCGGCGTGGACGCTGTTGCAACAGCGGATGCCGACATTGCCCTTACGACAAGAAAGGTGATCAGAGCAAGAACTCTTCCAGCTCATTGTGAGCGGCCGCCGGTTCAGGCCTTCGCCGTAGCGGTTCAGCTTCGACAGTTTGCACCTCCGGAATGTCGATAAAATCGATCGGCGTTTTTGCTATCTGGACCAGAAGCTCCGGCGTGCAGCAGACCGTCTCATATCGTTTCAGGTCTTCCTGCATCCCTTCGTATTCGCCCATCCAATCGAGAGCCGCCTCCAGCACCCGCCGAGCAGCCCGTTCCTCCGGCCAGATAATGCTGTAATGCATCCATTTTCCGTCACGCCGGGCCTCAACCAGCCCCGCGTTCCGCAAATATGCCAGATGCCGGGACACCTTCGGCTGGCTGTCGCCGAGCACCTCGGTGAAAAAGCAGACACAGACTTCGTTTGACCTCATTAGATTGAGCAGACGCAGCCGTGTCTTGTCCGCCAAGGCCATATATAGCGATTCCATATTTGCGAGGGCGTTTATGTCCATGCGAATATTCTATCACAACCCGACTTTTTCTGTTGACAATCTTGTCGAAGAGGAATATATTCGCTTTAACGTATACGTTGAAGCGTATATGAATTTGAACCAGGAGCAATATACAATGTCACTCGCAAATATTACATCCCTTAAACCGCATATATCCTTGAACGTGAAAAACGTTGACGAAAGCGTCGATTTCTATTCAAAGCTCTTCGGCATCGAGCCTATAAAGCACATCCACGGGAACACCACGACCCATTCCGTCGTCCGCGACACCCTGGGCGAGGAAAGTGAGAAGCCCCGCTTTGGCTACGCCAAGTTCGACATCGCCAACCCGCCGCTGAATCTCGTGCTCAACGAAGTTCCGTTCACCGAGGGCGGCACGCTTTCGCACCTCGGCATTCAGGTAGCGACGACCGACGATGTTCTCAAGGCACGCGAAAGCTGGATCGCCTCCGGCCTCATGACCGTCGACGAGATGCAGGTCGATTGCTGCTATGCATTGCAGGATAAGACCTGGGCTCGCGATCCCGACGGTAACGAATGGGAAGTTTTCGTCGTTCTCGAAAATACCGAACCGGCGGGTGCCGCCTGCGATTGCGGCGAGAAGGTAAGCCATTCCGCACTCGCTACCGCGGCCTGTTGCACTCCGAGCCAGAAAGCGTCTACGATTGGCGCGACAGCTCAACCTTGTTGCTAACGGAGGTCCGATGGACGAACGCTCATTTTTCACGTCGGCGGTGCACGCCGGACATGACAGGGCGGAGCATTTCGGGGCATCTTCGGTCCCGATCTACTCCGCCTCCCTCTTTGCCTTTGACGATGCCGATGAGGGCATCGCGATCCACAATTACGAAAAGCCGGGATACTTCTATGGCCGGCTGGGTAACCCGACCCAAACAGCTCTCGAATCCGCGATGGCCGAGCTCGAGGGCGGCGAGGCCGCCTTGGCACTTGCCTCGGGAATGGCCGCCATTTCCGGCGTTATCCTATCTATTGTAGAGGCGGGCGGGCATATCATCGCACCGCGCTCGATGTATTCGACGACGACAAATCTGTTGCGCTACATCGAACGATTTGGTATCCAAACCACTTTTGTCGATGCCACCGACGCCGAGGCATACGCCGCCGCGGTGAGGCCTGAAACCAAAATGCTCTGGATAGAGTCGCCTTCAAATCCGCTGGTGTCGATCACAGATCTGCGGCGTGTGGCCGAGATCGCTCGGGACGCCGGAGCCGTCACCGTGGCCGACAATACATTCGCGACGCCGTTCAATCAGCGGCCGCTCGACCTTGGGGTCGACGCGGTCATTCACAGCGCCACCAAATATCTCGGCGGTCACAGCGATCTGACGGCGGGCATCGTTGTGGGCAGCGCCGATCTGGTCGAAAAGGCCCGCCACGGTGCTGCCAAGTTTTTTGGCGGAAACATCGCTCCGCAGGTTGCGTGGCTTGTCCTCCGGGGTATCAAGACCCTCGCGTTGCGCATGGACCGTCATAATTCCAACGCCGCTGCCCTCGCGGCCGATCTTGCCGGCCACCCGGCGATCAAGCAGGTCTTCTATCCCGGCCTCGAATCACATCAGAATCACTCAGTCGCCCTTCGGCAAATGTCCGGATTCGGTGGAATGATGAGCGTAGATGTTGGCTCGGCCGAAACTGCGAAGTCTTTCGTGAACCGCCTCAATTTATGCACTTTCGGCACTTCCCTCGGCGGCGTCGAGACCATCGTCCAACCGGTCGCGCTAATGACCCATGCGACATTGTCGCCCGAGGAACGCGCCGCCGCGGGCATATCCGAAGGACTTTTACGAATTTCTGTCGGGATCGAACATTTGGATGATATACGTGCGGACATATATGACGCGTTACGTAGTGGAGGTTAGTTAAAATGGAACATCTCGTAATTCTTGGATTCGTTTTTCTGAATCTTTTTATGATCGTCGGGGCCGTCGATCTCTTCTATTTCCACATCTGGAAGTATCAACTGCATAAACGGCCGGAGTCGCGCTACGAACATAAACTGCATATGGCATTCGCGTTTATCATGGCCCCGCTTGCATTCTTTCTTTATTATCAGGATTTTGCCGGTTGGGGCCTGTGGGCAGTGGTTTTTTTTGTGGTCGCGGCACTGACGACCGAAATGATGGACGTGTTTTCGGAGGGCGACAGCCGCGCTTCCCTCGGCGGTATCACGACAGGCGAATACTCGCTCCACGTTGCGGCAACGATCCTAAAGGTAGCGTCCTTCGCATTTATGTTCGCAGCAAAACCCGTCGCGGCTTGGAGTCTTTCGTCGCCGGCGGTTCTGGGCAGCCACGGCTTTATGGCGAGATGATCGCTATAAAGGTGATGGTAGGCTCTCTTCTTGTTGGGCTGATACACATCGCACTACTAAGTAAGCGGTTCACTGACGTTTCCTGCAGGACAGCCTGCTCGGTGATTGGTTGCCGGCGCTTTTCCTGCTGTGCACCTGCAGGGGGTTAACGCCGAATTAACACACTCCCACTTTACATATATTCGCCCATCCGCATATCATCTTCTTGTATGTCGTCATCCGAATCTGAAATACCGGATCCCGTCAAGCGCCTGTCGCTGCTCGACCGCTATTTAACCCTCTGGATCTTTGCGGCGATGGCTCTGGGCGTTGCCCTCGGCTATCTAGTGCCCGGAACCGCCGATTTCATTAGCGGCGTTCAGGTCGGCACGACAAACATTCCGATCGCCATCGGACTCATCCTGATGATGTATCCGCCGCTCGCGCGGGTAAAGTACGAAGAGATGC
>JAEWBM010000175.1 GCA_023391155.1 Acidobacteriota bacterium
ATGCGGTTTACGGCATTCAGGAACGTGATTATGCGGACACGGAGGACCTCGTGCTGCTACGCTCGGACGGGCATCCGCTCTATAATCTCGCGGTCGTCTGTGATGACATCGAGATGAAGATCACGCATGTCATCCGCGGGCAGGATCACCTGACGAATACACACAAGCAGATCTTGATCTATGAGGCACTCGGCGTTACGCCGCCGACCTTCGCTCACCTTCCGCTCATACTGGCGCCGAACAAAGGCAAGCTCTCGAAACGCAAGCACGGTGAGGTCGTCTCGATGACGACCTACCGAGATGCGGGGTTCATTGCCGCAGCGTTCCGTAATTTTCTAGCCCTGCTCGGCTGGTCCGCCGGAGAAGAGAAAGAGATCTATTCGATGGATGAGTTGATCGAGAAATTTTCGCTCGACGGCATTCATCGTTCTAATGCGGTATTCAATTTCCATCCCGACGATCCGCGAAAATGGACCGACGACAAGGCGATATGGATGAACGCTGAGTACATCCGGACGATGCCGCTTGCGGAGTTGCTGCCGCTGGTCAAGGACGAGCTGCGCGCCGCAAAGCTTTGGCGTGAGGAGTATGACTCGGACGGGGTCGCCCTGGCCGCCGACATCCCCTCGACCGCAGACATGGGGCCGGACGGCAGGCCCTCGACCGTCGCGCTGGAACCGCGCGAGGTCGGCTCGCGCGACTGGTACATCTACACGGTCGATCTGATCCGCCAGCGGTTTTTCACGCTCAAGGATTTTTCTTCGCAGGGGCGGGCCTACTTTAGCGAGGACTTTGATTTCGACCCGGCGGCCGTTGCGAAGAACCTGGTCAAGCACCCCGAGCTGAAGAACTGGCTTCCGAAACTTGCTGAACGATTTGAGAGTGAATTCGGCGATGTGGTCGACCCGTCATCAGGCGCGGCAAAGCCCTTTGTCGAAGAGCATATTGAACACGTCGTGAAGGAATTTACCCAGGAAAAAGGGACCAAGCTGGGCGTGATAATGAACGGCGCGCGGACAATGCTGACAGGTGTAGCTGTCGGCCCGTCGATGCTCTCGGTGTTTGAGGTCATCGGCTTAGAGCGAACTATTATGCGGCTGCGCAGCAATGTGGCTTGGAGTACAGAACATGTTGCTGCATCTTGATCGGACGATCACATTACAAAGGAGAAACGAACATGAAGGGATATAAAACAAACATTGAACGCGAGACGGAAAAGAACAAGAATTTCCGCAAGGTGCTTTACACATCTGCGCACAGCCAGTTGGTACTGATGGCTATCAAACCGAAACAGGACATCGGCGAGGAGATCCACGGCGAGAATGACCAGTTCATCCGGTTCGAGGGCGGAAAGGGCCGGGTCGAGATCGACGGCAACAAATATACGGTCAAGGACGGCGATGCGGTGGTCATTCCGGCCGGGGCCAAGCACATCGTCATCAACACGTCGGCGACAGACGAACTAAAGCTTTACACCATTTATTCGCCGCCGCACCACAAGGATCAGATCGTCCGCAAGACCAAAGAAGAGGCCGAGGCGAACGACGAGGAATTTGACGGGAAGACGACCGAGCCGCGAAAGCGAAAGCGGTAGATGCGGGATGATCGCTGGGGGCACAAAGGAATACAATGCCGGCCTATCCGCGGCGGAGCAGGAGATCTGCGGCCAACTGGCGACGACGATCTCATCAAAGCTGCCGGAGGCGGAAAACAAGATCTGGCACCGCCACCCGGTCTGGTTTCTTGAGGGAAACCCGATCGTCGGCTATAGCAAACTGAAGGCCGGGATCCGACTGATGTTCTGGAGCGGTGCCGATTTCGGCGAAGCGTCCTTAAAACCCGGCACGGGAAAATTCAAGGACGCCTCGATCGTTTATACGTCTCCCGCAGCGATCGATATTGATGAGGTCAACCGTTGGCTCGAGAAAGCTCGCGATATTCAGTGGGACTATAAGAATCTGATCAAGCGGAAAGGAAAGTTGGAGCGCATAAAGTAGCTTGCTACAAGGGACAAATCATATGACAGACACAAGCCATCACGATGAGCGGATCGCGAAGATGAGCTTCGCCTCGGTTTATCCGCATTACGTCACTAAAGTCGAAAAGAAAGGTCGGACCAAAGAAGAACTGGACCAGGTAATCGAGTGGCTTACAGGCTACGACGACAAAAAACTGCAGAAGATGATCGACGATAAGGTCGACTTCGAGACCTTTTTCCAAAAGGCGAAGGTCAATCCGAACGCGGACCTGATCACCGGCGTTATCTGCGGATACCGCGTCGAGGAGATAACCAATCCGCTTACCCAGAAGGCACGTTACCTCGATAAGCTGGTAGACGAGCTGGCAAAGGGGAAAAAGATGGAGAAGATCCTGAGGGAGCCTAAGGCCGCGGCCGCCGACCGTTGATAAGCGCCGCCGTTAAAGCTCGATCGCTTTTCTTCTTACAGGTGACGATAGCACGATGGTCGTCGTGGTGATGCCGTACGGGGTCAGCCGGTCGATCACCTCCTGAAGGTGTTCGACCGACGAGACCGCGAGCTTCATTATAAAGGAATCACCGCCCGTACCGCGGTGGCATTCCAGGACCTCGCTCGAACTCTTCGCGACCTGAATAATGTGGCTATAATCCACACCGGTAATGCTCATCCGTACAAAAGCGGTAATCGGAAATCCCACCTTAGAGGCATCAACCTCAGCCCGGTAACCGGTGATGATACCGGCGTCTTCCAGCTTTCTCACCCGCTCGATAACCGCGGGCGTCGTGAGGCCAACCTTGCGGCCAAGTTGGGCATAGCTCATCCGAGCGTCCGCTTGCAACTCTGCCAGAATTCTCTTATCGATCGCATCCATCTCTAATACGTTCGCATTACCGTTAAGCAGAATATCGCTCGGGCTTAATTTTTTAAAGTCATTCGACGATTCTTCAGAATAATGCCCATTCAAAACGCTTCTCACATCTATTAGAATAGATTATTCACGGATAACCTCACGATCTCTCCCAGCATCATACTTTATGAAAGGAGCTGCTAGATCTATGCCATCTGAAACCGCCACGACAAAGGAGCCCGCTTTTCCGCTTGAGAATTTTCATGTCACGGACGCGGATCTGCCGACATTCCGCGATCTGGAGTTTGAGGATATCAACCAGCTTGAGCTGGACCATCCCGGTGCGAGCGACGAAGAGTATCGAATGCGCCGAGACTACATCGCGAGTCTGGCAAAGCGGTTCCGCGAGACGGGCGAGATCACCGACGTCGACTATACGGAAGAGGAGCAGGGCGTTTGGCGGCACGTGGCGGGCCGGCTTGAGGAGCTTCAGCAGAAATATGCGAGCCCGTTTTATCTAAGAGCGAAGAAAGATCTCGGGATATCGAACGACCGAATTCCCCAACTGACAGAGATGAACCGCCGGCTCAAAGAGCTTTCAAATTTCAGGCTGGCGCCAATAGAGGGCCTGGTCGAGACGCGCGGCTTTCTCTCGTGGCTGTCGTATCGCACGATGCTGTGCACGCAATATATTCGCCATCACTCGAGGCCGGAATACACGCCAGAGCCCGACATCGTTCACGAGGCGATCGGGCATATACCGATGTTCACAAATCCGAACTTTGCCGATTTTTCGCAATTTATCGGCCACGGTGCGCGGATCGCGACCGACAAACAGATCGAGGAACTTGGGCGGCTGTATTGGTTCACAGTCGAGTTTGGCCTGGTCGAGCACGAGGGCGACATCAAGGCATATGGCGCGGGGCTGCTCTCGAGCTATGGCGAACTAGAGCATGCGTTTTCCGATGAGGTCGAACGCCGGCCTTTCCATCTGGAGCAGGTGATCAGCCACGATTATACATACAGCGATATGCAGCCGGTGCTATATGTGATCCCGTCGTACGCCGAGCTGAAAGAAGTGACGCGAAAGTACATCTCGAGATTGGGCTAGCGGCGGATGATAGAATACAAGTTAAACGCTCCGGTCGAGGTAACCGAGGCCATAGAACTCTATCGGGATGCCGGGCTTCCGAGGCCGATCGACGACGCCCCGAGGATCGAGCGAATGCTCGCGGGCTCAAACCTCATAGTAACAGCTCGTGAGGCGGGCACGCTGGTCGGCATATCGCGATCGATAACCGACGGCGCGTGGAGTTGCTATCTGGCCGATCTTGCGGTCGCCACCACGCATCAGAAATTCGGCATCGGCCGTAAGCTGGTGCAATTGACAAAAGAGGCCGCGGGCGAAGAATCCATGGTGCTGCTGCTTTCGGTTCCAACTGCCTTGGAATATTACCCGAAGATCGGGATGGAACGGCTGGACAATGCGTTCATCATTTGGCGGGAAAAGTGATATTTAGGACACCTTGTATGGAAAAAAAATCATGACAGAAGAAAAGAATCCTCTGGGACTAAAAAAGATACATCACGTTGAGTTTTACGTCGGCAATGCCAAGCAGGCGGAGTTTTATTACCGCAAGGCATTCGGATTTTCGCGGGTGGCCTATCGCGGCCTTGAAACGGGTGATCGCGAGGTGACGAGCTATATCCTGCGGCAGAACCGGGTCAACTTTATGCTGACCACGCCGCTCACGCCCGAACATCCCGCAGCCGAGCACATCAAACTGCACGGCGACGGTGTGCGGGACATCGCGTTCCAGGTCGATGATGCCGACCTCGCTTATAATGAAGCGGTTAAACGCGGTGCGAAGGGCATCATCGAGCCCCGCGATCTGAGCGACGACAGCGGAACGGTGCGCCACGCCGCGATCGCGACATACGGCGATACGATCCACTCATTCTATTCTTACGATTCGGGCAAAAACGCAAATGTGAGTGAGCGTGTCAGCGCAACCGCTGATGGTGCGGCGACGGCCGCTCAGCAAGAGCGAGTCTATGCCTATTCGGGTGCCTTCCTTCCCGGATTTACCGAGCAGCTCGTGCCCGGTGAGGACGTTGGCATTGTGCTTGTAGACCACATAGTCGGAAACGTCGAGCTCGGGAAGATGAACCATTGGTGCGATTTTTATCGCGACGTAATGGGCTTTGAACGCTATATCACGTTCGACGACAAGGACATCTCGACCGAGTATTCTGCCCTGATGTCGATCGTGATGAGCGACGGCGGCCATAACATCAAGTTCCCGATCAACGAGCCCGCAGAGGGCAAGGGCGGGAAATCGCAGATCCAGGAATACATCGACTTTTACCGCTCGGCCGGCGCACAGCACGTCGCGCTGCTATGCAAGGACATTCTCGAGACGGTCGGGAAGCTGCAAGCGAACGGCATCGAATTTCTTCGAGTGCCCGACACCTATTACGACGAGATCCCGGCACGTGTCGGCGAGATCGAAGAGAGCATCGAGGACCTTAAGCGGCTTGGCATCCTGGTCGATCGCGATGACGAGGGTTACCTGTTGCAAATATTTACCAAGCCGGTCGAAGACCGCCCGACCGTCTTCTACGAGATCCTTCAGCGCAAGGGCTGCAAGGGCTTTGGCAAGGGCAATTTTAAGGCGTTGTTCGTTTCGATCGAGGAAGAACAGCGGCGGCGAGGGAATCTGTAATCGTTGATTAACCGGATCAAAATAAAAGAAATATGGCAGAAGCACGAGACATAACCAAAAAGTATCCCGTAAAGTCGTTTATCAGCAAGATCCGTAGATTCGCCGACGACCTGGAGAAAGGCGAGCAATTCGTCATACAGATCGCCAACGAACGAATTCGTGTCCCGAAAGGCGCCGTCGTCAGCATCGAGCACGAGAGAGGTGACGGAACGGAAGAGATCGAATTTCAGATCAGTTGGAAAATTGACGATTAAATTGCCCGATTAACCTTGCGTATAGAAAGCGGCTCTGATCGGCCGCTTTTTGCTTTTTTATGATCGATTCACGGTGGACCCAGCATTTCTCGACATCCACGAGGCTCATGATAAAATCGTTGGGCTATGAAACCGCTGATTTCCTTGCTCATGTTTTTTTGTGATGGTCACTGCCGGCGTTTTCTACCTAAAACATTATTCTCTCGACGACCTATAGACGATGGGGTTATTCCTGGGAATACTTCAGATCGTGGAGTCGAAGTGAATCCTTGAGCTGAAAGATGACCAACATCGAACGTTTCTTTGAGGAGTATGAAAAGGGTGCGAATAATTTCGACCCCGACCTTGTTGTCGCTCAGTACACGGATCAATTTATGGGAGCCGACCCCAACGGGGTGGTGTCGATTCGAAACGACGAAGCATTTCGTGAGGCGATCCCCCAACGCGCCGAGTTCTTCCGGCACATCGGTTTTCGATCCGCCAAGGTTCTTGATATCGCCGAGACGCCGCTCGACGATCGTTACACGATGGCCAAAGTTCATTGGGAGATGATCTTCGAAAGGGAACGGGGCAGGCCGCTTGATTTCAGGTTCTACATCACATATTTCCTCTTCGACCCGGGCACGGGGCCAAAGGTGGTCTTTTATATCTCTCATGACGACGAGCAAAAGGTGATGCGTGAAGCCGGGCTAATTCCCTGATCAGTTATCTTTGGTATGACTACCCATGAACGCGCTGACAGCGAAACGCTCAAACAGTTGTCGATACTGTTTGCCGAGGCATTTGAGGATCATGAATCGTATCAGTCCGCGATTCCGTCCGATGAATATCTGGAGGGCTTGCTCGCGCGTGAGGACTTCATCCCGCTCGTCGCCGTTGCTGACGACAAGGTGGTGGGCGGGCTTGTTGCGTATGTGCTGCGGAAGTTTGAGCAGGAGCGCAGCGAGATCTATATCTACGACCTGGCGGTTGATGAGGCGTACCGCCGCCGGGGTATAGCGACGGGCCTGATCGAAAAGCTCCGCGAGATCGCCCGAGAGCGAGGAGCGTGGGTCATTTATGTTCAGGCCGACCATGGTGACGAACCTGCGATCAAGCTGTACGAATCCCTCGGCACACGCGAAGATGTTCTGCATTTCGATATCGCGCCCTAATGACCATTCGTGCATATAAACCATCCGACCTTGAACCGGTCATCGCGATCTTTCGATCGAACATCCCAAAATATTTCGGACCGGACGAAGAGTCAGGATTGCGAGAGTTTCTCCGCGATTTTGCGGATCTGTATTTCGTGATCGAGCTCAACGACGAGGTGGTCGCTGCCGGCGGTTTTGCGGCAAACAGCGACGGCGAAACCGTCTCGCTCTGTTGGGGAATGGTCCGCAACGATCTGCTAGGTACCGGCCTCGGTACACAACTGACTGAGTTTCGTATCGGCCAGGCACATGAACAATTCGGCGATCTCCCGCTCGTCATCAGCACGTCGCAGCACACCCGCGGTTTCTACGAAAAGTTTGGCTTCGAGTTGACCGAACACACGCCTAACGGCTTCGGCCCCGGCATCGACGTCTGCAAAATGCGGCTAGACTATATGAAAGTCCGTAGTCGGCGTGAATCTGTTTTCCAATAATTCGTGCAATTCGTGCAATTCGTGGCAAAATCGACCTATGGATCTAATATACCAATCCGGTTTCGGGAACGAATTCGCGACTGAGGCGGTCGAGGGGGCCTTGCCCGTGGGGCGAAATTCGCCGCAAAGGGCGCCGCTTGGTCTTTATGCCGAGCAGTTTTCGGGCACGGCCTTTACGGTGCCGCGCACAGGGAATAAGCGCACGTGGACATATCGGATACGGCCGAGCGTTATGCACAGACCGTTCGAGCAGATCGACGCGGGGCTGTTTCGCTCCTCGCCTTTTGATGAGGTGGTCACGACGCCGAATCAGCTTCGATGGGATCCGCTGCCGATCCCGGAAAAGCCTACGGATTTCGTCGACGGCATCACGACCATCGCCGGCAACGGCGACCACTTTTCACAGGCGGGCATCGCGGTGCATATCTACGCGTGCAATGCGGATATGGCCGACCGATTCTTCTACAACGCCGACGGCGAGATGCTGATAGTCCCCGAGATGGGAAACCTTGTGATCTACACCGAGCTCGGCGTGATCGAGGTCTCGCCGGGCGAGGTCTGCTGCCTGCCTCGTGGACTGAGGTGTAGAGTGGACATCGTGACATCGGAAAATCCAAAGGCAGCTCGCGGTTACATCTGTGAAAACTATGGGGCCCAGTTTCGATTGCCGGACCTCGGCCCGATCGGTGCCAACGGCCTTGCGAACCCGCGCGATTTTGAGACGCCGGTCGCCTGGTTCGAGGACCGCGAGGGGCCGATGCAGCAGGTCGCAAAATTCGGGGGAAATCTGTGGTCATGCGAGATCGATCACTCACCCCTCGACGTCGTCGCCTGGCACGGAAACTACGCGCCTTACAAGTACGACCTGCGCCGATTTAACACGATCGGCTCGATCTCTTTCGATCATCCCGACCCGTCGATCTTTACGGTGATGACCAGCCCTTCGGGCGAAGCGGGCGTTGCGAATTGCGATTTCGTGATCTTTCCCGACCGATGGCTGGTGATGGAAGACACCTTCCGCCCGCCGTGGTATCACCGCAATACGATGAGCGAGTATATGGGCCTCATCTATGGCCAGTATGATGCCAAAGAAGAAGGCTTCGTACCCGGGGGCGGTTCGCTCCACAATCAAATGTCCGCCCACGGGCCGGATCTCGACGCATTCGAAAAGGCCTCCAACGCCGACCTGAAGCCGCAGAAACTCGAAGGCACTCTCGCCTTTATGTTCGAATCGCGATATATCATTCGCCCGACTAAATATGCGATGGAAACATCTGAGCTTCAGCACGAATACTTTGAGGTCTGGCAAAGATTGAAGAAGAATTTTGACCCGGGCAGGTAAGACCACTGCCCGGATCGATCCGGTCAGGCTGCGGCTTGGGCGGCGATCTTTCCGCTTAACCAGGTTTTTACATTCACCAGATGCCGTTCCTCGTGTTCGAGCGCTTCCTTGAACTTCTCAGCCAGATCGGGATGTCCAAGGTCGTCGGCAAGATCGATGAGCATTTCCCATCCGGCATTGTCCGTTAGTTCGGCCGTTAGGATAGCATCAAGGCATTGGGTCACGGTCGTTCGCGGATCCATAATTACCTGCATAATGCCATGCGATGCCACGCTCGCGACGTCCGCGCAGGGGCTCATTACCGTCGGATCACCGCCCAAGTCGGTTACCGCCTCATTTAAGAGTAGAAAGTGGCGATGCTCCTCGTCCCGGATCTCCTTGAGCTCATCAAGGCTCGGGGCAGTACTCTTCGGGTCGAGCGTCTCGACCTTATTGATCAGCCCGTCATATAGCCGAGTCCCCATTCTTTCAAAGGCGAGTCGCTCGCTGAGCTTGTCCAAGAACACAGCCATTGAAACTGCCTTGTCGCTCGCCTCGCTCTCTTGAGCAGCCGAAAGCCCGGGCATTGACCCGATCGGGAAACCTTCGCCGATATAGACCGCCCGCTCTTCGTTCGCCACTTCCGGGCCGCCCTTGCTGCTCGGCTTGGCTTTCGCCGCACCCTCGATCAACTCTTCCGCCAGTTTCGGCGCGGTCTGGACACCGGTCAAATTTCCTTCCTCATTGACCTCGGTTCTCTTTCGTTCGGTTGATTGCATTACATCCTCCTTACTTACTTACTTGCCCGCGGCGGCCTTTGCCAATTCCGTTCCCGGCATCCACTTATAACCGGCTGCGACCGTCTCGCTTGGGGATCCGTCGGAATTCATTTGCTCTCGATATGCGATCGAACGCTCGGGCTCTTCCGATTTGTTTACAAAATCCGGGCCTGATGCTCGCAGATCGACCTCTTGTTCTAAGGTCTCTCTAACAAATTCGCGATGGCTGCTGAAATCGATCGGCTCCGGCAGACTCTCAGGCAGCACTTCGGCCGGGTCCCGGTTTTCGACCTTTTTAAAAACATCCATCGCAAAATGGAGCTGGCCGAGTTCATAATCGGTAAACCGCTCCCAGATCTCTTTGATGCGGGGGTTCGTCTCGTATTGCGCACAGCTCATATAGTTATACGCTTCCATTGCCTCGTGCATCATCCACTTTTCGATCCAGGTTTCGTTGGGGTCGATGATGGATTCATATTGCGTCGTGTGCTGCTCTTCAATAGATGCGATCTCGGCATACAACTGGCGAGCGACCGGGTCGGCAAACATCGGCCCGATCGTCATGTAGTAATCATGGGTCTGATTTTCGGCTGCCATGATCGTCACCGCATGCAGCTTCGTCAGCGGCTCCGCCGTGTTCTTTTCATAATGGTTTCGCAGGTCGTCCGCCGGATCGCGATGCTCTACCTCGGTCGGCCGTCCGGGCATTATGTCGGTGTAGCTCTGCAGAATGTTGTTCGCGTCACCGCCGGCCATCCGGTCGTAGAGGGCAGCGAACCTATACATGTGATCAAAGTCTTCGAGCAAGCCAAAACGGTAAACTTGTGCCATGTACGGGTCCGGCTCGCGCTCCGCCACGCTGGCCGTCACCTCGATCGCCACCTGCTCGAAACCGAGTGTCGTTTCGAGCGGTGAGAGGTCTGCAGGCAACAGCCAGTTGACCAGCGTCTGCTGGTGCTGATCAACTCTGCGGGCACGAGCGAGCGGCTCCTGCAGGTCCTTATTCATCCGCGCACATGCGTGTGAAAACCTTATTGTCTCGGCCTCAAGGCCGTTCATCAGAATGATGCGTACCCGCGTAAAGGCATCGTCGTCCAGTTTGCTCGTCGGGGCCTGGACTAATTCACGCCAGGTGAAACTCTGCTTCTCCAGCGGTACACCCTTTTCCTTAAAAATATCCACGCTCATTTTCTCCTCCTTTTATTCACGTTTTCGTGATCCCTGGTCATAGTCGATAGCCTGTGATTTTAGTTGCTTCCGCAAACTAACTGTGTCGGCTGGAAGACATTACCGTCAAAATTGCGGTACAACAGTGCTACACTTATTAAAAGGAGACACTAAGAATGGCGATCAAACGAACATCCGAAGCGCGGTGGCAGGGATCCGTTACCGACGGTAAGGGGACAATGAGTTTGGGCAGCGGTGCCTATGAGGGGGCTTATTCCTTCAACTCACGTTTTGGGGACGATACAAAGGCCACCAACCCCGAAGAGTTGATCGCCGCGGCACATGCCGGCTGTTTTTCAATGGCCCTTTCGGCCGCATTGGGGAAGGCGGGGCACAACCCTGAGAAGATCGAGACGAAAGCGTCGGTCCATCTGGAGAAACAAGGCGATGCCTTTGCCATCCCTCGAATCGATCTGGTCACAGTGGCTCGTATCCCTGAGATCACTGATGATGAGTTTCAGACGATCGCCACCGCCGCGAAAGAAAATTGCCCGGTTTCAAAGGTGCTCGCCGCTGCCGAGATCACTCTCGACGCCAAATTGGAAAATTGAAGTCCGAGACAAAAGAGATCAAATTTATCGCGACGCCCGATAAGGGAGAGGTTTCGGCAATTTTGACCGTGCCGGAGCAGGCCGGCCAACTGCTCGTCCTCGGCCACGGGGCGAGTTCCAATATGCGGTCGCCGCTCGTCAGTACGCTTGCCGAGCGACTCGCGGGCCGCGGCGTTGCAACCTTCCGTTACAATTTTCCTTACTCTGAAAAGGGCGGCGGACGAAACTCAAATGCGACCTGTGTCGCCACTGTCAGGTCGGCTGTCGCGGCGGCACGTGACGATGCTCCCGGCCTGAAGCTTTTCGCCGGCGGCCATTCGTTCAGCGGCCGGATGACCTCGACCGCAGCATCCGAATCGCCTTTGGCGGGCGTTGAGGGATTGGTCTTTTTCGGCTTTCCGCTTCACCCGGCCGGCAAGGCGGGCACTGAGCGGGCCGTGCACCTTAGCAGCGTGTCCGTGCCGATGCTTTTTCTCTCGGGTACCCGCGACGCTCTGGCGGAACTCGATCTTCTTGGACCGACCGTCGCCGATCTTTCCGATGCGACACTCCATCTGATCGATACCGCAGACCATAGCTACAAGATATTGAAACGTTCGCGAAAGGGCGAAGACGATGCTTTCGATGAGGCGGCACGGGTTGCCGCCGGGTGGATGGCCGAGATCGCCGCGGCAACAAACTAGACGGACTATGTGCAGAAACATCAAAACTCTCTTTAATTTCGATCCGCCTGCAACCTCTGATGAGGTCAACGCCTCAGCGCTGCAATTTGTGCGAAAGCTTTCCGGAATGAACAAACCCTCGGCAGCGAACCGCGAGGCGTTTGAGCTTGCCGTTGAACGCGTCGCCGCTGCGGCCCAGGAAATGCTCAATTCGCTGGTGACGATGGCACCGCCCCGAGACCGGGACGAGGTCGCGGCGCGTGCGCGGGCCCGTTCCGCCGCACGATTCGGCCGATGATCGAATGATAGGACGTTGAAAATACCTGCGTCCGGCTCTGGAATTCCCTGCAGCCGTCTGCGAAAATATTGTTTTATGTCCCAAAGAACCGGTTCAACTCTACTCCTGGGGTTTATCGCTGCGCTCATTTTCACCGTCGCGAACGCGGTGATCTCTTTTAGGTCCGCGAATACCTTGATCCGGAACAATGAGCGCGTGCTCGAGACCCACGAGGCGATCCGCGATGTGGAATCGCTGATTTCCGTCATCAAGGACGCTGAGACGGGACAGCGCGGCTATTTGTTGACGGGCAACGAACAATTCCTGGGACCGTATAACGCAGCTATCGGAAGGGTCGAGGGCCTTGTCGCTGATCTTAAAGAGTTAAAGACCGACGACCCGCGCCAGTTGGAACGGATCCCCGCAATCGAAGATGCGATCAAAGCAAGGCTTCAAACCTTGGCGGCGAATATCGATGTGTTGCGAAACGAGGGGCGTGAGGCCCTTGTTCAGCGGGCGCTTCTCGAAAAAGGCCGTGGCGAGATGGACCGCATCCGATCGCTCGTGCAGGAATTTGAGGAAGCCGAACAGAGGCGGCTTTCGCAACGTGTCGCCGAATCTGCCGACAGCAGCCGAAACTCGATCCTGACATTCATCGCGGCGAATCTTGCCGTCATGCTACTGCTCGTCGCCGTCTTCTTTTTGTTGAGGCGCGATTTCGCCGCCCGGCAAAAAGCTGAAGAAGAGCTGAGGGCTGCTCACGAACAGCTCGAGCAACGCGTTATCGAGCGGACCGCGGAGCTGAACTCAGCGAACATAGAACTCGAACGCAGCAATCGGGAGCTGCAGGATTTCGCCTACGTAGCCTCGCATGATCTGCAGGAGCCGCTTCGCAAGATCCAGGCGTTCGGCGACAGGCTCAAGAGCGTCCAGGGGCCGAAGTTCGATGAACGCGGGCTCGATTACCTTGATCGAATGCAGAATGCCGCCGGCCGCATGCATACATTGATCAATGACCTGCTCACGTTTTCGCGCGTCACGACCAAAGCTCAGCCGTTTATTCCCACGGACCTTAACGAGATCTGTACCGAGGTGATCGACGATCTTGAAACCCTTATTCAGAAAACTAACGGCCGGGTAGAGGTTGCCGGCCTGCCGACGATCGATGCAGATCCGCTCCAAATGCGTCAGCTATTTCAGAATCTGATCGCAAATGCGTTAAAATTTCACCGCCCCGAGGTCGATCCTGTTGTTATAATAAGATCAGAGGCATTCACCGAGGCGGCCGATCGCTCCGACGACACCTCGCAAACGCAATTTACTCGCATTTCTGTCGAAGATAACGGGATCGGCTTTGACGAAAAATATTTGGATCGGATTTTTACTCCCTTTCAACGCTTACACGGCCGCGGAGAATATGAAGGTACAGGCATCGGCCTGGCTGTTTGTCGAAAGATCGTGGAACGCCACCACGGTTCACTAAGCGCAACCAGCGTCCAGGGCAAGGGGTCAACATTTATTGCGGTTCTGCCGATCAAGCAGGCTGACGAGAAGGATCAAGGAGACTAAATGATGAAAAAGATGGGCCAGCCGATCGTGATACTTATGGCCGACGATGACGCTGACGACCGGATGCTTACAAGAGACGCTCTTGCCGAAAGCAGGGTTCTGAACGAACTTCGCTTTGTTGAGGACGGCGAGGAACTGATGGATTACCTGAAGCGGCGCGGAAAGTTTG
>JAEWBM010000009.1 GCA_023391155.1 Acidobacteriota bacterium
ACCAACTTCGCTTTGTTGAGCACGGCGAGTAACTGATGGATAACCTGACGCGGCGCGGAAAGTTTGCGGACGCGGACGCACCGCGCCCGGGCCTCATTCTGCTTGACCTCAACATGCCGAAAAAGGACGGCCGTGAAGCCCTGAAAGAGATCAAGAGCGACCCAGACCTGCGTCGTATTCCGATCGTTGTAATGACCACGTCAAAGGCTGAAGAAGACATCTTTCGCAGCTATGATTTCGGTGCGAGTTCCTTCATTACCAAGCCCGTCACCTTCGACCGCCTGGTAGAACTGATGAGGGCACTCGGAGATTATTGGGTTGAATTTGTAGAACTTCCCGATTAGTATTCCCTCGAACGCATGATTTATCAAAGGGGTGAAAAACCTATAAAGGTCCTCCTTGTTGAGGATGATGAGGACGACTTCCTACTCGCCAAAGATCTTTTCGAGGAGATCGCCGGCGATGGGTATGAGCTCGAGTGGGTGCGCTCATTCGACGACGCTCTCAGCCTTGAAAACACCGACTGCTACGACATTTGCCTCCTGGACTATCGCCTAGGCGAGCACGACGGAATCGAGCTGATGTCCGAGCTCCGCGCTAGGGGCTTTAACTGTCCAATGATCCTCCTTACCGGCCAGGGAGATGTTGAGGTTGACCGGATGGCCACCGTTGCGGGTGCCTCTGATTATCTCGTCAAGGGCCAGATCAGCCCGGCGGCCCTGGAACGCTCCGTTCGCTATGCGATCCAGCAGCGGCTGCTGGAAAACGAGCGTGTTAATCACATCCGTGAGCAGGAGGCCCGGGCGCAGGCAGAGGCAGCAAACCGGGCGAAGGACGATTTTCTAGCAGTCCTCTCACACGAGCTCCGCACTCCGCTAAATGCAATGCTCGGCTGGGCCCGGCTGCTGCGGACAAATAAGGACAACGACGATATTTTCGTAAGGGCCGTGGACGCGATCGAACGCAGCGCTCTAATGCAGACAAAGTTTGTCGATGACCTGCTCGATGTAACGCGAATC
This sequence comes from Acidobacteriota bacterium, assembly GCA_023391155.1. Taxonomy (GTDB): domain Bacteria; phylum Acidobacteriota; class Blastocatellia; order Pyrinomonadales; family Pyrinomonadaceae; genus OLB17. Next base: position 1,020 of record JAEWBM010000009.1, read on the forward strand.
GTGAACGGCCAGTTGAGCCTGGCGCGTGCCGATGTCGACCTGGGGCCTCTGGTTGAGGGTTCGGTCGATGCAATAAAGCCGACCGCGGATGCAAAGTCTATCGAGATCAGGAGCGATATCGAAAAAGAGATCGGCATCGTTTCCGGCGACCCCGAGCGGATCCAGCAGATAGTCAACAACCTTCTTTCCAATGCCGTAAAGTTTACCCCGGAAAGCGGAACGGTCACCGTATCGCTAAAACCCGAAGATGGTAAAGCCCGCCTTACTGTCATTGATACCGGGGTCGGCATCAGCAAAGAATTTCTGCCGCAGGTCTTCGACCGTTACAAGCAGGCACACAATTCGACAACGAATCGTAAAGGCGGCCTTGGTCTCGGCTTGGCCATCGTCCGTCATCTTGTCGAAATGCACGAGGGTACAGTGTCCGTTGAAAGCGACGGTGAAGGCACAGGCGCGACCTTCATTGTCCACCTCCCGCTCGCACGAGCGGGCTCGGGAGCCACGGCTTAGGGCTCCGGAAAGGGCTGTGAACTTCAGAGGAGACAAAAGATCTATTCGATCTCGCTCTCATCGATGTCGAAGTTCGCATAGACCTTTTGCACATCGTCGTTGTCGTCGAGAGCGTCATAGAGCTTCATCATCGTCTTCGCCTCGGCACCCTCGAGCTTAATGTAATTTTGCGGGATCATCGACACCTCGCCGGCTTGCGGTTCGACACCCGCGGCCTTGACGGCCTCATGCACCGCGTCAAAATTTTCCGGTGCGGTCAGTATCTCAAACGCATCGCCGTCATCCCGGACATCTTCGGCGCCCGCTTCGATCGCTATTTCGAAAAGCTCGTCCTCGCTGGCGGCCTGCTTGTCCACAACGATATATCCCTTCTTGTCGAACATCCACGCGACTGAACCCGATTCGCCTAAATTACCGCCGTTCTTCGAAAAGATATGCCTGAGCTCAGCGACCGTCCGGTTGCGGTTGTCGGTCATCGTCTCGATCAGCACAGCGACTCCGTTCGGCCCGTAACCCTCATACGTGATCTCGTCATAGGCCACACCTTCGAGCTCGCCGGTTCCGCGCTTGATGGCCCGGTCAATGGTGTCGTTCGGCATATTTTGCGCCTTGGCGTCTGAGACCGCTTTGCGGAGCCGAGCGTTTGAATCGACATCACCGCTGCCGCCGGTGCGGGCCGCGACCGTGATCTCTTTGATCAGTTTTGTGAAGATCTTTCCGCGTTTTGCGTCGAGGGCACCCTTCTTATGTTTGATAGTGTGCCATTTGGAATGTCCTGACATTTATTGAAATTTATCCTGTAAGTGAAGTCTGCCGGAGCCCCGGCGCTGTAATCGTTTTGCGAATCTGCAAATATATCACGCCCGACTTTTTCGAACAAAATCCGGATTTCTCACGCCAAACTGCGTCGAGCCTCTGCCGCGCTGACGCCCCGAACGCGTATCCGCTTTGTTCTTGAAGCCTCGCCGCTGATGATCGAGATGGCGGATCGAGGAAGCCCGAAGAGTTTGCTCAAAAATTTGACCAGCTCCTCATTGGCGGCACCGTCGACCGGCGGAGCGGCCAGCCTAATACGTATAGCGCCGTCCGACTCGCCTGCAATGGCAGTGCGAGAGGCCCGCGGCACTGCCTTTACCGAGAAAACTGCGTCGCCGTCGACCTCCGTTATGTCGATCATGGATTAACGAAAACCCTCATCACGATCGCCTGCAAAATGAAGATGACGATCAGGACGATCATTGCCGACAGGTCAAACATTCCGACCGGCGGGATCCGTTTCTGCACCGGCAGAATGATCGGATCGGTAACCTTTCGGACAAAGCTAAGGAACGAATTCGACGCAAAAACGAACCATTGTGAAATGAAACGGATGAGTATGAACAGGACGAGTGCGCTGAGCAGGCCGTAAAGAATAAAGCCGATGGTCGCCATCACATTGCCGGTCGTGATCGCCCCCGACAATCCGTCGATGATAAAGAAGATATTCCCCAGCACTTGCAGCCCGAAATAGGTCAGGACAAGAGCGCTAAATATCACGAGCAGCGGCGCGAGCCTGATATCCACCCGAAACCTGGCGAGAAATCGAGCGGCCGGGTAAACGAACCGCTCCGTAAATTTCCGAAGATTAAAACCAAACCGGCCCACGGCCCCGAACGGGTTCGGATCGGCATAGTTGAACACCAGCCGCAGCACCATGATCGCCAGAAAGCCGAGAAAGGCGCCCCAAACGATCAGCCAGATGATCGGATATATCGTCAGCGAAAGCATCGGTTACTTCTTTTTTCGCTCGCCAAAGATCGCCGTTCCGACACGCACCATCGTCGCACCCTCTTCGATCGCCACCTCGAGATCGTGCGTCATTCCCATCGACAGCTCGCCGGGTGTAACGGCAAAGGCGCCCTCCGCCTGGAGGCGGTCGCGGATCTCACGCAGCCGGCGAAAGTACTCCCGCGATCCCTCGGGATCCTCGGTTAGCGGCGGGATGATCATTAGGCCGTCAAACCGCAGCCGCTCGCAACGCTTCAGCATCTCGACCATGAGCTGAAGCTGCGTAAGCGGGATCCCGGATTTGGTCTTCTCACCCGCAAGGTCTACCTGTACCAATACCGGCAAAACCTCTCGGCCTTCCTCGATACAGATCCGTTCGAGCCGGTGGGCAAGCTCGGGCGAATCGACCGAGTGGATCATATGAAAGAGCTGCACCGCCCGCCGGGCCTTGTTCTTTTGAAGATGGCCGACCATGTGCCACTCGACCGCGTTCGCGCCGATGGCGGGGATCTTTTCTTCCGCCTCCTGTATCTTGTTCTCACCGAAAGCGGTCACCTTCGCCGCCAATGCCTTTTTGAGTGCGGCGGGCGGATGGGTCTTGGTAACGGCGATCAGCTTGATCTCGCCGGGATCGCGCCCGGAGCGTTTCGCCGCTCGCGTTATCCGCGATCTCAGGTTCGTCAGGTTGCGCTTGATATCAACGGCCATTTCATTCAAATATAGCAAATCGCGGGGTTTGCGTCTTTTCCCCGGGGCATCGTCCCACTCGTCTCGCGAGTCTTGAATTCCAGCCCCCGAATTAGTATCCTCAATGTTTGCCCCGTGCGGACGTGGCGGAACTGGTAGACGCGCAGGTCTCAGAAGCCTGTTCTCGCAAGAGAGTGGAAGTTCGATTCTTCTCGTCCGCACCAATCATTTTCCCGTTCTCGATCACAGTAACAATTCGCTCGCCCCGTTAACTTTAGCGTATCATAGCCTTTATGAGCTTTCTCGGCTGGATGGGACTCGCGGGCGCCTTACTGTTGGTCGTCGCGCTTTCATCCGCGTACATCCGCCGGCTGCCGCTCACCACGTCGACGCTTTATCTTGTCGTTGGCATTCTGGTCAGCCCCCTCGGATTTAACCTCATCACGGTCGATATCGTCGAGGGCAGGGTCTGGTTCGAACATCTCACTTTGATCCACGGCATCACAAGCCAACCGATACTGAAATGGTACGAGGTGAAGATCGCACAAACGGAGGGGCCAAGAGGTGACTAGGCGCTCCGAGTTAATAGCCGCCCTCGAGGGGAATGAGGCGGCATTCTCGATGGGGCTGGACGACCCCCGGCGAGACCGGCTCGCCGACTATTTCGAGATCGTAATGGAGCACAATGATCTTCTACACCTCGTCGCTCCCTGCACTCCGGAAACATTTGCCACCCGTCACGTACTGGAATCCCTTTCGCTCGTCAGACATCTGCCCGATGGCGCGGAATTTATCGATGTTGGCAGTGGAGCGGGGCTCCCCTCGATACCATGTCTTGTGGCCTCAAGCAAACTATCTGCCGTACTTGTAGAATCAAAGCCCAAAAAGGCGGCGTTTCTGACGGGCGTGATCGAACAACTCGGGCTCTCGGACCGGGCGATCGTCATTGCACGCCAGTTCGAAGAGGCGGCACCGCCGCCGTCGGCGAAATTTGTCACAAGCCGAGCCCTGGATGGTTTTGAGAGAAAGTTGCCAAAGCTTCTTAAGTGGGCTAACAATAGAAAGCTCTTGCTTTTCGGCGGCACCGCCCTTGGCGATCGCCTCAGGTCATTAGGCCGTGAGTTTTCCGAAGAGCTTCTTCCTCTCTCGGAGCGGCGTTTCTTGTTTATCGTGCCGGCACTATCTTCCGCCGGAAAGGAGTAATTTATGCAGTTTGTTCGTATCTTATGCTTTTCGGCCCGTGCGGCTGCCCTCACCCTCACACTCGTTTTCTTTGCCGGTACGGCCATCGCTCAGAACGGAGATCTCAGTGCCGTTCGCAAACAGGCCGACGCACTGGTGAGCGAATCGCGTTTGACCGAGGCACTTCCTCTGCTCCAGCAATTGGTCGATGCCGGGTCAAAGGATCCGAAGGTCAACGCAGATCTCGGCTTCGCGCTTTTGGGAAAAGCTGCCGCCACTGAGAACGAGGCTGAAGCAACCGCCGCCCGGATCGCCGCAAAAAAGGCATTCAATCGCGCACGTGAATTGGGCGACCGCACTCTTGTTATCGCCGAGATCGCTGACACGCTCCCCGCCGACGGCAGCCTGGATGAAGCCTTCTCCGCCAATGCCACCGCTGAGGCCTTTATGAAAAAGGGCGAGGCCGCATTCGTGAGCGGCCGCCGGGACGATGCATTCGACTACTATCAACTGGCCCTGAAACTCGACCCCAAGCTATACCTCGCCGCACTTTTCTCAGGCGACGTAAAGCTCCAGGCAGGAGAATTTGACCAGGCGGAATACTGGTATCAGCAGGCGATCAAGATCGATCCTAACATCGAAACGGCCTACCGATATTCAGCGACCCCGCTGATGCGGCAGAGAAAATATAACGAGGCCCGTGACCGCTATATCGAGGCGTTCATCACCGAACCTTATAATCGACGGGCGGTCGGCGGGCTGATCCAATGGGGTGAGGCCACGGAAACAAACCTCGGCCATCCGCGCCTGGACGTTCCAGAGACAAAGATCGGCGACGATGGTAAAGAATCGACCACCATCAATGTAAACCCGCTTGCCGACGACGGCTCAATGGCGTGGATCGCCTATCCCGCCACGCGGACGCTCTGGGAAAAAGAAAAATTTAAGCAGACGTTCCCGAACGAGCAATATCGCCACACCCTCGCGGAAGAAGCAGACGCGCTCCGCTCTGTCCTCACGATGGTGAAGGAACTCAAGGTCGCGCCGAACAAACTTAATCCACAGTTTGTTGTTCTCAAAAAGCTCGATGAAGAGGGTCTTCTCGAGGCATACATTCTGATCGCACGGCCGAATCAAGGCATCGCCCAGGATCACGCCGCATATTTACGCGATCACCGGGACAAGCTGCGTCAATACGTTCTGAAATACGTGATAAACCGGAAATAGAATTCGCCTGTGGAGATCTTTTTCACTGCCATTGCTGCGACCGCTATAGCCGGCTTCGGCGCCACGACCGCAGGTGCCGTTCCCGCGCTTTTTCTCCGGCGCCTAAACGAAAAGCTCAACAACAACATGTTGAGTTTTGCGGCGGGCGTGATGCTCGCCGCGACCGTTTTCTCGCTATTGCTGCCCGGGATCGAGTCCGCCCGCGGCCTTGGCTACGGCCAGATGAGCGCCGTACTCCGTGCCATCCTCTTTCTTTTCATCGGCGGGTTTGTGCTATGGGGCATCAATGAGCTGGTACCGCACGAGCACTTTGAAAAAGGGCACGACGGCGTCATCGATGGCCGGCGGCTTAGGAAGATCTGGCTTTTTGTGATCGCGATCGCGATCCACAATTTTCCGGAGGGGATGGCTGTCGGTGTCGCAAATTCAACCGGAGACGCCGGCACGGGGCTCGGCGCAACGCTCGGGATCGGCCTTCAGAATTTGCCCGAGGGGCTCTCGGTCGCGGTCGCTCTGCATTCGCAGGGGTATTCCAAAGCCTACGCATTCTTTGCGACGGCTCTCACCGGCTTGATCGAAGTGGTTGGCGGTGCGGTAGGTGCGACGGTGCTGCTCGCCTCGGAACAGGTCCTGCCCTGGGCGCTGGCATTCGCGGCCGGCGCGATGTTGTTCATCGTCAGCGACGAAATAATTCCGGAAACACATCGCCCGGGATTTGAGAACGGCGCTACGCTGGCGCTGTTCGTCGGTTTCGGACTAATGCTCTTCCTCGACACCGCTCTCGCGGGACTTTGATCCCTATCGCGTATCCAGCTCGTATTCCCGCAGCCGGCGGTAAAGCGTCGATGCGGATATCCCAAGCAGTTCCGCGGTCTTGCCGCGGTGCCAGCCGGTCCTTTCCAAGGCATTGATTATCTGCTGCTTTTCAGAATCGCGGAGGTTTGTCGGTGCCGATATTTTGAATGAGGAGGCCCCTGATTCTGCCGCGGTGTTGCCGCCATAGTTCATCGCAACGGTCGCCTTTTCCGTTCGGAAAACGACCTCGGGCGGCAGTTCTTTTACCGTGATCTTACCGTTGTCCGCCAGCAATGCGGCCCGCTCCAGGCAATTGCGCAGCTGCCGCACATTCCCCGTCCAGCTATAGCCATTTAAGGCCTCGACCACGCTGTCTGTAAGTTCAGGGTGATCATGTCCGGCGACCTTCGGCAGCAGATGCTTGGCGAGCGGGACGATGTCCTCCCGACGCTCGCGAAGCGGGGGTATATTGATCTCAAAGCTGTTTATCCGGTACATCAGGTCTGCTCGAAAGATGCCCTCGGCGATCGCCTGCTGCGGGTCGCGATTCGTCGCCGCAACAAGCCGAACATCGACCTCGACCTTTTTCACACCGCCGACGCGGAAGAACGACCGGGTCTCGAGCGCGCGCAGGAGCTTTGATTGAAGCTGCTGAGGCATTTCCATAATTTCGTCCAGAAAGAGCGTTCCGCCGTCAGCCAATTCAAACAAGCCAAGCTTCCGGGTTCTCGCACCTGAAAAGGCCCCCGCTTCATAACCGAACAGCTCCGATTCAAGCAGCGTGTCCTGCAATGCGGCACAGTTCAGGTCGATAAACGGTTTGTCCGCACGCGGGCTCAATCTGTGAATCGCCTGCGCGATAAGCTCTTTGCCGGTGCCGGATTCGCCTGTGATAAGTACGGAGGTCTCGCTCGGGGCAACGCGTTTTGCGAGCCGAAGCACCTCTTTCATCTGCGGCGATTCGGCGACGATCTCCGGTGTCGTTCCCTTGCTCCGTTCGATCTGCGCCCGCAGCTTGATGTTGTCCTGTTTTAGCTGGCGCTTTTCCGCGGCCTGGCTAACCAGAGCGTTGAGTTCCGCGATGCGGTAAGGCTTTGTAAGGTAGTCATAGGCACCGAGCTTCATCGCCTCGATCGCCGTCTCGACGGTTCCCTGTCCGGTCAGCATTATTACCTCGGGGGGATTCGGGCTCTTTTCACAGAGCCGCTTGAGCAGGCCCATTCCGTCGAGCCGCGGCATATTGATGTCGCACAAAAGCACATCATATTCCGCCTCTTCAAGCATTTCCCAGGCGGCCTCACCGTCCCCGGCGGTGTCCGCTTCGTGCCCGTTGCGGCTCATCTCTTTTTGAATAACGAGCCTTAGATTCTTTTCGTCATCTACAACCAGTAGTTTTGCCATGATATTGCCTTTTTATTCGCTGCGGGAGCTTGTTTCTACTTGCCTGCCCAGCGGGAGGTAAATTGTGAACGTCGTGCCCTTGCCAAGATTGGACCTGACAGAGACGCGGCCGCCGTGGTCGGTAATGATCCCGTAGCACACCGCCAGCCCGAGCCCCGTGCCCTTGCCGACCTCTTTTGTCGTAAAGAACGGTTCGAAGATCTTCGAAAGGTCCTCGGTCGGGATCCCGACGCCCGTATCCTGTATCTCGATCGCAACGCGGTTTGCCTTGGCCGATGCGCGGAACGTTAGCGTTCCGCCCTGCGGCATGGCATCGATCGCGTTAGTCGCAAGTGCGATCACCGCCTGCTGTATCTGTCCGCCGTCGGCGACCACCTTCGGCATATCGTCTTCAACCTCTACCTCAAAGCTTATATTCGAACCACGCTTCTGATGCGATATGAGGTTTGACGAAGATCGCAGGATCTCGCCGATATCCACCGGATGACGCTCACCGGTCCGGATGCGGCTGAAATCAAGCAGCCCGGTCGTGATCGATTTGCAGCGAAACGCCTCGCTCTTGATCAGCCCGAGATATTCCTCAAGGTCCTCTGCCGCATCGGATCCGGCGAATGCCCCTTCATCGACGCGGCCCTCGAGAGCCTCGGCGCAGGCGGCGATCGTTGCAAGCGGATTATTGATCTCGTGTACCACGCCGGCGGCGAGCCTACCGACAGCCGCAAGCTTTTCGGCCCGGCCCACGGCGTGGATCGCCTCGACCCGCATCGTCACATCCTCGCCCACCGTGATCACGTGCGTCACATCTCCCGAATCGGGGTCACGCATCGGAACCTTGCTAACGACCCAATGTTTTGTCGAGCCGTCCTCAGCGACGGTCTGCTGCTCGATCCGTTCGATCTCGCCGGTCGAGAATGCACGTTCAAATTCGTCGCGAACTTTTCCTTCGGGATAACGGGCGAGCACATTAAAGACGTTTCGCCCCAGTGCGGCATCTCTGGGAATCCCCTGCGACCCGATCTCCCGATGCTTGTTCCACGTGACGATCCGATAATCGCGGTCGACAACATAAAGGGACACCGGCAGTGCATCGAGAACCGCTTCGGTAAATCTTCTGTGTTCCTCTTTCGCACGGTTGATCGAGCTGTTGATCGCCGCTTCGTAATGCGCCGAGAGGTTGACGCTCATCGCCGCCATCTGCGTTGCCGCATCGATCAGCCGAGCTTTCGCCTCCGTTAGCTCGAACTTTCTCGCAAATGCGACGACGATCGCGCCGCGGATGTCGCCGTTTATGTGCAGCGGCGAGATATACTCGAGCCTGTGTTCCGTCCCCTGGAGAAGGAACCTGGCCGGTGATTCCTCGATATACCCCACTTGCGGAGGCAGAAGCTCGAACCATTTTTCAAACCTGGTCCGGTTCAGGAAGCCCGTCATCACCTCGCCGCGCTTGTCATGGGCACAGCTGACGACCCCGATATTCTCGAGCTCCGCTGCGATCAGACAAGCATCTGCACCGAGATATGACTGCAGCGCATCCGCAACGCGGCTAGCGACCTTTTTCGGGTGAACGGTAAACAGCAGTTTCCGGCCGAGGTCCGAGATGAACTTTAGTTCAGCCGACGGTTCCGGGCCGGGGCCGACACGCGAGGAGGCGATGGATGTAACACGCTTTGCTGCGGAGGGAATCGACATTTGGATCAGATCTGAGGTGAATTGTCGTTAACGGAGGTGCGTGAACGAACTGAGAGGGAGACGTGCAGAACGGGCGGGAAGACGCCCTCTTAAGATTAAAGACGGTTTAAACCTTTTTGTCAACAGTTAAACGTCCGGCTTGCGGTGTTGACTACCTCCAGGAATAACGTGAAAATTGCTATAAGCGATGACCGGACATTCCCATCAAAGATTTTGCCTACTCTTAGTCGGGGTAGTGTTGCTCCACGTTCAGGTTCTATCCCAAGAGGTGGTTGACAAGACCGTTGCGACGGTAAGTGACGGGGTGAACACGGAGCTGATAACGCTTTCGGACCTGAAATGGCAGCTTGCACTTCAGCCTAACACGCCGCTCGATCCGCCCACGTCGGACGATCTGAACAACGCCCTTCGGATACTGATCGACCAACGTCTTTTTGCTCTTGAAGCACAGCGGATCCCGAGCCCGCCGACCTCGGACTCAGAGATCGCTGCGAAGATCGCTGAGATACTTACATATTTCCCGTCAACCGCTGATTTTGAGCGACGGCTCCGAACGGTCGGATTTAGCTCAGTGAGCGACGACAATTTTGAGGCGATCATTCGCCAGCGAATTGCCATTGAAAAGTATCTCGACTTCCGATTCCGATCCTTTATTGTCGTAACCCCAGAAGACGAAGGGACCTATTACCGCGAGATATTTGTTCCGGATTTTCGACGACGCTTCCCGGACCTCCTGCTCCCAACGCTTGACGAAAAACGTCCCGAGATCAACGCTCTCATCACCGAGGACCGGGTGGCCGCCGCGATAGAGGCGTTTTTGGATGAAGCTCGCCGCCGCGCCGAAGTTGTTGTTTTGAGCGAAGTTTAGCCCTGTTTTGCAGCAGAATTAGGATGAGGCACCTCTTGACCGCGCTGGTTGTTTTTGCGGCAGCGATGCTGCATTCTCAGTTTGCGCATGCCCAGTCCGTGGTCGATGGCCCCCGGCATCGCAAGGCCGTCGCCTTTGCCGTCACGGAACCTCTGCCGTCTCTGGATCCGCAGCTTCCGGCATTGCCCAAAACCTCACTATTCACAACCGGTTTCGGAAACGGCTTTTCATTCGACGGGCTGTCGAATGAGGACAATACGGTCATATATTCGCTGCTTTTCGCTCCCGCGGACCAGATCGGTGCCGTCGGGCCGAACGACTATGTTCAAACGGTAAATTCCCTTTTTCGTGTATACGACAAGAGCGGCGTTCCCCGCACACCACCTCTCAAATTAAGCACGCTTTTTTCAGCGCTCGGCACAACCTGCGCCCCGCGGAACGACGGCCTGCCGAACGTGGTCTACGACCAGTTCGCCGACCGCTGGGTCATCAGCCAGGTATGCTCGGCGCATCCGCCATTCCGACAGATGATCGCGGTCTCCGTTTCCGGCGATCCGGCCGGCCGTTACTATGCTTATGAATTCGTAATGCCGAACGTAAAGGTAAACGATTTCCCGAAGATGGGCCGGTGGGGCAATGCTTACACGATGACCACCGACGAATTCCTCGGTGCTGACTTCGCTGGGAGCGGCATCTTTGCATTTGATCGCGACAGACTGCTGGGCGGCGACCCTGAGGCGGGTTATATTTATTTCGCTCTCGGAACCGACTCGCCGACTCGCCGCCGCGGGGCGCTGCCTGCCGATGTGGACGGACTCGTATCGCCGCTGCCCGGCACGCCCGCCCTGTTCGCAACTTACACCGCCGACGAGTATGGCGACCCGGCCGACGCGATCCGACTGTGGGAGCTGCTAACGGACTTCGATCAGCCGGACAATTCAATGCTGACTGAGGCCGGCGGAAGCCCGATCGCCGTCGACCCTTTCGATCCGGCCAGCCCGTTCGGCCGGGCAGATATCGCCCAGCCTCCGCCGGGGGAATTTCTCGATTCTCAAAGCGATCGCATCGCCCATCGTCTCGCCTACCGAGACTTTGGCACGCACGAATCCCTTGTCTTCAACCAGACAGTACGTTCGTCTCAACCCGGTGCGGCATATCGGGCCGGATTACGGCTGTACGAACTTAACCGCCAACCGGGCGGGCAATTCACAGCCGTCTCGCAGGCGGATATCGGCGACGACACATCTTCCCGCTGGATCGGCTCCGCCGCACAAGATCACGAGGGCAACACCGCTCTGCAATACAATTTCGTCTCGGACGAAAAGCAGGTCTCGGTCAATCTCACCGGCCGAACGGCGGCCTCACCGCCGAACACGCTGATGCCTGAGCAAACAATCGTCGAAGGGACCGGCGTTCAGCGCGCATTCGGCTGGCGCTGGGGCGAATACAGCGGGATGTCCGTTGATCCGTTTGAGGGCTGCACATTTTGGCTGACGAACGGTTTTTACACGCTCGCGAGCCAACAATTCAGCGAACTCGGCTGGCTGACCCATATCGCCGCCTTCAAGTTCGATTCGTGCTCACCCTTGGAAACTGCCTCGGTCAGCGGGACGGTCACCGACGCCGCGAGCGGCCAGCCCATCGAAAACGCTCGGGTCCGACTTGGCGAGTTCTCACGCCGGACAGATGCCGCGGGTGTGTATGGCCCGATGGTCGTTCGGCCCGGCAACGCTCTTATCGGCGCCTCGGCTCCGGGTTACAGTACTTCAACACTGCCCATCGTTTTGGTGCCCGGCACCCAAAATGCGTCGTTCACACTGCAGCCCATTCCGGTCATCGTTGCGGCATCCACCTCGATCGCGGCAGAAAGCTGCAAGCTCGATCGTTCTGCCGATCCTGGCGAGACCATTTCGCTCGAGATCGTTCTCCGCAACGATGGCGCCCGCACGGCGACCGGGCTCTCGGCCGTGCTGCAGGCCGGCGGAGGCATCGAGGCTCCCGGCCCCGCCCAGGCTCTCGGCGATCTGCCGCCGGGCGGCGAAGTGAAGCTTACCCTGACGTTTACCATTTCTACATCGGTTAAATGCGGGACTGAGATCGAGCCCGTGCTGCAGTTGGCCGAGTCGGGTGTGGCGCTGCCCGCGCTTTCGTTGAAGATAAGGACAGGGAAACCCAACATCGTTCTGGACGAGAATTTCGATGGCCAGCCGGCACCGGATCTGCCCGCCGGATGGTCAACTTCATCGACAACCGGCCATCAGCTCTGGCGGGTCTCCACTGAACGGGCTGAATCCGGGGCGAACTCCGTTTTTTCACCTGCTCCACATCAGCAGGGAGTAAACGAACTCGTCTCGCCGCCGTTCGAGATAGGTACTGCTTCGCCACTGATCACTTTCCGAAATTGGTACGAGCTTGAGACCACGTTTCTACGCAACCGGCTCTATGACGGAGCTGTACTTGAGATCCAATATGACGGCGGCGATTGGCAGGATATTGTGGCTGCGGGCGGGAGTTTTCTGGAGGGAGGTTACGATGGGCTGATTGACACTTGCTGCAGCAACCCGCTTGGCGGGCGGCCCGGTTGGAGCGGCCGCAGCGGCATTTACACGGCATCAGAATTTATCGAGACCGTCGCCGCACTCCCGCCGTCGGCTGCCGGCCGCACGGTGCGGCTTCGCTGGCGCATCAGCACCGACATCGGATCGTTTCGCGAGGGGCAATACCTCGACGACATCGTCGTCACCGACGGCTATACTTGCTCTTGCGGCAAACCGGCTAGCCAGGCCCCATTCGATTTTGACGGTGACGGGCGGACGGACCTGAGCATGGCCAATTTGAGCAACGGCACCGGTGCAGACTTTCGCGTTGTTCACAGCTCGACCGGCGAGGTTCTGGAACATCAATTCGGCTCCGCCGATGACCTTCCCGCCAACGCAGATTTCGATGGAGACGGGCGGACCGATATTGCCGTCTATCGCCCTCCGACGGGTGAATGGTGGATCGAGAACAGTTCTGACGGCACGGTCCGGACGCTGCGTTTCGGGGTCGCCGAGGACCGGCCTGTGCCCGCCGATTTTGACGGCGACGGCCGCGCCGATGTCGCTGTCTATCGCCCATCGACCGGCGAATGGCACATCTATCGATCTTCCGATTCCACGGCCCAAACGGTCCGGTTTGGCGTTAGCGAAGACATCCCTCTTCCCGCGGATCTTGACGGCGACGGGCGTGCGGATATTGCCGTTTATCGTCCATCGAACGGCATCTGGTATATCTTCCGAAGCTCGGACCAGGGAGTCTCGTACATCGCTTTCGGACTCTCTTCCGACCGTCCTTTAACCGCAGACTTCGACGGTGACGGCCGATCTGATCTTGCGGTCTATCGCCCCTCGGCGGGCATCTGGTATTTGTTAAATTCGTCCGCGGGGTTCTCAGCCGTGAGATTTGGCACCGCTGAGGACCGGCCCCTAACGGCCGACTTTGACGCCGACGGTAAAGCAGATATTGCTGTATTTAGGCCATCGGCTCGTGTCTGGTACTACTTGCGGAGCAGCGACGGAGGGTTTGCGGCCGCTGAGTTTGGTTTTCCCGGTGAGATCCCGCTTCCGGGAATTTACACAGGCCCCTGATCGCATCTTGATTTTCCGCCCTCCGAACCGTAATATTTGAAGTTTGCCGCCGGAGTGGCGAAATTGGTATACGCACTAGACTCAAAATCTAGCGGGCTTTACGCCCATGTCGGTTCGAGTCCGACCTCCGGCACCATATTGATTTGGGATTTTAGATTTCGGAGTTTTAGGAGCAAAAGCTCTTATCGCTCACATTAATATTGACTCCGGAAGGCATAAACCTGTAATATCACTCTCACTGGGGGTGATATTATGATAAATAATTCAACCGAGGTTAGTTCAAGCTAGCCTCCAAAAACTAAATAAAAAACAGCGTACCCGTCATTTGGGTACGCTGTTTTTGTTTTATGCCGGTGAAAGGTCTAACGCCGAGCGTAAAAGATCGTTTCGCCGTTGTCCAAACGCGTGGTCGAGAGCCCGTTGCCCGAACGGACAACGCGTGATACCACACCATCGATCGTCAGGTAGTTCCCGCTCGTGAAAGAGCCGTAAACCGTCGCACTGCCAATGCGTGCAGTGACATCGCCGTTACGCGAAATGGTCAGGTCGATGCGCGTACCGTTCGGGCCGGTTCCGCGGAAATTGCCGCGTGCCCATGTCGGAGGTGCGATCTGATTGCCGCCGCCCCATCCGGGATTGGGCCAATTGCTGCCGCCGGCTCCGGGCCCGGTCGGATTTCGACCATATACAATGCGTTCGCCGTTATCGATCCGGGTGGTTATGATCCCGTTGCCTGAGCGCGTGACCCGTGCCTGCGCACCACTGAGATTGAGGATATTCCCGCGGGTGAAAGTTCCGTAGGTCATGCTTTGGCCGACGCTTGCGTTTACGCTGCCGTTCGGTGAGATAGTCAGGATGATCGCCTGGCCGGCCGGTCCGGTCGCGTAAAATGTGCCCTGGGCCCAACTCGGAGGATTGATCGTTCCGCCGACGCCGCCGCCCGGATAGGTCGGGCCCGGCCAATTGCCGCCCCCGCCGCCTGTCCAGCCGCCGCCGGCGATCCCGGGCAGGTCATAGGTGTCTGCCAGCGTGTTCACGTTATTGCGGAGCTGGTTCCATTGCCGCTCAAGCTGTCGGCGAAATGCGACGCGATTCATCGTCTGGTTCAGCGGGCGTGCCGCGGCGACCAGGTTCTGCACCTGGTTCCGGCTTCGCCACCAGTCATTGTCGCGGTCAAAATTGCTCCTGAGCCTGTCCGTTTGATTCTCAAAATTGTCTACTTCATCTCTATAGGCACGCTTTTGCGACCCGCTGAGATTACTGCGGTCGACAGCCTGTCTGAAATCACGGCGAAATTCGTCGCCTGAATCTTCCAGTCGCCGAATGATCTGGTCAACATCGCCTCTCGAATAACGGCCAACATAGCGCCCTTGCGCGTCGGTTTCACCCGGCAAAGCTAATAATGCCAGGCCGGCCATGGCAGTTGAATAAAAGATTTTCCGTAAAATCGAACTTTTCATATTTCCTCCCCTTTCTTGTGTACAATCGGCACCATAGTCGGCCGAAAATGCGATGATATGGCTCTCAATTTTCAAGTTTCGTTACCGCCTTGCTCTCGGATTCGTTTCGCCGCGATTATATTAGAATAGTTGTACTGATACAACACACATCCATGGATTCTCTCGACGATTACGAATTCGATCTACCGGAAGAGCTTATTGCCGAAAAGCCGCTGGAGGAGCGCTCAGCATCTCGAATGCTGAACGTGGGCCTTTCGTCCCGGTCATTGGATGACCGCCGCTTCAAAGAGTTGCCGCAAATCTTGCGAGCAGGGGACATAGTCGTCCTGAACAATACCCGCGTCTTTCCGGCTCGGCTGATGGGCAGGACGCCAACGGGGGCCCGAGTCGACGTGTTTCTATCTGATGAGATCGGCGACGGCCGCTGGGAGGCGTTGGCGCGGCCGGCCAAACGCCTGCGTGCCGGAGCGGTCGTTGAATTCGGCAGCGGCCTCACAGGCGAGGTGCTCGAACGGCCGCAGAATGGAAAGGTTCAGATCGAGTTTCGGCACTCGGGAGATTTTTTTGATGTGCTTGAGTCCGTCGGCCGCACACCGCTACCCCCTTATATCAAACGCGATCCATCAGCTCCGGACACGGACCGCGATCGCTACCAAACTATCTTCGCGCGCGAACGGGGTGCGATAGCCGCACCGACCGCCGGACTTCATTTCACGCCCGATATTCTGGATGAGCTTCGCAGTCGCGGGGTAGAAACGGCCGAGATCACGCTGCACGTCGGCTACGGCACCTTCGAACCCATCCGGGTTACCGATATTCGCAAACACCGTGTGCTGCCTGAACGTTATTCCGTCTCCCCGCAGGTCGCGGATCAGCTAAATAATGCTCGGGCGGAGGGCCGCCGAATCATTGCCATTGGGACGACAACCACTCGTACGCTCGAAACGGTCGTCTCACCCGAAGGCGCGTTTTTGGCGGGTGACGGCCTTGCAAATTTAACGATCCTGCCTGGGTACAGCTTCCGCGCCATCGACGGCCTGCTTACGAATTTCCATTTGCCGCGCAGCTCGCTGCTTGTTCTGGTTTCAGCTTTCGCGGGACACGACCTTATAATGAGGGCGTATCGCCATGCGGTCCGAGAGCGTTATCGTTTTTATAGTTACGGCGATTGTATGCTGATAGTGTAGTAAAAATGGCAGTTCTCCAGGCAATTCGGAGCCTTTTCGCCCCGGCGGCGCCCCGCCGCTGTGAGCCTGTCGGTTCGGCTCCCGCCTCTCGATACGCGATACGCCCACTGGTCAAAGAGCATCTCAAAGAGCTGATCGCGGTCAATCTCGAGTGCTTCCCAAACGGCGACAATTACACAAAGCACACTTTCTCATATCTGCTCGAGGACGCCGCCACCCTCGGCTACCGAATCGATAACGCCTCGGGCGAGATGGCCGGCTTTCTTTTCGTTATGCTTAACCCTGACGGTGCGGCGCACGTTACGACCGTCGGCGTGCTGCCCGCCCATCGCCGGCGAGGACTGGCCGATCGGTTGTTATCACATCTCGAACACGTCCTGCGTCTAAAAGGGGTTACGACGGTTGCCCTCGAGGTGCGAGCTTCGAACACAGACGCCCAAAGCGTTTACCGCCGCGCCGGTTATATGGAGGTCCAGCGGCTGCCCCGTTACTATAACGACGGCGAAGACGGGCTCCTGATGATCCGCTCCATCGTTTAATGAAACTCCCGCTTCCGCCTGTTTATCCGATCACCGACCGCCGTTTGGCAGGGACCGATCATGCCGCTCAGGTTCGTGCGCTCGCCTCGGCCGGGGCCCGGTTCATCCAGCTTCGAGAAAAGGAATTACCGGACGATCAGCTATATGCGGAGGCGAGGTCCGCTCTCGAGGCGGCAGTTGACGCGGGCGTCACCTTGATCATCAACGACCGCGTCGATCTTGCGGTCGCTCTCAAGGCTCCCGGTGTGCATCTGGGCCAGTCAGATCTTACCCCCGATTCGGCACGCAGGCTTTTAGGCCCCGACGCTATCATCGGGTTCTCAACCCACAATATCGGCCAAGTAAGGGAAGCCGTTAAGATGCCGATCGATTACCTTGCCTTCGGGCCGATCTTTCCAACCTCGACCAAAGAAGATCCGGATCCCGTGACCGGCATCGAGCTGCTTCGAGAGATTAGCGAAATAGCCGGGCCGATTCCCGTCGTCGCTATCGGCGGCATTACCCGCTTAAATATCTGTAACGTCCTCGCCGCGGGTGCGGCCTCGGCGGCTATCATCAGTGACCTCTATGTTGATAGCGGCCCGGCCGGAGCATATTCAGAATTATTCAACGCTGTTTTGCGATGCTAAAAAAGTTCTTGCAATCTTCCCCGCTTTCGGTAATAATCATTTAGGCGAAGTTCCCAGCACTGACGCCTTCCGACGGTTTACCCGCCTTTCCTTTGACTTTCTTTAGGAGTTTTCCTTCAAATGAGCTTGCTTGATGTAGCGCCCATTATTGAGCAGATGCTGCTCATTTCCGATAATGTCAGCGACCTGAATTTTTCGTGCGGCCAAAAGCCGCAGGTCGAGATAAACGGAACACTATACCCCGCCACCCCGCTCGGGCTTGGACGGCTCTCCGCCTTTCAGACCGAGATGATCGCCATGGCAATTCTCCGCGACAACGCGGAGGCCGCGGCGCAGCTGGCGAAATACCGCACCGCCGACCTGAGCTATGCTCTGCCGGGCAAGTGCCGCTTTCGTGTAAATATTTTCCAGCAGCGAAATTCCTACTCGATCGTGATGCGTGTGATTCCGCATGACATCCCGAGCTTTGAATCGCTCCGCATCCCGCCACAGCTTCGGGACATCTGCGAGATCCGCAACGGCGTCGTTCTTTTAACGGGCCCGACGGGCTCGGGAAAAAGCTCGACCCTTGCGGCCATTATCGACCAGATCAACGAGCAGAAAAGTTATCACATAGTGACGATCGAAGACCCGATCGAGTTTTTGCATAACCACAAGAAGAGTACGATCAACCAGCGGGAGGTCGGTGCGGATACAAAAGATTTTGCCTCGGCTCTTAGAGCTGCCCTCCGCCAGGCACCGAAAGTCATTCTGGTCGGCGAGATGCGTGACCTGGAGACCGCTGAGATCGCGCTCGAGGCCGCCGAGACGGGACACCTCGTTCTCTCGACACTGCACACGATCGACGCGTCGAAAACGATCGACCGCATCATCGGACTTTATCCGAAGAACGAAGAGCGTATCATCCGAACTAGGCTGGCGCAGACCTTCCGCTATATCGTCTCTCAGCGTCTCATCCCGCGTGCAGACGGCAAGGGCCGCATCGCCGCGGTCGAGATCCTCAAATCCAACCCGCGTACCCGCGAGTATATTGAAAAGGGTGAAAGCGAGGGCAAGACCTTGCTCGACGCCATTCGCGACGGCGAGATCGACGGAATGCAGGATTTCGACAGCGTCATCCGCGGCATGATCGAGGAAAAGCTCATCACGCTCGACGACGGCCTGTCGTATGCCACGAACAAGAACAACCTCCTGCTCCAGCTTAAGGGCCTTTCCTCGACCGAGGATTACATCAATTCAAACGCGCGGCCGATCTCGACGGTTAACGCCGCACCGCCTCCCCCGTCCGCACCGACCCCCGGTACATCGGTCCTCGACATGATCGAATAGTCTGCATTTACCACCGTTATGATAATCCGCTGCGATAATTGCTCAGTTTCTCTTCAACTCGACGAATCCAAGGTGCCGAGCGGCAATTTCACCGTCCGCTGCCCCCGTTGCCAAAATATGCTCCGGGCGAACAAGGATTCGAAGGTGCCCGGCGCGGGCGCGGTGAAACAGCTTGCCGACAACAAACCGGCCCCCGCCGTTTCAGAAGGCGCACAGCAATTTGCCGAAAAAGAGAACGAGTTTGAGATCAATAATGCGCTAAAGGCTCTTCTGGGAGCCCTGCAGGCCGGTAAGGTCGCACTTGATGGCGACGATGATGCGGGTAAAAAGCCGCGGCGCGTGCTGCTTTGCCTCGGGGACAAACGCGACCAGGTCGCAAAGGTCCTGGCCGGTGCGGGCTACAAAGTTTATATTGCGGAAACCCCGGCACAGGCGAACGAACGCCTGCGCGAGGGAAAGACCGAGATCGTGATGTTCTCCCCGGACTTTGCCGCCGAATACGGCGGTGCCGCCATTCTGCAGCAAAAGGCCAACGCGATGTATTCATCGGAGCGGCGCCGGCTGTTCCTCATCTCGCTTGAGGATAACGGAACCACGATGAACGCGCACGACGCATTTCTTCGCAATTTAAATCTCATTATCAACACTGCGGATATCCCGCAATTGCCGCTGATCCTGAATCGGGCACTTCTCGACTTTAACGACCTTTATCACTATCTTAACCGCGGCTTAGGCGTCGAGCCGATCTAGTATCGCGGATCGCGCCGGAGAAAATATCTCGGGCGTAACGATATTGTAGGGGCAGGGCAACGCCCGGCCAGAGTCTTTGCCTCCCCGGGCGACTCGCCAACGGGCAGCCGTAATTGCTGCCCCTACAATTCAAATTTTTAAGGGATCATTCAGCGAGCGCTATCTCGCAAAAGAGCATTTCGAACTGCAGCCGCGAACCTTTTGGCCCGCCCCCGCCGAGTGATGTCTTTATCGCGAGATCCACGTCGGCGAGCCGCCGTAGGCAGTGCCGGAGCTTTTCGCCGTCCGCCCGTCTCGACGACGACAAGAAAGACTGCCGGTCGCTGTACCGGACCTTGACGGCCTTTGCGACCTCATCCGTGGGGGCACCTGAGGACATCAGCTCCTTGGCGATAAGCATCCTTCGCAGGTTGTAAGAGACGAGTCCGAGCAGCGCGAGCGGTTCCGCGCCGTCATCGAGCGTCTTTTTGAGCACCGCCAGCGTCTGTTGCTGACGGCCGGCGACAAGATGGTCGGTTAGGTCAAAATGGTTCGCCTCGCGTGTATTCGCCACGAGCCCCTCGACCAGGTCGACGGTTATGCCGGCGGTGCCATGCGCTGCTGCCGCGAGCTTGTCCGTCTCATTAGCAAGCCGGTGAAGGTCGGCACCCACGAGCGAGACCAGCAGCTTTAGCGCTCCCGGCTCCGCCTTTACGCCCAATTCCTTTTCTGCACGGTTGCGGACCCATCCGAACAGCTCGGTGTCGTCAAGGGGCTTAAACTCCACGGCCGCGGCCTTCTCCTTCAAAAGGCTCGCCATTTTTCGGTTGCCGTTCAGCTCATCGGCGTTTATCAATACGATCGTGTGCGGCGAGGGGGCGGTTAAATAGGCTGCGACCGCGTCGAGGTGTTCCTCTTTAAGCGAATCTCTGTTCGAAGTTGCCGCGACCCGCACGCCCGTGATCCTAATCACGCGCCGCTTAGCCATCATCGGCAGCTGCTGCGCCGCGGACAACGCGTCAATGATATGTGCAGGATCCCGGTCCAGATCGAAAACGTCCTCGTTGAAATCCCGAAGCTCGCCCTCGTCAAACGCCCGGTCCGCGATAAAACGCGCGGCGGTTTCGCGAAGATAGACCTCGGGTCCAAATAGAACGTAAACGGGCTCAAACGTCCGCTCCCTGGCGTGCTCCCGCAATTTGTTTAAGTGGATCTGGGGCATTGGCTGACCGCCCGTTTACTTTTTCTCTTCCCGAACGCCTATGCCGTTGATGAAAGCCGACACCGCGGATTCCGCAAAGCTCCGTGCTATACGGTCGACGGCTGGGTCTTCTTCGTTAAAGAACGACCGCGGATCGGAGGAAAACTCGAACGAATCGCGAAAGACGAAATTCTGATTATCGAAAAGTATCTTGTCCTCTTTAAGGTCACGGATCGTCACCGCCGAGACGATCGTTACCTCGTATACGCGGGCACGGCCCTCACGGTCGAGTAGTACGCCGGTAAAACTGAAGTCGCGTATCGTCCCCTCAATGACGGCATCTGCACCCTCGAGGTTGCCTTGTACTCGGAGGCCGCTGCCGCGGCGGATGATCTCGCGGGTAACGGCCTCGGTAAATCGCGATTCGACCCTGTACCTCAGCCCGCGAGCCTCGGCCTGAAATGCCGGCACCGCGACCCTGCGGATATGTTTCGGCAGCCCGGAATTCGTCACCGGCTTGTAACAATCCGTTGCACCGAGAGAGAACAGAGCCGCGATACATAATGCAGCGCATTTCGCAGCGACAGAGGATCTTCGAACAGGATCAAGTTTCACGTCTTTGGTTATTCTAAGATATCGGCCGACGATTGCCCACCGCGCTCCCGCCGAATGGCATCCGCCACTCGTACCGCCTGCGCGGTTTCCGCAACATCGTGTGCCCGGATGACATTCGCGCGGTTAAAGACGGCGATCGCAGCGGCCGCCAGGCTGCCCGCCAGCCGCCGCTCCGGCACTTCCTCGCCCGTAACGCGCCCTATGGTCGATTTTCGCGATGCGCCGACGAGTATGCCGAACTCCGGCAATGCCTTTCTTATCTCTCCCAGCCGGGCGATCAGTTCAAGGTTTTGCTCGGGCGTTTTTCCAAAGCCGATCCCGATATCCAGCAAGATGCACTCGCGATCGACACCGGCGGCCACGGCTTCAACAGCCGAACGCCGCAAGCCCTCGGTAACATCATTGAGGATATTTTCGACCGGCTGCGAATGCATCTCCTCAAAATTTCCGCGGGAGTGCATTAGGATCAGCCCGGCACCGGTTTCAGCCGCGACCCGTGCGATCCGTGGATCCCACCTCAGGCCCGAAATATCGTTAATGATCTCTGCACCTGCATCCACCGCCGCCGCCGCGACCTCACTTTTGCTCGTGTCGATCGAAATGGGGATGTCAGATCGCTCCGCGATCGCTCTAATAACGGGAACAACCCTTGAGATCTCTTCATGGGCCGAAACACGTTCGCTGCCGGGCCGGGTGGATTCTCCACCGACATCTATCAGGTCCGCCCCCTCATCGATCATGGCGGCTAGGCGTTCAAACGCTGCGTCTGTCGACAGAAATCGCCCGCCGTCGGAAAAGATGTCAGGCGTTGCGTTGAGGATACCCATCACCAGCGGCGTTTCCAGCGAAATGATCCGTCTCGACGTCTGCCATTCCATAAGAACATTTAACGTGGAACATAAGCGTAATGCAAAAAAGAAATAAGGGACGAAGATCATTCATCTTCATCCCTCATCCTTCATACTCTATCCTTTCGCCTATGCCGTCGCCGGATTGTTCGGCGTTATCGGCGGAAGTATCGGTTTTTTGAACCGGCCGCCCGACCCCTCGGTCTCCGGAGTACCGTCGTCGTCCGTGCTAGGCTCAGGCTCGGTACCCTCAAGCGGAAGCCCCGCAACAACTCTGCGGATCTGCACGCCATCCAGCGTTTCCAGCTCAAGCAATGCCTCTGACAATCTCACCATCGCCTCAGAGTTATCCGTGATGATCGACCGCGCCAATTCGTACTGCTGCTGCACGATCCTCTTAACCTCAGAGTCGATCTTGATCGCGGTGTCCTCAGAGTAATCGCGATGCTGATTGATCTCGCGGCCAAGGAAGATCTGCTCGTCCTTTTTACCGAAGGTCAGCGGGCCTAGCTCCGAGATTCCGTTTTCGCAGACCATCGACCGGGCAAGTTCCGTCGCCCTCTCGATATCGTTCGAAGCACCCGTCGTCACATGACTCTCACCAAAATAGATCTCTTCCGCGATGCGGCCGCCCATCAAGATGGCGATCTGGCTCAGCAAGTACTCGCGCGTATAGCTGTGCCTGTCCGTTTCGGGCAGCTGCTGGGTTACACCCAAAGCCATTCCGCGCGGAATGATCGAGACCTTATGGACCGGGTCTGCCGACGGCACCTTGAGCCCGACCAGCGTATGGCCTGCCTCGTGGTATGCGGTGAGCTTTTTCTCTGCGTCTGAAAGCACCATGCTCTTACGCTCGGCACCCATCAGAACCTTGTCCTTGGCGATCTCAAAGTCGGACATCATCACGACCTTTTTGTTATACCGGGCCGCGTTCAGTGCCGCTTCGTTGACGATATTCGCCAGGTCCGCACCGGTAAATCCGGGCGTTCCGCGGGCGATCACGCTTACATCCACAGCTTCGTCAAGCGGGATCTTACGCGTGTGAACTTTGAGGATGCCCTCGCGTCCGCGAACGTCAGGCCGCCCAACCACAACACGACGGTCAAACCGTCCCGGCCTCAGAAGAGCGGGGTCGAGAACGTCGGGCCTGTTGGTCGATGCCATCAGGATGACGCCGTCGTTCGACTCAAAACCGTCCATTTCGACCAGCAATTGGTTGAGCGTCTGCTCACGTTCATCGTGGCCGCCGCCGAGGCCCGCACCGCGGTGCCGGCCGACAGCGTCGATCTCGTCGATAAAGATTATGCACGGGGCGTTCTTCTTACCCTGTTCGAAAAGGTCGCGGACGCGGCTTGCACCGACGCCGACGAACATCTCGACAAAGTCCGAGCCCGAGATCGAAAAGAAAGGCACATTCGCCTCACCGGCCACCGCCTTCGCAAGCAGTGTCTTGCCTGTTCCGGGAGGGCCCACCATCAGCACGCCCTTGGGGATCTTTCCGCCGAGCTTCTGGAACTTTTGCGGATCGCGGAGAAATTCGATGATCTCCTGCAGCTCTTCCTTGGCTTCCTCAACACCGGCAACATCCTTGAATGTGACGCGCTTTTGCTGGTTATTGAGCAGCTTAGCCTTTGATTTGCCGAAGCTAAGGGCCTTGTTGCCGCCCGCCTGGATTTGGCGAAGAGTAAATGCGAGAAAACCGATCAACAGCAGGAATGGCAGCGCATTGATGAGAATCAGCCATCCCAAACCGCTCGAGGTCGGCTCTTCCGTTATCTTGATCTGCGAACCCGTATTGGCTTCGTTGAATCCGGTGATCGTGTTCAGAAGCTTTTCGCGGGTCGGTTCGCTGCCAAGGGTGGTAACCAGCTTGTTGCCCTCCGCATCGGTAAACTCGACCTGGGAGGCCTTAAAGGCTGCTTCGGTAAACTCCTTGTTCTGAATACGCGTTATCGCGAGGTCGATCGTGAGGTCCTGCGCCGGCTTTGACTGCCTGTCCTGTAAATACCAGACAAACAGCAGAGCGCTGGCGATGATCATGAACCACAAAAAAACTTGTCTTGCCTTAGAATTCAATTTAAGCCTCCACACCAACTTTCATCAGTATTATTGCAGCACGCAGTTTGATGAAAATTGACCTCGCATCGTTGTTCCCAAAGCGATATTGATCGCTTATCGCAACGCCAACCTTTGATTGTAGTAATCAAAGCCCCATTTATCAACTCTTTTTCACGCCTCTGCCGAATGCATAACCCGCCAATGCGGCCGCCCCAGTGAGTATCAGGCCGCCCGCTAAAAGCGGTAAAACGTTGCCGATCAGCAACCAGAATATGCCGGGGGCGGACGGTGCCTCGGCAATTCGGGTCTTAGTGCCCGGCATCGCCTCCATCACAAGAGCCACGGAGGTATTTCGCGAATCCCGAACCCGAGCCCGTTTTCCCGTCCAATACGTCAGCCGGATATCGCCGCCCGTCATATTCACTTCGGCTACCTGATCGCCCCGAATATGGGAGACCATCTCTTCCAGTGTTATCGCCGGATCATCTTCAGCCGAAAAAGCACCGCTAAAGATCAGGGCTGTGATCACCCCGCAGATCAAAGCCCCGGCCGCGAATCCCAGAACAAATGTCGTTGTCCTATTTTTTAGTTCAAACTTCATTCGCCGCTCCATCGCCACCGTCATAAACGAGCCGCCCGCCGCGTTTTGTCACCCGCTCGCCCCGGGGCAACTCGGCCACCCGGCCGCTCTTTCGGCTCTTTACCAAACGCACGACGCCCTCTATATGTTTCAGTGTTAATCCGCGTAGATTTCCGCGCCGTGCCCTCAGCCATTCTCGGATCTCGTTTCGAACCTGGTCATCCGTCCACGTCGAGAGTTCAGCAACCCGGAGCGATTCTTCCCCCTCGGCCTGTTTCGGAACATGAGCTACGGTCAGCGCTGCCGTGTTGGCGAGAGCTTCGACGGCGCGGGGATTGATCTCTATCAAAAGCGGAATTACCTGCTTCCGGATCTTTACCCGAGTAAACGACAGGTCCTCATTCATCGCGTCCTCACGGGGTGAGACCCCCATCTCGCGGCAAAACGCCTCGGTCTCTTCCCGCATCGCCCATCTAAGCA
>JAEWBM010000042.1 GCA_023391155.1 Acidobacteriota bacterium
ATCTGTTACTGAATGGGCTTAAGGCCCCTGAAAAGAGAGCAAGCGCTCCACGTAGCCCAGATCGAGGCCTTGAAGAAGCTAAAGGTAAAGGCTCCCGATGAAATGAAGCCCGCGTACGATGGTCGGATCGCGGCCCTTGAAAAGGAACTCGGAGGCCTGAAGGCCTCAGCCCAAAAGGCAAATTAAACCAAAGCCCGGCTCCAAACCGGGCTTTTTCTTAACTGGAGACTGGAAACTGAAAACTCGAAACTGCTGAATAACTCTCGCAGGCGACGCAAGTGCGGCCCGGCTAACGTTTCCAGTAATGCCGGATCTTGAGGTCCAGCATTGGAAACGCGCAATACTCGACGTTTCGCCCTGTCTCGCGCAGCTTCTGCACCATCGGGATCGCGGCGTCGGCATTCCTGGTGTGCACTATGATCGTCGCCGCTCGGTGCAGCTCCTGCCGCTCTGAGAGCCACTCGGCGATGGCTCGTCCGGTCCGTGCATAATCGTCGTGATCGTTCGTCTTATAGTGCTCGGGCAGCAGGTCATGATCGAGAAAGATCGCATCATAGGCCCCTTTCTCAAGATACTCTTTAGCATCCTCGACCGTCTCCGCGATATCGAGCTCGTCGCCATCGAACCTTTTCTGAAACCATCGATGGCGCCGCCTGTCGTCATCGAGTAAAAATACGCTTATCGGGGTCCGGTTGACCTTTGCTTCGGCGAGCCCGAACCTGATCAGGAGATTACGTAATCCGCTCATAAATCTAATCTGCGATGTCGTGCTAAATATACCATACGGCCGCCCCGCAAATCATTGCTGAAGCGGGGTCGAGGGTACCGGCTTGGGACGCCCTCCGCGCCGCAGCGACTTCCAATAAATTCGCATCCCGAGCAGCACCGCGACGGCGGTTCCGAATATCGCCGGGTAAAAAATATCCGACTTCACTATCATCCAGAAATGGACCACGCCAAGCACCGCTATCACATAGGTCAGGCGATGAAGTTTCGCCCATCGTTTGCCGCCGAGACGTTTGACCCAACCGTTGGTCGATGTGACGGCAAGCGGCACGAGCATCAGAAACGCCGCCATTCCCACGGCGATGAACGGCCGTTGCAGCACATCGCCCGTGAGCGCCCCGATATCCAAACCTTTGTCGAACAGACTGTAAGTGACCAGGTGCAGCGACGCATAGAAAAATGCAAACAGTCCGAGCATCCGCCTGTACTTGATCAAGCCGTTCCACGAAAAGATCTTTCTCAACGGCGTGACCGCCAGCGTGATCAGCACAAAGATAAGCGTCAGCACGCCTGTGGCCCGCAGGAAAAACTCGATCGGGTTCGCACCCAGCGCTCCGCGATACCAATCGACGCCGAGCAGAGCGAGAGGAATCAGCGAATTGAACGCGATCAACGCTTTATTAAATTTGACGTCGGGCATCAAAAGAATTTCTTAAGGTCCATCCCGGTGTATAAACCCGCAACCTCGTCCCCATATCCGATGAACATCAGCGTCTCGCGCGTTGAGAACTCCCCGATCCTCCGCTCCCGAGACTGAGACCAACGTGGGTGTGCAACATTGGGATTCACGTTCGAATAAAAGCCGTACTCGTGCGGCGCCGCGAGATTCCAGGTTGCGGGCGGCTGCTCGGCCGTAAGCGTGATCCTGACGATCGATTTGATGCTCTTGAACCCGTACTTCCACGGTACGACCAATCTGATCGGCGCCCCGTTCTGGTTCGGCATCTGCTTCCCGTAGAGCCCCGTGGCGAGCAGCGTCAGCGGGTGCATCGCCTCATCCAAACGAAGTCCTTCGACATAGGGAAAGGGGATCCCCGCCGCGAACGAGGACTGCATCACATCCGGGTCATAAAACGTTTCAAAGGCTACATACTTTGCCGTCGAAAGCGGTTCGACTTGTTCCAGCAGTTTGCGAAGCTCAAAGCCGACCCATGGGATCACCATCGACCATGCCTCGACGCACCGAAATCGATAGATCCGCTCCTCCTGAGGAAAGCCGAGCAGTTCGTCGATGTCGAATGTTCGCGGCCGCGCGGCGAGACCGCCGACCTCGACCGTCCAAGGCCGCGTGGTCAATGACCGGGCGGCTCGCGCTACCGACGTCTTGCTCGTCGAAAATTCATAGAAGTTGTTGTAGTTGGTAATGTCGTCAAAGGAGGTCGCGGACTCACCGCCGAGGGTTTTTTCCCCGGCGGAGATCCCTTCGATATTCGCAAATTCGCTGTCCAACGTCTGACCGGGCCGAAACGCACTGTATGACAGAGCCGTCGCTGCTCCCGTCCCGGCAAGCAGCCCCGCCCGCAGGAAATTTCGCCGGTTCAGGTACACGCGCTCAGGTGTTATCTCGCTCGCTTTGATCTTCGGTGATCTCATATATTTCCCGCCCATACTGCCGATTACAGGCCTCATTTACAAAAGCCGCGACGCCGGTGCTATAATTCTCATCTTTGGGATGTTTGATGCACTGAACCTTTGCCCGGGATGCGAACTTCCTGGGACAAAGCGATTTCGACGCACAGCATTTTTGCCGCCCCACTTATGTCAGTTTCCTCAAAAAAGCCGAGCTTCGCGGTGGTTCCGCCGATCGATGACGAACGCGACACTGCAGCCGACGACGCATGCCCTAAGTGTTTCGGTTCCGGCATGGAAATCATTCCCGGCAAGGGGGCTCGTCCCTGTTCCTGCCGTGACCGCCGCGAAAGCAATCCCTTCGAGAAGGTTCGCGTGCCCAAGCGTTACCTGGGCTGCCATTTCAATAGTTATACGCCCGACGCGGCACATCCGTCCCAAAAGGAGGCCCAAAAGTTCGCGATGCAGTTCGCGGGCGAATACCCCGCTGTCGATCGCGGCCTGCTGTTCATGGGGCCTGTCGGCGTTGGCAAGACACATCTTGCCGTATCGATCCTGAAGGGCCTGACCGAACGCGGGTTTGGCTGCCTCTTTTATGAATTCGGCTCCCTGCTGAAAGAGATTCAGGATTCCTACAATCCTAAAACCCAGAGCTCCGAACTCGGGGTTCTCACGCCGGTCCTGACGGCTGAAGTTCTTGTGCTCGACGAACTTGGCGCCGCTAAACCCACCGACTGGGTACGGGACACGATGGCATACGTCATCAACACCCGCTATAACGATAACCGCTTTACTATCTTCACCACGAATTACCTCGATGAGCGGGCAAATGACCGCGAAGAAACGCTTGAGGACCGCATCGGCGTCCGTCTTCGCTCAAGGCTCTACGAGATGTGCAAGACGGTCCGGTTAACCGGAACCGATCACCGAAAACGCATCCATTCCCGCAAGTAAATTAGTGCTAATAGTCGATATTTCCAAGATGGAAAAACTTTTTTAACAAAGTTCTTCCATTTTGAACGATTTTTGTTATAATACTTTTGGCGAACGCCTCTGTCCTCGCTTCCACACCCCGGAAAAACTAAGTATTTAAGGCGCTCGCCGTCGGCCGCCACGCCGGATTTCACGATCTAAACACCCCTAATTGCGTTCGTAAACAAAGACTATGAGCAACTTATCTGCAGACTCAAGAGCGGGATCGGGTTCTGCCCCCGTGCCTCCGGCATCTTCTGAAGCCGACTCGCTGCTGCATCTGGACGGAAACCCCACAGACGCGGGCCGTCATTACCTTGTTATGGACGAGCAGGCCGCCGCCACGCTTCAGGCTGTTGAGCCCGGTTCAGGCCCGGCTGCTGCCGATGCTCCAAAGTGGGCCGCAACATTGTTGGATGCCCTCGATTACTTGCACAATTTTGAGCCGCCCGTCATTCACGGAAACATTCGGCCGGAGAGCCTGAAACGTGCCGCGGACGGAAGCGTCAAGCTCTCCGCAGTCGGCGTGCTCGACGGCTCAGCGGCGAGTATCGATCCCGGCGAATTCACCTATTCCCCGCTCGAGCAGATCTGGGAACAGCTCGACCCTGCATCGCAAAAGGTTATAACCAACAGTTTTGATGATCAGGAAGAAGCAGACCTGCTTGCACCGCTCGACGCACGCTCCGATCTTTACTCGCTCGCGGCGAGTATTTATCACGTCATTACCAGACGAAAGCCGGCCGATGCTCTTGAGCGATCGATCGAGTTTCTTGACGGAAATCCGGATCCGCTTGCTCGCGCGGATGAGGTCGATGCGGCGATACCGGCTGTGTTTGCGGATGCCCTGATGAAGGCTCTCAGCATCAAACGCGGCGACCGTTTTGCCTCGGCAGCGGAAATGCGCAAGGCCATCGGCACCGCTGAAGTTAACCCGCTTCTAAAAAAACAGCAGGAGATCGCCGCGGAACAGCAGCGTGCGGCCGAGCTTGAAAAACGTCTCAAAGAGGCCGAGGAACAAAGGCTGCTCGCCGAAAAGCGTGCGGCAGAGGCCGAACGGCTTTTGAAAGAAACCGCACCGTCGGCTCCGATCGAGGCCCAGGCGGCTTCGTCGATCGCCGAGCCGGCAAATGTCCCCGCCGCATCTGCAGATTTCGACTCAATATTGACCCTCGACACGGACGGCGGCGACGCAACTCTAAAGTATGCCGACCATTCGCCCGAGCCGGCGGCCTCGCCGGTCTCTCCCCAAACGGCAGCCGAGGAGGACAACTATTCCTTCTCGATGGAAGAGCCGAAGGGTTCGCAAACGATGTTCGTCATCGCGGGCATCGCCGGTGCGGTGCTGATCGGTGCCGTTGTGGCTTGGTTCGCGATCTTCTCTGGCTCGAATGCACCGGCCGCGGCCAATGCAGCCGCTCAGCCGGCGGTAGAACAGCCTGCACCTACGCCGGCCGAACCCGCACCGATGCAGGCGGCCGTCGAGGAAGACTCTGCCGAAACCGCGACCGACACAGCGGATCGGCCCGTTGCCGACTCATCCGAAACACGGCCCGCTGCTGCCCCTGTCCGCCGTCCGTCGCGCACGGAAGAGCGTCAGGCCGCGGCTGCAACGCCCACGCCCGTAAAACCCGCTCCTGAAAAGAAAAAGGTCACCGTAGATGACCTGATCAACGACACTAACCCCTAAATTGATCCGGCATTTTCGGGATCACCTTGATGAAAGCCATGAAAAACATCTTCAGATCACTCACCCTACGTTTCAATCTCCGCGGCGCTGCCGCTGCGCTTTTGCTCGTTCTGGGCATGGGCATCGGAATTGAGCTGCATGCGCAAGGTGCCGAGCTCAGCTTGGCCGATCTGCTCATCGGGCTCCGCTCGCAGAAGGTTCCGCTTGAGGACCGAAACCGCATCTTGGCGGAGGCCGTTCGCGAACGCGGGATCACTTTTGTCTATACACCTGAGATCGCCAAGGAATTGGCGGCGACAGGCGCCAGCACGGATCTGCTGTCCGCGGTGTTGGAAAAGGGAGCTCCGCCGGCCCCCAAACCGACTCCCGTGGCGAC
Organism: Acidobacteriota bacterium; assembly: GCA_023391155.1. GTDB lineage: Bacteria > Acidobacteriota > Blastocatellia > Pyrinomonadales > Pyrinomonadaceae > OLB17. The sequence continues at coordinate 5,394 of JAEWBM010000042.1, forward strand.
ACCGACGCCCGAGCCGCGCGACCAGAGCTATTACCGTAAGCGTGCGGACGATTACGCCAAGAAGGGCGAGTTCCAGCTTGCCGTCGCAGATTATGACAAGGCCGCCGAACTCGGCGCTGATGACGCGGCGATGTTCCTGAATCGCGCCAAGGCCCATTTCGGACTCGAATCGTATAACAACTCGGTCGACGATTTCAGCAAGGCATTGGAGCTCGAGCCCCGCTCGGCTGAGATCTATGTCAATCGCGGCGTTTCATTTGAAAAGCTGGGCGACAATGACAAGGCGATCGGCGATTATCGACAGGCGTTGCAGATCGACCCGCGCAATGCGATCGCGGCAGCAAGCCTGAAACGCCTTGAGGACGAAAAGGCCGCAGCCGAGGCAGCCGCCGCTGCAAAGGCCAAGCCGCCGAGGCCGGCATTTCTGGAAGTCGGCACCGTCGGTGCACCGCAGGCCGAGCGTTTGGTTATGCCGACGTACCCGTCCTTTGCTCAACGGATGAATATGGAAGGAAGGGTCACGGTCGAGGTCGAGATCGATGAAGAAGGCAAGGTCGTTTCGACCAAAGCCATCGACGGGCCGGTGATGTTGAGGGATGCGGCTGAGAATGCAGCACGGCGTTCGCGGTTTAAGCCGTTCCTATTCGAAGGCGAGCCGATCCGTGCCAAGGGCTCGATCGTGTACAGCTTTAATAGAAAACCCGGCGAGGAGTGATACCAATTCGCCGAATGATGAAAGGGGCATCCGGGAAACCGGGTGCCCTTTTTAGTATGCGGCGGCGGAAATGTCCGACCGCTTCCCGGATGCCTCTTCGGCGATCTTGACGCCGACGCTCGCCCCGATCCGCGTCGCACCCGCCTCGAACATCTTACGGGCATCGTCGAGCCCCTTGACCCCGCCGGAGGCCTTAACGCCGAGTGCCCTGCCGACCGTTCGCCGCATCAGTGCCACATCGTCAGCGGTCGCACCGCCTTTCGAAAACCCGGTCGAGGTCTTCACGAAATCCGCTCCCGCATTTTTTGCCGCAAGACATGCTCTCACCTTTTCTTCATCCGTGAGCAGAGCGGTCTCGATGATCACCTTGCATAGTGCCCCGTTCTCATGTGCCGCTTCGGCCACGGCTCGAATGTCTTCCTCGACAGCGCAATCGTCGCCGGATTTAAGCGCACCGATATTGATCACCATATCGACCTCGCGGGCGCCATTAAAGATCGACCGCCGGGCCTCATAAGCCTTTACGTCCGGCAGCGTAGCACCCAGCGGAAATCCGATCACCGTACAGACAGGGACGCCGCTCGCTTTTAAAAATTCCGCCGCCCGCTTTACCCAAGCCGGGTTCACGCATACCGATGCAAAGCCGAACCTGGCCGCCTCGTCGCAAAGCTTGCGAATATCCGATTCCGATGCTTCGGGCTTGAGCAAGGTATGGTCGATGAGAGATGCCCAATCGCGCGCGGTCGCCGTTTCGCCGAGCACGATGCCTATTCGTTCGGCTCCCGCGTCGACCATCCTTTCGACATCGGCACGGCAGAAGGTCGCGCAATCGTCGCCGCTCTCCGAAAGCCGTGCCATCACCAGGTCAGTGATCTGATCTATCAGTTGCTGATTGCCGTTGTTGCTCATCTTCTGTATTGCCGGTCGATTTCGCCGATCTTCGCGACGCGACGCTTGTGGCGTTCCTCGGTGATCTCGCTGGTGAGGAAGGCGGTGACGATCGCCCTTAACTCCTCGGCCGTGTTTTGCCCGCTGCCGAGCGTAAGAATATTCGCCCCATTGTGTTCACGGGCATTTCGTGCCAGTGCCTCAGAGTAGCAAGCCGCCGCGCGTACGCCGGGAACCTTATTCGCCGCCACCGCACTTCCGATACCGGCGCCGTCGATCAGCACGCCCGCCTCGACGTGGCCCGCCCCGACCAGGCTTGCGACCGAATGTGCAATATCCGGATAATCGACCGCATCTTCCGAATTTGTCCCAACATCGCGTATTTTGATGCCGAGCTCTGTAAGGTGGTCCTTCAGTGCTTCCTTCGCCTTGAACCCGCCGTGGTCGGCCCCGATAGCGATAGAACGCACCTTGATGCCCGATTCGCGCGGGACGCGCGTGATCAGCTCGATCCCCCGTTCACGCACGATATCACCGGCGAGAGGCGTGAATTTCACGCCCGGGCTCACGCGGAGCCTTGCCCCGTCATCGAGGCCGCGGAGGTCGTCTTCCGTCAAAAGCGTCTTCGCTGATTCGTCCCGGTCCCAGGGGCGTTCGGCACGAGCCTTAAGGCTGTTGACGATGACGTGCTCGGGCCCGGCGTCGTCCCTTGAACTAACCGATGCCAACGCCTCGGCCACCAGCGCCCTCACCGCCTCACGTTTCTCGCTTTGATCTTGTGACATACTTGATATCGGCCCGACAGTTGAATAATATTGCTAAACCGACGGCGGTTCAAACGCATTTCTTTATATATGTCCACACAGATCTCACCGGCCGAAACAACCGAGTTCACCGACCCTAATCTCAGGATTTTGTTTACCGAGGATGCGATCCGCGACCGGGTTCGTGAGCTTGGGGCGGAGATCACCGAGGCTTACAAAGGCCGCGAGCTTGTGCTGGTGGGCGTGCTGAAAGGTTCGTGTGTCTTCCTCGCTGACCTGATGCGTGCGATCGACCTGCCGCTTTCGATCGATTTCATGTCGGTCTCCAGCTATAAGGACGGCACGACCTCGTCGGGCGATGTTGAGATCCTCAAGGACCTGAGCAATCCGATCCGCGGTAAAGACGTGCTGGTTGTCGAGGATATCGTAGACACGGGCCTTACACTGACGCGCCTGCTTGAGATACTCGGCTCGCGGGGGGCGAACTCCATCAAGCTTGTCAGCTTTCTTGATAAGCCCGAACCCCGTATAAAGAAAGAGCTTAAGATCCATTACACGGGGTTCGTAGTTCCGAACGAATTCGTGGTGGGCTATGGCCTGGACGCAGCGGGCCGCTACCGCAACCTGCCGTTCATTGGGGTGGTTATGGACCCCGAAAAGCTCGATCCCGCCTAGACCGACGGATCTCTGCGACGCCGGCTGGCGAGCAGCCCACGGAACAAAAAGAACATCGCCACCATGTGGAATCCGAAGGCGAAAAAGTCTTTGAAGCCGAGCACGATCATCGCGTCGATCACGTAAAGGAACATCCCGACGATAAAGGCGTTGTCCGACCCCCGCCACGCTAAATAACCGATATATGCAAAGATCCCGGCGATTGCGAGGGAAAATGCCAGGCCGCTGACACTGACCGGCGCGAGGCTGTTCGCCCGGAGCATCTCATCCACCAAGCGGGTGCCGCCGAGCCCGAACAGCATATTGCCGGTTTGGCTAAACGTCACCACCAGGGAGTTTATGACCGATAAAGCGGCGATCCAAAAGAACCATTCGGCACCGCGGTGCATATCAACAACATGCCGGACGCCGGTGGTCGCGACGGTTTGATCATATGTTTGCTCCATAATTTACCTCCCTTATGCGCACGAATTTTATCACACTCCGGCGACCGCTGTTCGGGGCTTCTCTCCGCCGGGTAAGAAATATGGCAAAAAGCCCCGCCTGAGATTGACCATTGGCCTCGTTTTCTCTATAATTTTGTCTTTTCGGCTTAATGCCGATCCCGCCTTTGGGCGAATGGGAGTTTCTAACAAAAATGAGTTACGCAATCATTAAAACGGGCGGCAAGCAGTTCCCGGTCGAATCGGGCCAGCGAGTTCGCGTGCCCAGCATCAGCGAGGACGAGGGAGCGAATATTGAGATCCCGGCACTCGTGCTCGGCGCGGGCAGCGATGCCAAGATCGGCGAAGGCACGGTCAAGGCAAAGGTCGTCGGCCATGGCCGCGGCGACAAGGTGATCGTCTTTAAGATGAAGCGCCGAAAGCAATACAAGCGGAAACAGGGACACCGCCAAGGATATACGGAGATCGAGATCGGCAAGATCTAGCAAGGGAGGCGCGGCCGCATCAATAGCGGAGCGCAATTTAGATATGGCACATAAGAAAGGTGTAGGTTCATCACGCAACGGCCGTGATTCACAGGCCAAACGTTTGGGGCTCAAGAAGTTCGGCGGCGAGCACGTCCTCGGCGGCAATATCCTCGCTCGCCAGCGCGGCACGAAATGGAAGCCCGGCAATAACGTCGGCCGCGGAAAGGACGACACGCTCTTTTCGCTGATCGAGGGCTTTGTAAAGTTTGAGGACAAGGGCCGCAAAGGCAAATTCATCAGCGTTTACGCCGAAGGCGCCGCTGAGCTGGAAGCCCGGGCTTAACCTCATTCCCATCAATTTTTGCTTTCCCGTCATCGAAATTCTCGGTGGCGGGATCGTTTTTTGTTCGGTCGAAAACTTTTTTTCGAACTGTTGCCGGGCGATTTCCACAGGGCTGCCCCGTGCGTTTCACGCCCCGTCCTCACCAGCAGCCAGTCCCAGTCAGGCCGCGAAATTTTTCCACAGTTTTATCCACAGCCGCCCCTGCAAATTTTCCACAACGTGCCCGCTTTGCCGAGGCCAAAAATGCACCGAACTTAAAGTACTTTCTACTTGACTTCCGCTTTTTCGGGTGTAAGATACATTCATAGTCAAAATGCTTACGGGCTTTTGACCGGCCTGAGGATAGGCTGCTTAACGGTGACGTTAAGTTTGAGAGCACTTCGAGCGGATCGACCGTGCTATTAACGCCTCAGATCGAAGCCGAAAGGCTTAGCTAGGCATCGGTCTTCGGGCCGCTCTGCTGAGGCCGCTCGGATAAAAACGAGTGGCACCATTCGGAAAGGAACAGCCGTATGGGAGCTATGCCGCTTATGTCTTCGGACGTAAGCCTCGTTGCCGGGAACGTAACCGGCGGTGGAGGAAAAGCCACCAGAACAAAAACCTAACGGTACCACGCGTTTTCGAATGCGAAACATTAAACTTCGGTTTTCTGGGTACTGACCGGAGCTCCGCTCCCCGCTGAGCAGCTTCGGGATACAAATTGCGGTCCGGCCGTGTACATGGCTAGATCGCTCACCTTTCGGATCACTTCGGTGTTCCCCTAAAAGGTAACATAAGCGTCGGTTTCGCTTGTCGGAACCGACGCTTTTGTATTTGGTTCCCGACAAGCCGCATTGCCGACTGCGTCAGCACCGCCTAAAATATAGAAAGTGTTCATAGATAGGGTAAAGATCAAGATCAAGGCGGGCGACGGCGGAAACGGTGTCACTGCGTTTCGCCGCGAAAAATTTGTCCCGCGAGGCGGTCCTTCGGGCGGCGACGGCGGCCGCGGAGGCAGCGTCTGGATCGAATCCGACGAGGGTCTTAATACTCTGCTCCACCTTCGTTATAACCCTGAACATAAGGCCGAACGCGGCCATCACGGCGAGGGATCGAACCGCCACGGCAAGGATGGGCAGGATATAACGGTCAGGGTGCCTGTTGGCACTCAGATCCTCGATGCCGACACCGGTGACGCCGTTTTCGATTTCACTGAGGCCGGCCAGCGTTATCTGGCCGCAAAGGGCGGCAAAGGCGGTTGGGGCAATTCCCATTTCGCGACGCCCACCCGACGTGCTCCGAAATACCATTACAACGGCCGCCCGGGTGAGGAAAAAGAGTTTCAACTTGAACTAAAGCTGATCGCCGACGTCGGGCTCGTCGGTTTCCCCAACGCCGGCAAATCAACGCTGATCAGCGTCATTTCCGCGGCAAAGCCGAAGATCGCCGATTACCCCTTCACCACGCTTGAACCCAATCTCGGCGTCGTGGACATGGGGGATTACCGCACATTTGTCGTCGCCGATATTCCCGGACTGATCGAAGGCGCCTCAGAGGGAGCCGGATTGGGCGACCGATTTCTCCGCCACGTCGAACGGACCAAACTGATCTTGCATCTCGTCGATGTCTCGTCTGTCTCGGGCCGCGATCCGGTCGAGGATTACGAGATCATAAACAAGGAACTCGCTGCCTATAACGCGGATCTGGCCGAGCGTCGACAGATCGTCGTCGCGACAAAGATCGACTCGCTTGACGACCCGGATCGCCTCGAATCGCTAAAGGTGCGTGCGCTCCGTGACGGCCGCGAGTTTTTCGCAATTTCTTCCGTTACCAACACCGGCGTCCGCGAACTCGTCGCCCATGTCGCCGGCGTCATCGCCGAGTCTGCTCCGTCATCCGAGGAGGCCGCGGCCGCCGCTATCGAATGAAACGTGTCGCCTATTTCGGAGGCTCGTTCGATCCGCCCCACCGCGGGCATTTGGCCATCGCTGACCGCCTGATCCGTCTTTTCGGCCTGGATCGCTTCGTCTTTATACCCGCATTTCATGCTCCCCATAAGCCTGATCAAAAGCCGACGCCCGCGATCCACCGCTATGCGATGCTCGCAATAGCGACGAATGACAACCCCCTGCACCGGATCTCGACAATTGAGATCGACCTTCCTCAACGCCCGTATACTGTCGAAACCCTCGCACGTATCCTCAAAGATCGCCCGGACGAACGTGCATTTTTCGTGATGGGCGGCGACTCATGGCAGGACATCACGACGTGGCGAGAGTGGGAACGCGTTCTCACTATGACCGACCACATCGTGGTCACCCGGCCCGGCTATCCAATTGGACTTGCTCATGTTACCCCCGAGATACGCGGCCGCATCGTTGACATTCGCGGGAAGAACTCGCCAGAGGTCCCGGAAGATTCCGGGCCTAAAATTTACATTACCGACGCGGTCAGTGTGAACATTTCGGCTACCGCTATCCGGGACCTCGCCTCGCAAAAGGGCGAGGGTTGGGACACCGGCCTCACAAAAGAGGTTGCAAAATACGTCGAAAAATACGAACTTTATAAGTAATGGAAGAGACACAAGAAAAGCTCCTTAAACGCGAATCCGTTTCTATCGAGATCGCAGACCGATCTACATCTATCGATGAACTTGACCCGGAAGTTCGGCGCGCCATCGATTGCGCCGCCGAAAAAAAGGCGGTCGGCCTGGTCGCTCTCGACCTTCGCGACATCGCGTCCTTTACAGAGTTTTTCGTCATCGCGACCGGCCTAAACCAGCGTCAGGTCCAGGCCATAGCCGACGAGATCCGTGAAAAATTAAAAGAAGAGTTCGGCACCCGCGCCGTTCGGGTCGAGGGCTACAACTCGGCCGAATGGGTGCTGCTCGACTTCGGTGACTTCATCGTTCACATCTTCGATAAGGATGCTCGGGAGTTTTACGACCTCGAACGCTTGTGGCGCGACGCAAAACGCGTCGATCTTAGCTCCCTGAATGAGGCATCGACAGGACAGGCACATTAATGGGCCTGGTCATCTTTGAGATCGCAGTCGTCGTTATACTGATATTCGCGAATGGCATTTTTGCGATGTCCGAAATGGCAGTGGTTTCCGCCCGCCGCACCCGGCTGCTGCAGCTCGCCAATGAGGGAAGCCTTTCAGCGAAAGCCGCCCTGGATCTCTCGAACCATCCGGACAAATTTCTTTCCACCGTTCAGATCGGGATCACGATCATCGGCATTCTTGCCGGCGCATTCGGTGGTGCGACCCTGGCTTCAAAGATCGGAAGCTGGGTCGAGACGATCCCGGCGGTGGCCCCGTATGCTCAGGCGATCGGCTTCACGCTGGTCGTCATCGCCATCACCTATCTCTCGCTCATCATCGGCGAACTTGTACCGAAGCGCATCGCCCTGAACAATCCTGAGCGTATCGCTGCGTCCATCGCACGGCCGATGGGTTTTCTCTCGCGGCTGGCAGCCCCGGCAGTTGCGATCCTGAGCTTTTCCACCAACACGATATTCAAATTGCTTAGAATTACACCGCCCGGTGATGCCCCGATATCCGAAGAGGAGCTTAAGCTCCTGATCGAACAGGGCACCAAAGCGGGTGTCTTTCACGAAACGGAACAGGACATCGTTGAACGGGTCTTTCGTCTCGGAGATCGCCGTGTAACGGCTTTGATGACACCGCGGCCGGATATGGTCTTGCTAGATGCCGACGCCCCGGAAGACGCCACGATAAATATCATCGCAGCCTCACAATTCTCTCGCTTCCCTGTCTATCGCGGTAACGGCGACAACATCCTTGGGATCGTCAAGGTGAAGGAATATCTCGCCCGACGAATCATCGATCCCGCCGTGAGGCTCGAGGACGTCCTTTCCAAGCCGCTTTTCGTACCCGAAACGTCCACAGCATTCCATCTGCTGGACCTTTTCCGAAGCCGGAACATACATATGGCGCTGGTCATCGACGAATTCGGGGCCGTCAACGGCATTGTGACGAGCAATGACTTTCTAGAGGCCCTTTCGGGCGAGGCCGCAAGCGACGATCCCGACGAGGCTGATTTTCTCGAGCGTGAAGACGGCACTTTTCTCGTGGACGGCGCTCTTCCGCTGGATGACCTTTATCATCGCCTTCCCGACCTACGCCCTGCCTCGCCCGGCGGCAGCTATCAAACTCTGGCCGGCCTCGTACTTCATCGCCTTGGCCGCGTCCCTGTCGTCGGTGACCAGATCAAGGTCGCCGGACACGAGCTTGAGGTGATCGATATGGACAGCCGCCGAATCGATAAGGTGCTCATTACACCCCCGGGGACCGGTACCGAGTGAGATTCAGGTTTATTTGGATCGGCAAGACGCGCCATCACGATTGGCGCGCACTTCAGGACGAATACCTCGGCCGGCTCACCCAGTTCATAAAATGCGACATTACTGAGCTAAAGGACTCGGCACCTCATGAGGGCCCCGCCGAAGAGGGCGAACGCATCCTCAAGGCACTCTCGGGGCGAGAGTTCGTCGTGCTACTTGATGTCACGGGCAAGCAGATAACCTCTCATCAGCTCGCCGAGCACATCGAACGCTGGCAATTGGCCGCGCACAAAGAGATCCTTTTCATCATCGGCGGTGCCGATGGCGTGGCCCCTGAGGTTGCTAAAAGGGCGGATCTTAGGTTATCCTTATCGTTTCTAACTTTTACGCATGAGATGGCTCGTGTGCTCTTGTTAGAACAGCTCTATCGAGCATTTTCAATTATAAAGGGCTTTCCCTATCAAAAATGAGTAAATTGAATTTGAAAAAGATCAAGGAAAAGCTGCTGAACGAGCGCGAACTCCTGATCGAAAAACTAAAGGGTAACGATCTGTCCATCGATGATTCCGAAACACCGGATCCGGTTGACCTCGCGGTTCGTAATTATTCCAAGAATGTGATGCTCGCCGTCTCTGAAAACGAGAGCCGGCAGCTATTGTTGATCGATGAGGCGCTTCAGAGGATCGATGACGAGGAATACGGCCTCTGCCAGAACTGCGAACAGGCGATCACGCCCAAGCGTCTCGAGGCCATTCCCTGGGCACGATATTGTTTGAATTGTCAGGAACTCGTCGAAAAGGGCGAGCTTGACGAAGAATAGTCAATTATTCGCCGCCGGCACCGTCCGGCGGCGTTCGTCATTTTGAGCGCCCCTCACGGCGAATGCTTCGAACTGTCCCCGGACTACTTTCAGCTATTTTATACCCGCGGGCCTGCGCCGTTTGCGGCGACAGCATTGACCGCGTTTCCGCGGGCCCGGCTTGTTCTAAATGCTGGGCCGCCGCTCGTTTTTTCACCGGGCTTGAGACGCTTTGCTCCAAATGCGGCGCGTTCCTAAGCCCGGCCGAACCGCTCTACGAAACCTTTTGCCGCCGCTGTGACGATGCACATTTCGACCTGGCACGCGCTGCCGGGGCCTTTGAGGGTGCATTGGCCGCGGCGGTACTCGATCTGAAGACAAAGCCGTTCATTCCGCCGCAGCTTCGCCGTCAGATGGAACTCGTATTTCGCGACCATTTCGAGGGCAAGTTCGACCTCATTGTTCCCGTTCCGCTTTCCCGCCATCGGCTACGCGAACGCGGTTTCAACCAAGCCGCGGTCATCGCACGCTTTCTCGCAAAACAGAGCGGCGTGCGACTGGACGAGGCCTCGCTAATACGCACCCGCCACACGCGTCTGCACCGCGTGGCAATGGATCAAAAAGCCCGAGAATTGAGCGTAAAGAACGCCTTCGAGGTTCGTCGGCCTCGCCTGATAGAAGGTAAACATATCTTGCTGGTCGACGACGTAATGACCTCGGGTGCGACCGCATCCCAGTGCTCCCGCACCCTGAAAAAAGCCGGCGCGGCGTCCGTAAACGCAATTACGCTCGCTCGAGCGGTTCTTCACATCGAGCGAGCGTAAGTTTCAAAGGGCCGCTTTTTTACGGCTTATCGACGGCCGGTATCGGATCGTCCTCGGCCACTCCGAATTGAGCCGCAAAGAAGGTCTGGTTCGAGCTTCGATAAACATACCAGACGCCTGTCGACGGCCTGTAAACGGCAATGTCGTCCTTTCCGTCGCCGTCATAATCTCCGACGACCGGCTTGTCTTCCGCAACGCCCCACTGGATTATCGTCACGCCGCCGTCCGAACTTCGCAAAATATACCAAAGCCCGTCCGAAGGCCGGTAGATCGCGATGTCGGTCGTAAGGTCGCCGTCGAAATCCCCATAGGCCGGGAGGTCGCCGCTCAAGCCGAATTGTACGACCCTATACTGCCCGTCCGTGCTGTTGATCCGGTGCCACTCGCCCGTTGAGGGGCGAAACACGGCGATGTCATAAACTCCGTCGCCGTCGAAATCCGAAGGCGTCGGCTGATCGCTCCCGCCGCCGAAAGGCACGATCTTGACCTGCCCGTCGGACGACCGAAGAGAATACCACACACCGTAGCTCGGCCTGTAAACCGTGAGGTCCGCAAGGCCGTCACCGGCATAGTCGCCCGGCACGGGGACATCCCCCGAGCCGCCGAAC
>JAEWBM010000081.1 GCA_023391155.1 Acidobacteriota bacterium
ACATGTCCGGCGATATCACCTCGGGAATGCTCAGACGGTCCGTGTATTCAACCTTCAGGCTCGATACACGCGTCCTCAGCGATTCCTCTCCTCGAACAAATCCGTCACGCACATCCGCTATCGCGGATGCGGTGAGGCCGGCCGAGGCCCTGAATTCTTCGACCCTTTGAGCGGACCTGTGGCCCTTATCGGTCCTGATGTCAAAATTTTCCAACCCCGGTACATGGGACGACGTTCTTTCGATCAGGCCCTTGCCTGTCGTAACCGCGTCAGACGGAAAATAACTAGGAATGATCGTGAGAACTGTAAAGATCGTTAACACGATGATCGTCGTGATCAGCCCGCGACGAGCTGCTGGATGTGGATGTTTTCGCATTAAGCCCTCCTCTGCTAGCGAATTTAGTGTCAGGCACCGGTCGAAGGGAAAAAGGTCCGAACGATCTGGGAGCCTTTGCTGTGTTGATGCAAATGACGTGAGTCAAAAGTTAAGAGCGCACAGGTGAAAATGAGAAATCGGCGAGTCGCCGCAAAGCCGGGAACATTTCGCTACCGGCGGAATCATAAGAATGGCTCGTTAGGTGCGAATTTTTATCACACCTTAGCCGTGTTAGTCAACGTTTTTTTGCGCGGGCTCAGAATGCTATCCAATCGGTAGGGGTTTTGGGTTGGGAAAGGAGGATAGAGGTTTCAGGCCGCAGGAGAGGCGGCCGAGAGCGAAGTGCCATTTCGGCAGTGAGTTTTGCAAGGTGCGGTTCATTGGCACGTTGCGACAGATGAGCGAGGATCACGTATCGAGCACAGCCGTCAAAATCGGCGGCAAGCCAGTCGGCAAGGTCCTCATTTGAAAGATGGCCGGTGCGGGCGGCAATGCGCTGTTTGAGTTCCCAATTGTAAACCGGGCAGGCCCGCAGCATGTCGCGGCTGTGATTGGATTCGATGACGATGGCGTCACACCGCTTGAGCTTTTCGCGGATGAGGTCGGTGATGTGGCCAAAGTCCATCAGGGTCGCAACCCGCAGCCCGTCGCGCCGAGCGACAAATCCGAAATTGTCGACTGCATCGTGCGGCACGCAGAAGGGCTCAAAGTCGATGTCGCCGATACGAAAATCGGAATCCGATTCGATACAAACGGTTCTGCTGCGAAGGGCATCGCGGCGTTTGAGCCCCTCGCTGTCCCCGTTTGCGACACCACGGCGGGTCGAGTAAAAGGCATCTTCCGTAGCCTTAGAGATATAGACCGGGCACTTTACCGAACGCAGAAGGACGCGGAGACCGCCAGCGTGGTCGCTGTGTTCATGGGTAATGAGAACTGCGTCGAGGTTTTCAGGGGCGACGCCCACGATGTGAAGCCGACGCAATATCTCTTTGGCGCTCAGCCCGGCATCCACAAGCACATTGGTGCGCTCGCTGGAGATCAGGACCGCGTTGCCGGTCGAACCGCTGCCAAGAACCGTGAATCTCATAGAGTTTGGGAGGACCTATTTCCGATACCGCGACTTGAGGCCGCGCCCTAACGTTTTTGTTATCAGGGAATTAGGAACAAAATTCGTGGCGGACGCGACCAGGTAATTGGTCCATCCCGACACCACTTTTGACCTTCCGCTCCTGACCGCCTCTAAAGCCGTATCGACGACCTCGTCGGCCGTTTGCTGGCCCTTGACCTTCATCGCCCGTTCGATATTTGAGGCATCGAAGAAATTCGTTTTGGTTGAGCCCGGGCAAAGTGCCAGGATCTTTATGCCGAAGTCCCGATTCTCCTCGGCTATCCCCTCAGTGAACGATGTTACGAATGCCTTCGTCGCCGCATAGGTTGCCATGAACGGTATAGGCTGAAAGCCTGCGGCCGAAGAAACGTTTATGATCGTGCCGGACCGTCGCTCGCGCATCCCCTGCAAAAAGCGGTGCGTTAGCCCGACAAGCGCGACAACGTTCAACCGGATCATTTCAAGTTCCCGCTCGATCTCAAGATCAGCAAAGTCGCCCATAGATCCGAAACCGGCATTGTTTATCAGCCATTCGACCTCCAACTCTAGTCGCTCGGCTTCGTCAAAAACTGTTCGGTCGGCCTCGGAGGCCGAGAGGTCCGCCGCAAAAAAGCGGGCGTTTATGCCGTGCCCGCTTTCAAGTTCGCTGCAAAGTTCTCTAAGTTTGCCCTCCGATCGGGCGACGAGGAAGAGATCGTGTCCCTCGCCGGCCAGCCGCCGGGCAAAAGTTTCGCCGATCCCGCTGGATGCGCCGGTTATGAGGGTCACCTTCATACGTCGAGGTCGTCTTCGGCCGTCGGCATAAAAGAATAGTATATCGATAAAACGGCTGCGGCGATAATCGTGATAGTTCCCGCCGCACGAATAAGGCCTGCGATCAGATCCGTCGAGCCGAGAAGGCCGAGCCGTGTGAGCATATAGTTCCAGTCGTGAAAGGCCCCTTCGCTGCCGGTCAGGCCGCCAAGCAGTACGAGCTGCATCACCAGCGCATCCGCAGCGTAGATGTAAACGTTTATCAGGCTCTGGCCCAGCCAGAATAGCGTGATCGCCGCGGAGTAATATTTAAAATGCCAGACGAAGTAGCCGACGAATGCCGCCGGAACGATCAACTGAAAAAGCGAGCCTCCGGCGATCATCATAAACTCGCCGAATAGGCGAAAGATAAGATGGCCGGCCTCGTGGATGGGCAGATCGACAAGGTCAAGAAAGCTGCCGTCCATTGGCTTGGCCGCGATCCAGAGAAAGTAGAGCGATAAGATCCCCGCAAATACGAGTCGTAAATAGTTTGGCCTGTTCATGATAGGTCGTTTTGCCCGGTGAGGAAGGCGTCTTTGCGTATGCCGTAGAAGGCACAGTCGGTGTCATAATGGATCTCGGTCTTTTCATACTTCATCCCGAGTTTTTCGAGCACACGGCGGGAGGCGGCATTGTCAAGATCGGTAACGGCCACGATGCGATCAAGGCCGTACGCGGTGAAGCCATGTTCCAGCCATGCCCGGGCGGCCTCGGTCGCGAGACCCATATTCCAGAAACGGCGAATGAAGCTGTAGCCAACCTCGACCTCGCCGGTTTCGCCGAGCGGCTGCAGACCGGCTGAGCCGATCATTTCGCCCGTCTCTCGCCAGATGGCGGCACACATGCCGAAGCCGGGCGAATCATAGCACGAAATGTAGAATTTAAGCCTTTCGCTCAACCACTCAGGGTTTTGACGGGCCATTCCGCCGAGGTACTTGTTTACCTCGGGGTCAGAGCGCTGATCAACGAGCGCGGGAAGATCATCGAGCGTGTACTTGCGAAAGGAAAGCCTCGGGGTCTCGGGCAAGCGTTCTGTCACGAACTGTGAACCGGCGGTGTTTTCCATGTAAAGGCAACAAAGGGAGGGGAAAATGAACTTTGCAAGACTCGATCGACGAGACTTTTTAAGAGCCACGGCGGCGGCTGCGATCCTGCCGTTGCTAGGCGGCTGCCGCGATTCGACACTGGCACAAACGGGCGGCAGCGAGATCCTCGATAAGCTCCGCGCCAATGGGATCAACGATCCGCGTAACGAATGGTGGGGTGCCCGTGATGTGCCCGCCGATGTTTCGTCGCATATGATGCTGAGAACGTCGGCCGATGAAGGCGGACGTCTTCTCATCCGCGGAACTGTTTTCGACACCGAGGATCGCCCGGCGCCGAACACGCTCATATATTTTTACCACACCGACGTTCATGGAATCTACGGTGTGGGGGACGAGCACCGACACGGTCGTTACCGCGGATGGGTGTTGACCGACGTAAACGGAGCTTACAGCTTTGAGACCATCCGGCCGGCTTCTTATCCGAATTCAACGGTCGCTGCCCATATCCATATGACCCTGACAACGGCGGAGAGGCGAGAGGACTGGATAGATTCGATCGTGTTCGAAGGCGACCGCTTTTTGACATCGCGGGACAGAACGAGCACACGAGGCGGTTTCGACCCGGTGCTGCGACTCGAGGAACGGGAAAAGGGTTTGTTTACAGGGGTCCGGAAGATCCGGCTCGGGTGAACTCAGATCAGATGGACAAAGAGGCCGTCCTTTAATTTGGGTTCGAACCAGGTCGATTTCGGCGGCATTATCTCACCCATGTCTGATACCGAAAATAGGTCGTCCATCGTTGTGGGATAAAGAGAAAACGCGACGCGGGCCTCGCCGCTGTCTACCAACCGTTCCAGCTCTTTCGTGCCGCGAATGCCTCCGACGAACGAGATCCTCTTATCTGTACGGCTGTCCTCGATGCCGAGGACAGGTTCCAAAATATAACGCTGGAGAATGCTGACATCCAGGCGCTCGATCGGGTCGGGCTCGCGAAGATGTTCGACCGCAAGCTGAAGGTCATACCAACGGCCGCCGAGATACATACAGATCTCGCCGTGCGTCTGAGGCAGGCTTCGACCGGTTTCCGTAACGCTGAAGTTCTGTTTGATGCCGTCGATCATCTCTTCGTCAGAAAGGTGATCGAGGTCGGCGACCACTCGGTTGTAAGCCAGTATCTGGAGCTGCTCAGCGGGAAAAAGCCCCGCCATCACATAGTTATGCGATGCGTCACCGTTGCCATTGCCGCTCATTTCGCGGATCTTGTCGCGGGCCTGCAGCGCACTCTCGATGCGATGGTGGCCATCGGCGATGTAGAGTGCTGGAACGCGTGCAAAAGCCTCGGTTATAGGTCCGGTATCGCGAACCTTCCACGCTGTTTGTCCGACACCCGTGTCGCAGATAAAGTCGTAAAGCGGCTCTTCCCGCATAACCTCGGCGACTATGGCATCGATCTCGTCGGTGCCGCGGTAAGCAAGGAAAATGAGTCCGGTCTGGGCTCGCAACTCCAGCATGTGCCGGGTGCGGTCCGCGACCTTGTCGGGCCTGGTCTTTTCGTGCTTCTTTATGGTTCCCTGCTCGTATTCGTCGAGCGAGCAGCAGGCTACAACGCCGACCTGGGTATGGTCGCCGCCCGTCAAACGGTAGACATAATAAGCGGGATCGTCATCAACGACAAGAGTGTGGTTTTCGACCAGCTCGGTGAGGTTTTTACGGGCACGAACAAGCGACTCTTCGTCGTCCGAACCGCTCTCGACATCTGCTCTCGTGATACGCAAAAAGCTGAGGGGATTTGTAGCAAGAAAGCTCCGCACCTCCGCCTCGTCATGAACCACATCATAGGGGACGCTTGAAACCGATCTTGCTTTTTCACTAACTGGACGCAGGGCCCTGAAGGGTTTGATCTTGGCCACGAATTCTCCTAGAGGGTCAGTATTGCGGGGTCGCTCCGGTCGAGTTGAATGGTTCGGCGGTCGGCACGGTTTCCGGATCTATCCGCCCCTCGTCGATCGTTTGGTCGAGCTGACGGTCGGTTTGTTCAATCTCCATCTGAAGTTGATCAGCATAGCCTTTCTTGTCGATCTTCCACTGGCCTTCCTCGAAGACAAACGGAATGGTCTCCCACATTCCGAAAGAGTTTTCTACCTCGAGCGTCGCGCGTTCGCCGTTGATCGTCTCGTTCCGCACTTTAACGACACGCTGAGTTTCGCCGATCAGCGATTCATTCTTGACGATATCGTCGAGTGTCAGGCCGCGGGCACGTGCTTCCTGCTCATGCATTTTTTTTGTTTCGGCAGAGAGCAGAAGCTTAGCGGTGGTAAGGTCGCCCTTTCTAAGTGCTTTTGCATATGTGTTGAATGTTTCTTTGGGTGAGGCGGGAGGTGCCTCGGTCGAGCACGCGGCGAAAAACATCGCGGCGACAATAACAAAGATATGTGAAGTTCTAAACCTCATCAGGATGCCGAAGGGCCGGTGTAGTAAAATATTCAAAGCCCAAGTATAACTGAAACTGATTTAGGTTAAAACGATGGAAAGAACAATACTTTCACCGGGACAGGTTGCCGACAAGCTGGCCGCATTGTCCGGCTGGCGAGAGGACGAGGGCAAGATCAAGAAGCGTTACGAATTCGACAATTTTGCCGAGAGTCTAGCGTTTGTAAACAAAGCGGGCGAGATCGCCGATGCGGTCGATCATCACCCGGACATTCGTTTAGGATGGGGATATGCGGAGTTCGAGATAACGACGCACGACCGCGGGGGCCTGACGGATCACGACTTTGACCTCGCAACGCGGATCGATGCGGCGAGATAATTACTCGATCTGACTGCAGGCGAGCGGCAGTTTTTCAGACAGGGTGATCGCCTCGGTCGCCCATCGCTCGTTTACGGCCTCATAGAACTGCCTAACGGTCGCGACGCCGTAAGAGCATTCCTCGCCCCCGCGATATGTGTATACCGCATGAATCCGGCGAAGCCCCTTTGGATTGAGCTTTGATGAGCCGAACTCGTCCCACACCGAGCCGGTAAAATAAAAGCGCACGGGTGTAATGCCCGCCTCGCGCAGCTTGGCGGTGATATCTGTCTTGAGCGGAAGGCTGTAGAAGCTGCCCGGTATCGGAAGCTGGGCTTTGTCGGTCGTGCCGCGAAGCACCATCGACCGATAATCGGCCATCATCGTGCGGTACTTTGCCGGGCCCTGCGGTAATTCCAGATTTATTTGTGACGTCGCGAGATTGTCGCCTAACGAGCGGGGGACCAAGCGCGAATTAGTCAGACGGATCTCGTTTCGCCAAACGCCGGGCTCGCGTGTGCCCGCAACATCGACGAAAACGGGGATCGAAGCGAGGTGGCCCGGCACGCCGGGTGTGAGATTGATCTTTATCTCAGGCTTTTGAAGATCCTCTTTCGTGAACTGCAGCACATAGTGGTTGAGCGCCGTGACGTCGCCCGCGGGTGCGACCTCGGCGAACATCAGATAGCGGAGCTGTCCGTCATTTTCTTTATCGCGTTCGGTCAGGACATAATCGCCAAGCTTTCCGTTGAACTTAATATAAAGCCATAAACTTTCCCCGTCGGAGATCGTCGCCGCTGCAGCATTCTGCGCCTCGGCGAAGGTTTTATGATCGGCCTTGGCTACGGCCATTTGAACGTCCACATTCATTTTTGCGGGCTTGGGCTTTGGCAGAGCGTTTGCCGCCTCCTCCTTTCGTGCGCGTTCCTCGGCCGCTTCCTGCGACCGCTGCAAGCGGTCACGTGTGCGACGGGCCTGCGGAAACTGTGGGAAAACCGTGATGGCGGTCAGTGCCAGCAAAACACCGAAAAGTACTGCTTTTTTCATATATACGATTATATGCTCCGCGGGGCGATGGTCAAAAAGTCGGTCTCGCACGGCCTCGGGCGGACAAATTGCCTGACACTTTTAAATTGGCTAGAATCAAAGGTTCACATCCAACTCAATTTTTAAGGACAGTAACACAAAATAATATGTCAAATGTTCCAATTACAGTCGCTTACGGCGACGGAATCGGGCCAGAGATCATGGAGGCAACGCTCCACATACTGAAAGAGGCCGGTGCCCGGCTTGATATCGAAACGATCGAGATCGGCGAAAAGGTTTATCTATCAGGCAACTCGGCCGGCATCGCTCCGGAATCGTGGGATTCGCTGCGGCGGACAAAGGTTTTCTTAAAAGCGCCGATCACGACTCCGCAGGGCGGCGGTTTTAGTTCGCTGAACGTTGCCGTGCGGAAAACACTTGGACTATATGCCAACGTTCGGCCTTGCGTTTCCTACCATCCGTTCGTTGACACCAAGCACCCGGTGATGGACGTCGTTATCGTTCGAGAGAACGAAGAAGATACGTATGCCGGCATCGAATATCGCCAGACCGATCAGGTGGAGGAGTGCCTGAAGCTGATCTCTCGGCCGGGCTCGGAAAAGATCGTTCGATACGCGTTTGAATACGCGAAAAAGTTCAATCGAAAGAAAGTGACGTGCTTCATCAAGGACAACATCATGAAGCAGACCGACGGGCTGTTTCACCGGATCTTTGACGAGATCGCACCGGAATATCCGGGCATCGAGGCCGACCATTGGATCGTCGATATCGGCTCGGCCAAGCTGGCGGACACGCCCGAGAACTTTGACGTTATCGTGATGCCGAACCTTTACGGCGATGTGCTTTCGGACGTCGCGGCGCAGATCGCCGGTTCCGTCGGCCTGGCGGGTTCGTCGAATATCGGTGAACACGTGGCAATGTTTGAGGCGATCCACGGATCGGCACCTCGGCGTGCGGGCCAGAATATGGCGAACCCGTCGGGGCTGTTCCTCGGATCGATCCTGATGCTGGTTCACATCAACCAGCCGGATATCGCCGAACTGGCGCACAACGCATGGCTTCGTACGATCGAGGACGGCGTCCACACATACGATATGTACAAAGAGGGTGTTTCGACGGAAAAGGTCGGAACGCGTGAGTTCGCTGAAGCGGTCGTGGCAAGGATAGGTCAAAAGCCGGAGACGCTCAAACCGGTCACCTATACCGCAAATGTTGCCGAGGAAGATCCGAAGCCGATCTACACAATGCCCGAGCGGCAAAAGAAAGAGCTGGTCGGCGTGGATGTCTTTTTGGATTGGTGGAAAGGCTCGTTCCACGGCGTTGCTAACGAACTGGGTGCCGAGGTCGAAAAGTTGAACGGCGATGGGCTGAAGCTGCAGACGATCGCCAATCGCGGGGTTAAGGTCTATCCGAACGGCTTTCCCGATACGTTTACCGTCGATCACTGGCGATGCCGGTTCGTTGCCGAGGGCGGCGAGGGTTCGGTGGTGAGTCCGGCACAGATCATTTCGCTTTTGCAGCGCTTTAACGAATCGGGCCTGGATGTCATTAAGACCGAGAACCTGTATAACTTTGACGGGAAGCGGGGATATTCAGCCTAGATCAGAGTGGCTATTTAAATTGAGATGGGCGGCGTGAGTGTTGCTTTCGCCGCTCATCTCTTTTATTTTTAAGAAAATGCGGTCCTTCTGTTTTTCAAGGTCGGCTTCTGTTAGCGTTCTGGCTATCATGCTGTCCGCGGCAATGCAGTTGCAGGCGCAGCCCTCCGGGCCGGCCACTTCCCGGACCATCTTCTTCGACTCCGATGGAAATGAGGTCTCTAACAATGAGTTTGTAGAGATCCGCTTGGCCAATCCGCACTATAAGGACCGAACGGTTATGAAGGTTGCGGATGACGGCACCGTGGAGTTCCGGCTGCAGAAGGTCCCGCAGGAGGGGATGCCGGCTCCGAAGTTTTCGGTTTCGTCGCTGGATGGTAAGCGGGTCGATTCGGCCGAACTTGCAGGCCGTGTGGCCGTTCTGAATTTCTGGTTCATCGGGTGCCCGGTGTGCCGTGCTGAAATGCCTCTACTTAATGCGCTTATGGACAAGTTTGCGGGTGAAAATGTTGAATTCATCGCTATGACCGCGGACCCGGAACCCGACACCCGGCGATTTCTTGAAACGAACCGATTTGATTATCGGCAGGTGGCAGAAGCACAAAGCATTCTCGATTCGTTCGTCTTCAGCGGATATCCCCGCAACATCGTGATCTCAAAAACGGGCGAGATCGTTTATTGGCGAACGACGGTAAAGGCCTGGGACAAGTTCGAGTCTGTGATCCGCGAAGAGCTCGCAAAATAAACATCCTTTTCTCTTAATTAGACCAATGAAATTAGCCCACATATTACTACTCCTGCTTTCATCCGGTTTCGTCGTTTCGGCACAGGATCTGAACAAAGCGGCGCTCGATGCGATCGTCCAGGGCAGCGAGCGAACCGGAACAGACGCACTTGTCATCCTTAAGGACGGCGAGGTCGCCTATAAGAACTATTTCGGTAGACCGGAAAAACCTATCGAGGCGATGTCGGCGACGAAGTCCATTGTAAGTCTTGCGATCGGGCTGCTGATCGACAATGGCCATCTAAAGAGCCTCGACGTCCCGGTAAGCGAGATATATCCCGAGTGGCGTCAGGGCAAGAAGCGGCTGATCACGGTTCGGCATCTTCTTGAGCACACATCGGGGTTGCAGAATTTGGCTAATGCCGGGATCGAGGTAGAAACCTCTCCGGACGTAGTGCAATTAGCGCTGGCTGCCGAGGTTGATCACGAGCCGGGAACAAAGTTCTCGTACAACAACAAGGCTACGAACCTGCTTGCCGGGGTCGTGGAACGGGCCTCAGGCATGAAGCTTGACGCGTTCCTCAAAAGTCATCTTTTTGACGAGCTTGCTATCTCGGATGTCTCTTGGCGTACCGATGCAAAGGGCAATCCCCTTGGCATGGCCGGTTTGCAGATCAAGCCCGAGGATCTTGCCAAGATCGGCCAACTGATCCTCGACAAAGGTAAGTGGGGGGGCAAGCAAGTAATCAGCGAGCAATGGTTGAACCAAAGCTTTGCGCCACTTGCCGCGAGCCCGGAAAGCGGATTGATGTGGTGGCTGATCTATGAAAAGCAATACATGGTCATTGACGACGCCTTTCTCGAAAAGGTGCGTCCTCACGCGGACGAGACGACCATGACCCTACTCGAACGGGCCAAGGGAAAATACGAAGGCTTTGACCGCATCCAGGCACACCTGCGTTCGGTCTATTCGCCCGAAGAGATCCCGCTTCTTGCGAAAGCGTTTTCCGCCGTGCCGCCTTCGCAGATTCGAATAGCGAACGAAGGTGCTGTCGTCGGTTACGCCGCGGTCGGCTATCTGGGCCAGTATCTGATCATCATTCCCGAAAAGCGGATCGTCGTGGTGAGAATGATCTCGGCCGACAGCTACAAAAAGCTGCCGAATAACAGCGATTTTTCGTTGATCCGCCGGTTGGCAAAACAATTGTGAGCGGCGCGGAGCAAATTTGCCCCATATGCGGCGGGCCGGCGGAGCCTTCCGTCCGATACCCGCGATGGGTTTGCTTCGACTGCTGTGCAAAGGCCGTGGACGAGGACGGCCGAGCTTTAGGTTTTGGCAACGAATCTTTTTCCGGCGGTTTTGTTGCGTGGTACAAGGACACAAACGAGACCCGCGATTCGCATATCTGCTATATTAACGGCATCCGGTGTTGGGCGGACGAAGCCCACATGGGCGGTATCGCCATTCATATTTATGACGACATTCGCAAGTGAAACGGGCGGCCCTCTC
>JAEWBM010000125.1 GCA_023391155.1 Acidobacteriota bacterium
GCACAACGGATGTGACGGGCGTTGCAAACCTTCCGGCAGGCGTCGAGATGGTCATGCCCGGCGACAACATCCAGATGGAGATCGAGCTGATCGCCCCGATCGCCATGGAAAAGGGACTCCGCTTCGCTATCCGCGAAGGCGGCCGCACCGTCGGTGCCGGCACCGTGTCCGAGATCGTTGAATAGGAAAGCAGTTAGCGGTGGGCAGACGAGATCTGTTCACCGCTACAAGCTAACTGAGTAATATGCTTAACGAAAAGATTCGCATCAAGCTGAAGGCCTACGATCATCGCGTGCTTGACCAATCGACGCAAGAGATCGTTGACACGGCGAAACGCACCGGAGCCAGGATCGCAGGGCCTATACCGCTTCCGACGATCAAGAACAAATGGACCGTTCTGAGGTCGCCCCACGTCGATAAGAAATCGCGCGAGCAGTTCGAGATCAGGACGCACAAACGGCTGATGGACATCCTTGACCCGACGGCGGAAACCGTCGACGCACTGATGAAGCTGGACCTTCCGGCGGGCGTCGATGTCGAGATCAAGGCTTTTGGAAAAAATTAGTCTGGGAATTCCGGGGAGTCTTGGAAGTCTAGACAGTCCGGGGAGGCAATTGCCCCCGGAGAGAGAAGAATATGATTAGCGGAATCATTGGAAGAAAGGTCGGGATGACGCAGCTCTTTGCGGAGGACGGAACGGTAACGCCGGTCACCGTCATCAAAGCGGGGCCCTGTGTGGTCGTACAGACAAAGAGCGCGGCCGGCCGTGACGGCTACAACGCCGTTCAGCTCGGCTTGGTCGAGGACCAACCGGTCCGGCTCAAGAACGTCACAAAGCCGCTTCGCGGGCACTTTGAGAAAACGGGCGGCGGGCTGCCGCCGACGCGGATCCTCAAAGAGATCCGCCTGGCCGACGAGCCGGAAGCGGCGATAGGCGACCAGGTAAAGGTCGACCTCTTTGCCGACGGCGACAAGATCGAGGTGGTTGGCCGCTCAAAGGGCCGCGGTTTCGCCGGTACGATCAAGCGTCATAATTTTTCGCGCGGCCCCGAGTCGCACGGTTCGATGAACGTCCGCAAACCGGGTTCGATCGGCCAGTCGGCCTATCCGTCACGGGTTATCAAAGGCACCAAGTCATCGGGCCACATGGGCGACGAACGCGTCACGGTAAAAGGCTTGACGGTCGCAAAAGTGGACACCGAGAATAATCTGCTGATGATTCGCGGTGCCGTACCCGGTGCGAATGGAAGCGTTGTAATTGTTAAGAAAAGCTAATGGATGATTTGCGAATGTCGATTTGCGATTTGCGAGTGGCAATCGAAATTCGGCAATCGAACTTCGCAAATAGGAGAAGATTATGCCTACCGTAAAGGTTCGCAATTTGAAGAATAAAGAGGTCGGCGAGGTCACGCTGTCGGATGCGGTATTCGGCGCTGAGCTGAACGAGTCCCTGATCCACGCCGCTGTGCGTAACTATCAGGCGAACGGCCGCCAAGGCACCTCGGCAACCAAGACCCGCGGAAACGTTTCGGGGTCGGGCCGCAAGCTCTGGAAGCAGAAGGGAACGGGCCGTGCCCGTATCGCCTCGCTCCGGTCCCCTCTTTGGAAGGGCGGCGGCAACGTCCATGGGCCTCAGCCGCGCGACTGGTCATACTCGATGCCGAAGAAGATGCGACGCGGTGCCCTCCGCTCGGCGTTGTCGGAAAGGCTTCGCGAGGGCAACCTGATCATCATCGACGAGTTCGGTTTCAGTTCGCCTAAGACGCGTGACTTTATCGATGCCATCGGCGGACTGGGGCTGACCAAAGAGACGAAAGAGCCGAAGATGCTGATCGTCGATTCGCTTGATAACGAAAATCTCGTCCTCTCGTCCCGGAACGTACCGAAGACGAAGGTGACCAACAGCTTTGGACTGAACATTTACGATCTCCTCTATCACGAAAAGCTGCTCATCTCGAAAGCCGCCGTCGAAGAGCTGAACGCACTGCTCGACCCCGCAAAGGGCGGCGACGAACCTGAGGAAGTGGTTAAGCCGAAAGCAAAGCGTGCGAAAAAGGCAGATGCCGAAACGGCCGAGAAAAAGCCGGCTAAAAAGGCAAAGGCCGAAGCCGAGCCCAAAGCTGAGGAAAATACCGAAGCCGTAGAGGCGACAGGCGAGGAGGCGACCGAAAATGAATAAGACAAGCGTATGGGATATTTTGAAGTCGCCGGTCGTAACCGAAAAGAGCGTCATCCTCAAAGAGGATTCGACCGACGAGGACAACGATCGGACCGTCGGCCAGGTGCTGACCTTCCGCGTTGCTAAAGACGCCGGCAAGCAGGACATCAAGAAGGCCGTCGAAGAGATCTTTAATGTAAAGGTCGCTGCCGTCCGCACCGTGAATTACGAAGGCAAGATGAAGCGGCGGGGCCGCCAGGAAGGCCGCCGGCCGAACTGGAAAAAGGCCTATGTAACGCTCAGAAAGGGCGAGCCGATGGTCGATTACGCAGAAGCAATTTAGCCGAATGATGAATATCGAATGACGAATATCGAATAAAGCGATCCTTCGTTCATCATTCGAAATTCTGAATTCATCATTTTTGAATTATGGGTATCAAAAGATTAAAACCGACATCGCCGGCGCGACGCTATCAGACATATCTGACGCGTGACGAGCTGACGCCGGGAGCAACACCCGAAAAATCGTTGCTCGAACCGAAGAAGAGGATCAGCGGCCGCAACAGCGATGGCCGCATCACGGTCCGACGCCGCGGCGGCGGCCACAAGCGCTTTTACCGCGTGATCGATTTTCGCCGTGACAAGAGCGGCATTCCGGGCAAGGTCTCGCAGATCGAATACGATCCGAACCGCTCGGCGCACATCGCACTGATCACCTATCTCGATGGCGAGAAGCGGTATATCCTGGCCCCGGTCGGGCTCAAGGTCGGTGCGACGATCCTCAGCGGCGAGGAAGCCGATATTCTTCCGGGCAATGCGTTGCCGATCAAGAATATCCCGCTCGGTACCGAGGTTCACAATATCGAGCTTCGCCCCGGCAAGGGCGGACAGATGGTCCGGTCGGCGGGCGGTTTCGCACAGATCGTTGCCAAAGAGGGTGATCACGCACAGCTTCGGATGCCGTCGGGCGAGGTTCGCCGGGTCCCGGTCGTTTGTATGGCAACCGTCGGCCAGGTGGGTAACACCGAACACGAAAATGTCTCGCTCGGCAAGGCGGGCCGCAACCGCTGGAAAGGCAAGCGGCCGAAGGTCCGCGGCGTCGCGATGAACCCGGTCGATCACCCGCACGGTGGTGGTGAGGGCAAAACCTCCGGCGGACGCCATCCGGTAACCCCTTGGGGACAGCCGACACGCGGTTACAAGACGCGCCGGAACAAGCGTACGGACAACATGATCGTCCGAGACAGGAGACGAAAGTAAAGGAGAAAGGATAAAGGATAAAGGATAAAGGAAAAAGTCTGATGAAGGAGCGAAATTTATCCTTCAGCCTTCATCCCTCAGCCTTGTATTGAGATATGCCACGTTCACTTAAGAAAGGACCTTTTATCGACCTCAGCCTGCAGAAGGCGCTCAAGCGTATCCGCGATGGTGCGGCAAAGCCGCCCGCGATCAAGACCTGGTCGCGCCGCTCGACGATCACGCCTGATATGGTCGGGCTGACCTTCGGCGTTCACAACGGCAAACGGCACATTCCCGTCTTTGTGACGGAGAACATGGTCGGCCACAAGCTTGGAGAATTTTCGCCGACGCGTGTCTTCAAAGGGCACCCGGGAACGAAGGCCGAAAAGGCAGCGAAACGCAGATAGTGACGCCATCGGCAAAAAGATCGGCCGATGACAGAGAACTGATATGGAAGCCATAGCACGTACAAAATATTTGAAGGGCTCGCCGCGAAAGGCACGGCTGGTGATCGACCTGATCCGCGGCCAGAACGTCTCGCGGGCGCTCTCGATCCTTCGGTTCACCGAAAAACGGGCCGCCGGCCCGATCGCGAAATGCCTCAACTCGGCGATCGCGAATGCGACCTATTCCGCCGAACAGCAGAATATCGCCATCGACCCGGACGATCTCTGGATCAGGGCCTGTTATGT
>JAEWBM010000157.1 GCA_023391155.1 Acidobacteriota bacterium
CGAAGTATATAACGAGCATATAAGCCGCCAAGCAGCGCTTGCCTCACAAGTTTTTTCGGTTGGTGCAGTTAAACGCTCCGCTCCCCAATGTGCCGCAAAACCGACAGTATTGAAACAACTATCCAGATCCAAATGCCCATCAGATACTTTCGTAACTCACGCCGCCCGCAATTGTTCGTTTTGATCTTAAATCACGACCGCCTGCTCAATCGTCATCACCCAGACTATTCCGTCGCCTTTTTTGCCCGTATGGGCGTGTGTTTTGATGGCTTCAACGATTTCCTCGACCATTTCAAGCGGAGCGGCAATCTCGATCCGTTTTTTTGGATGAAAAGGGTTCAGTGCGTCATCCAGTGTATTTCTCAAACGGTGCCCGAATCCTTCCGCATCCGCGATGGTTATGCCGGGAAATTTTTCGATGTTTTCGAGTGCGACGACAATTTTATCCAGCAGAAACGGCCGCACTATCGCAACTATCAATCTTCTTTCCATATTCCTATTCGTTCCTTTCAAAGATTCCTTTCGGATCGTATTCGACCCAGGCGTAAAGCGTCGGCAGGATCAACAAGGTCAGCAGCGTCGAGGTTATCAAACCACCGATCACAACTGTCGCCAGCGGTCTTTGGACTTCCGCACCGGCGGAAGTGGCAATTGCCATGGGGATGAATCCAAGACTCGCCACAAGCGCGGTCATAAGAACGGGACGGAGGCGCGTCATCGCGCCTTCGTTCACCGCTTCGACGACAGTTTTGCCTTCTTTTCGCAGATCGTTTATAAAGCTGACCATCACCACGCCGTTCAAAACGGCGACGCCAAACAACGCGATAAACCCGACTCCCGCCGAAATCGAGAACGGCATTCCCCGTATCAGAAGTGCGAAAACGCCACCGACGACCGCGAACGGTATCCCGGTGTAGATCAGCAACGCTTGCTTGACCGATCCGAAGGTTGTGTAGAGCAAGACGAAGATCAGGAACAGAGCTATCGGAACGACGATCAGGAGCCGAGCTGAGGCCCGTTCAAGATTCTCGAACGTGCCGCCCCATTTCAAGTAATAACCCGGCGGCAATTGGACGCCTGCTTCGATCTTTTGCTGGGCCTCCGCGACGAAGCTTGCGATGTCGCGACCGCGAACATTGAGTTCGACGCCGATGCGACGGCGTGTATCTTCGCGCGAGATCTGTGCCGCTCCCTCGACGAGCTTGATGTCGGCAACCTGGCTTAAAGCTACCCGTGCTCCCGTTGGCGATGTAAGAAGAAGATTTTGAACCGTCTCGACCGAGCTGCCCGCTTCCTCGTTGAGCCGGACAACAAGATCGAACCGCTGTTCGCCCTCGAAAACCTGTCCCGCCTCCTTGCCCGCAACGACCGATTCGATCATGTCGTTAACATCCTCAACATTCAGGCCGTAGCGCGAAATGGCGGCACGGTCGGGTTTGATCTGCAACTGCGGCAAACCCGATGTTGCCTCGGCTTTTACGTCTTCGGCACCGGGGACGGCCTGCACGACCTTGACGATCTCGTCGGCCTTGCTTTTGAGAATGTCCAGATCGTCACCGTAGAGCTTTATCGCCACATCGGAGCGGACGCCGGATATTAGTTCGGCAACGCGCAGTTCGATGGGCTGCGAAAAGCTGAAAACGCCATCGGGCACTTGCTTTTCCAACTTCTCAGACATCTTTTCGATCAGCTCTTCGCGGCTGTCGGCGCTCGTCCACTCACTTCGCGGTTTCATCGCGATATATAGATCACTGACCTCTACGCCCATCGGATCGGTCGCGACCTCGGCACGGCCGGTTTTCGAGATCACGGTTTTCACTTCGGGGAACTCCATCAAGATTTTCTCGGCCTGCGTTGCGATCGTAATGGAATGCGACAAGGAAACGCTCGGCAACCTGCCAATTTGAACAGCCATGTCTCCCTCATCAAGCCGCGGAATGAATTCGGCTCCCAAGTACGGGAAGATCGCACCGGAGATCAGCACGAGACCGACGGCCACGGCTAATGCCTGTGCTCGGTATCGCATCATAAACGCGAGCGAAGGGCTGTAGATCTGCTTCGACCAGCGGATGAGGAAGCTCTCGGTTTCCGATACTTTACCTTTCAATATAAAGGTCAGCATCGCGGGGATGTAGGTCAGCGAAAGCAGGAGCGAACCGGCAAGAGCGAATACCACCGTCAGGGCCATCGGTACGAACATTTTGCCCTCGATGCCTTCCAGAGAAAGGATCGGCAAGTACACAATGGCGATGATCGAAACCGCGAAGACGACGGGGCGCGCTACCTCGAGGCAGGATTCTAGGATGGTGCGTTCGGGCGGTTCACGAGAATGCTCGTGCTGTGCTTCGGCTCGTCGCCGGACGGCGTTTTCGACCATCACGACGGCACCGTCCACGATCAAACCGAAATCGAGAGCGCCCAGGCTCATCAGGTTTCCCGAGACATTGAAAATGCGCATCAGGATCGCCGCGAACAGCATCGACAACGGGATGATCGTCGCCACCAGCAGAGCGCCGCGCCAATTGCCGAGAAGCAGCATCAGCACCACGATCACAAGGATCGCCCCTTCGACAAGATTGGTCTGGACAGTTGCGATCGCCCGGTCGATGAGCTCGGTGCGGTCGTAGAAAGGCACCATCTCGACTCCGGGGGGTAACGATTTCTTGACCAGTTCGACCCGCTCTTTTACGTTATTGACCACCGTCCGCGAATTCTCGCCTTTGAGCATCATCGCGATACCGGCGACGATCTCGCCCTTCCCGTCAGCGGTGACAGCGCCCTGCCGCACGGTCGAGCCCTCGACGACCTCGGCCACATCCCTGACGTAAACCGGCACTCCTTCCGCTCCCGTCTTGACGACGATGTTCGCCACGTCGTCCGCTCTTTCGACAAGTCCGATCCCGCGTAATAGATATTGTTCCGAGCCTTTTTCAATGTACGCTCCCCCGACATTGCCGTTATTCTTCGCAACCGCCTCGTGAACAGCGCGCAGACTCAGGCCGTAAGACTGGAGCTTGGCCGGATCGATCCGAACCTGGTATTGCTTTTCATATCCTCCGAAACTATTGATCTCAGTTATGCCCGGAACGCCGAGTAATTGTCTCCGGACATTCCAGTCTTGAATCGTTCGTAAAGCGGTCGCGTCGTAACTGCCGTCCGGCGATTTCAGTTCGTACTGATAAATCTCGCCCAAACCTGTAGAGATCGGTCCCATTTCAGGTGAACCTATACTCTCGGGTATCTGCTCTCTCGCCTGACTCAACCGTTCAAGCACGAGCTGACGGGCGAAGTACGTATCGACCGAATCATCAAAAACGACCGTCACGGCCGACAGGCCAAACTTGGAGACCGAACGAATTTCTTCAATGTCGGGCAACCCCGACATCGCGACCTCGACGGGAAACGTGATCTGCCGTTCGATCTCGAGCGGCGCGAGAGACGGCGCGGCAGTCAACACCTGCACCTGAACGTTGGTCACGTCCGGCACAGCGTCAATTGGCAGATTGACGAGGCTATACGCTCCCGCCGCCGCCATGATCGCCACCAACAAAAGAACGATTAGCCGGTTGGCGACAGAGAATCTTATTAATGCGTTGATCATATAGTCTTAAGCTGCCGTCCTCAGTTGGCGAGCGGCATTGGTAAAAACCCTCACTGCGGAACGCAGGAAAAGGGCGACCAGACAAAGAGCGATGACGATATCCGGCCATCCCGATTGCGTGAACCAGACGGCACCGGCCGCAAGAAAAACGGAAACGTTAGATGCGATATCATTACGCGAACATTCCCAGACGGAACTCATATTTACGTCGTCTTCGCGATGCCGGGTTAGGAGAAACAAGCACACGGAATTTGCCGCGAGCGAGAACAAGCTGACAACACCCATGACCTCGAAGATCGGCACGGTCGGAACAGCTAGCTTATAAATGACCTGGCCGAGGACGATCGCGGCGGCCAGCAGAATAAGACCGCCCTTGAAAAGCGCTACTTGAGCTTTGGCGCGGGATCCCTGGTAAACGGCGTAAAGGCTGAGGGCATAGGTCAACGCGTCGCCCAGATTATCAAGCGAGTCCGAGAGCAACGCGCTCGATCCCGCGTATATGCCCGCTCCTATTCCGGCAACGAACATAAGCGCGTTTATCACGAGCACGATCTTCAACGTCGAACTCTGCTTTTCCCGCAACCCTTCGATCGCGTCGTCCTTTTCACAACAATCACCCATGCAAATAACCCTCAGTTAGTCTTTATCTGTTCCTTCTCTATTCGGTTCAATATCACTTGCCGAGCCTCAGGATTTTTATTGCCCCTCGAACCACTACAACGAAGACGATCGTTCCGACGATCAGATCAGGTTTGTTCGAATCGAGAAGATACACCAGTACGCCAGCGACTATGACCCCAATGTTGATGATCACATCGTTGGATGTGAAGATCGCGCTCGCCTGCATATGCGCCTCATCGCTTCTTGACCTTTGGATGAGGTAAAGACAGAACGCATTCGCCGTCAACGCAAGGAATGAGACGACGATCATCGTCTGAAATTCCGGGGCCTCTTCGACCCCAATGAATCGTCGTACAACCTCTATAATGCCAATGACCGCCAAGGCGATCTGAAAATAACCCGCGAGTTTTGCCACGTTCTTCTTTCGTGCGACGGGGGCGCCGACGGCAAAGAGACTGATCCCATAGACGAAGGAATCGGCAAGCATGTCGAGGCTGTCGGCGACAAGCCCCATCGATCCGGAAATAAGCCCCGTGGTCATCTCAATCGCGAAAAAGCCAAAGTTGATCGCGAGGACGCTCCATAACAATTTCCGTTGACTCCGGTGGTCATCGCTAAATGACGTGTCGCCCGATTCCTCGGTCCGGATTTTCGTGCTGTCGAGATCGAGCTCGCTTATCCGAAACTCGATCTGGTCAGGCTGCCCGTCGTGAAAAACTGTCAACTGACGATTGGGTATGTCGAAATCCAGATGCTTTATGTCTGACACCCCATCGAGCTTCAGGCGCACCAAATTCTCCTCCGACGGGCAATCCATCCGGTTTATCTTGAATACCGTTTTTTGCATATTTCGTTTTGCTCTAGTGATCGTCGTCACCAAGCTCGCCCTTCTGCATCTGGGTTTTCAATGTAAAGCTCCCGCGCGTTACAACTTTATCGCCGATCTCCAGTCCACCCTTGATGCGCGTGTATTCACCGACTTCGCCCCCGACTTGAACTTCGCGGATCTCGAAGGCCCCTGGCTCATCGTCTTTCGGAACGAAGACCACGGTTTTCTCGCCGACACGTTGAATTGCCTCGGACTTCACGACAAGTTCTTCGCCCTTCGACTGATCGATCCCAGTTTGAAAACCTACCTCGACGAACATTCCGGCCTTAAGCCGCCCATCGCTATTCGGCACCTCAAGCCGGACCTTCCCGGTGCGTGTGTCTTCGTTCAAGCTCGGATCAATGTAGGTGACGCGGGCGTTGATCGTGCCTTCTCCCAAAGCGGTAGGGCGAATCTCCGCCGACGTTCCATTCCGAATCGCCCTGATTTGCGCCTCAGGAACATTTGCGATCGCGAAAACGGTCGAGAGATCCGAGAGAATAAAGACGGTCGTGCCGGCCTCGACGCCCGCACCGGGATTTAACGGCCGTTCGGTGACCATTCCCGACGATGGTGCGTAGATTGGCACCCTTGCGGTGTCTAATCGATGGGAATTGTCGGCTTCGTGAGCTGAAAGATTCACGCCCAGCGCACGCATCTGATCCTTGATATGCTTTACGTCGACGCGGGACGTTTCCACCTCGGCCCGTGCTTCCTGGATTTCTTTGTTGAGCGAAATGTTCGACTGAAAATCGTAATCGGCCTTCGCTGTTCGATAAACGGTCTCCGCGGCGACGAGGTCTTTGCCCGCACCGGCGCCGAGCTCGATTAGGCGGCGCGTTCGGTTTAGCGTCGCTTCGGCCTCATCAAGTTTCGCCTTGGCGCTCAAGACCGCGACGCGATTTTCAGCGCGTGTCACCCGCGACAGATTTCGCTGGGCGAGTTCGTAACGAGTTTCGGACTCATGCAGCTTCCCATGCATTTCCGCGATTTGCGGACTAGCGATAACAGCAAGCAAACTTCCTCGCTGAACGTAATCGCCCACCTCCGCGTGAGCCTCCTCAATGCGACCACCGACCAGCGGCGAGACGATCTGCATTCGCTGCGGGTTGACCTCGATGGACCCGGTCGTCCATAACAGGGCGATGGCAGGCCGCGACGTAACGCCTTCGACTTCGATGCCTGCCGATTCAAGAGCTTCCGGATCGAGGCTTACCTCGCGGGCCTCCTCACCCTCGGAATGTTCGTCTTCCTTTTTCTCGGCTGTAACCGATACTTCAGTTTTGTCGGTCGTCGATTGTCTCGACCAAACAAGCGCGAGAGTTATCAGCCCGATCACGGCCAGGACGCCCGCGGCGATAATCCAGGGCATAAGGCCCCTACGCTTGAGGGTTGACTCATCGGACTGTATGTCGTCATCTGACGATTCGTTATCCAAGTTTGACTCGAGCCGCCGCAGTTCGACTTCATCGCTCTCGTGCTGTTGCTCTGTTAGATTTTTCTCCGGCATAATCTTCCTCAATTTTCAAAAGTGACGCCTAAAGCGATAAATAGATCGGCTTGAGCGCGGTACCGTTCGGTAAGCGTTTCGGTTAGGTCCCGGTTTGCCTCCAGCAGTTTGCGCTGCTCCGAGATCAGGTCCGTGATCTTTAATTCGCCGATCTCGTAAACGCGGCGAATGGTCGCGATATTTTCCCGGCTACGCGGCAGCACCGCAGTATCCAATATCGTGAGTGCCCGCTTTGCGGCATCGATGCGCTGGAACGCCGTTATGATCTCGTTCTTGACGACCTGCTCGGCGAATGTCCGGCGTTCCTGAGCCTGCCGGATCGCTATCTCTGCCTCGGCCCTCGCACCTTGCTTTCGGTCGAAGATCGGCAGGCCGATCGAGACGCCAAAGGTAAGGCTGCGGTCGTTCTGGAAAAATGGGCCGCGCGGATCGTCGATACCGGTACGTTCCTGCGTGTAGCGCGAGTATGCGGTAAGATCTGGTTTGTTTTGAGAGCGGATCAGCCGCAGCCCAGCGCGTGCCAATTGCTCCTCAAGTTCCGCCAGACGAATCTCCGGACGATTTCGTTGTCCGACAGTGACACTCGTTTCAAGCGTCGCCGGGAGCAGCGGTAATGACGCCGTAGAGAGTTCTTCACGGAGCCTGAACGGCTGCTCGAATGGAACACCGGCATAGAATTTTAGCTTCGATATCGCGGCTTGGAGCTTGCCTTCGACGAGATGCCGACGCGCTCTGAGCCGCTCGACTTCGGTTTGGAGAAGGTTCAGCTCCAGCGGCGCTGACTCGCCTTCGTTAACACGAATTTGCACAAAAAGAACCGCTTCAGTGTCCAGGCCGAGCAACTCTTCGAGCACGGCGAGTTCTTTCAAAGCCGCAAGAGCTTCGGCGTAATTGACAAAGATTTGGCTCGCTAATTCTCTTTGCCTGGCCGTCACTTCCGCCTCTCTCAGTGTTATCTCCGCTTGGGCCAGATCGATACGGCGTTGTCGCTGCCCGTAAACATCCAGCGGGACTGATACGCCCACGCTCAGTTCGCGTTCGCCGGACGAGCCGACCAGACTCCCGGTTGATTGTTCCACCTCAAGAGTCGGATTCGGTCGCACCCCCGCTTGCCGCAGCCTCGCTCGAGCCTTCTCCACTTCCAGGCGAGCGATCTTTATGTCACCGTTGTTTCCGAACGCGCTCTTTACGATGTCCGCAAGCGGAACGCCGTCATCCTGGCTGTAGTAATCTGCGACAACCGAAACTACAAGCGGCTTAGGGTCGCTTGCTGTAGCCCGACTTCCATTCGGGTTCGTGTCGGCGGACGCAATCGCGCCTTGTGGGTGGCCTGCAGCCGCGGCGAGACCGACTAAACTCAATACGCACAAAATGCGCATTGGATACTTCAAAATCATTTGTGTAATTCCTGATCAAACAACGCCTGGGGCTCCCGCTTCCGCTTCTGTAGAAGCACAAGCAGCGGGATCCGCAGACCAATCGACAGATCCGGTTCAGACACATTGCCCGAAACCAGACTTATCCAAAAGCCAGATCGATCAGGAAAATTTTGGAGGCAGGTAAGGAGGGGGGAGCGAACTAGAAAAAGCGTTCGCATAACCGATCGTCATCGCATCCGCCCGGATAGCGGAGGGCTCGGTGCCTACGACTACGCAGGGGATCGCGGCTGCATGACAAAGACACTCGTCATTGCAGTAAGCAGGTCCGTCGTCCGTACGGGCGGCAGACTGTTCAATAGAAGCTTCTTCTGGGTCAGATGATTCCCGGAATTCAGAAACGACCGCCGTATCAGAGGAGCGTAGATTTGCTGCAACGGCCGAAGGTTCATCACAGAAAACGGGGCATAAAAGTTCAATCGCGACAAGGCAGATCCAAAAAGCGACAAATCGCTTTTTCACTACTCGTCTGCGGAGCGATCGAAAAATCCCGTTCATAAGTTCGTCA
>JAEWBM010000062.1 GCA_023391155.1 Acidobacteriota bacterium
TTTGGGGAACGCTCGGAGCCCCGGGAGGATCAGATGTCGAAACAGGTAATAACTGTTGACGGAGAAGAAAGGGTCGTCAGAGAGGATACGGCGAAGGCGTTTCGCGGTGTTCACTGGGCCTTTCTCAGTATCGCAGCGATCATTTTGATAGCGGCTATTTTATTTTTTAGTGGAGTATTTAAGCTTGCAGCGGATTCGGACCCAGTTCCGACTCCTGGGACCGACCGCGGGGTCGAGTCCCGTTAGGGTCCCACGCTGCTAGGGTAGGTTTGCATTTCACGATAGACAAGGGGGTTCCAAGGGGTTAGTGAAATGCTGGTCACGCTGAGCCGTGACATTTGATAGGCGTCCATTGCGGACGCCTATTTTTTGCGCGTGACGGGGAAGAGACGGCGGCGGTTTGATAATCTATCTGTATGCTGATCCTGGGGATCGAAAGCTCGTGTGACGAAACTGCCGCGGCCGTGGTAAAAGACGGTGATCGGATACTCTCGTCGATCATCTCGTCACAGATCGAATTGCATCGCCCGTTCGGCGGCGTTGTGCCGGAGCTTGCCTCGCGTGAACACCTCGCGAAGATCGAGCCGGTCGTCACCGAAGCGCTAAGGGAAGCGGGCATTGCTTTGCCCGATCTAGACGCAATAGCTGTGACTCAGGGGCCGGGCCTTGTCGGTTCGCTTTTGGTCGGGGTTTGCTATGCCAAGGCTCTCGCTTACGGGTTAGGAGTGCCGATCGTGGGGGTGAACCACATCGAGGGGCATTTTTACTCCGTGGTCTTCGACAATCCGCCGATCGAGTATCCCGCGATGGCGTTGATCGTTTCGGGCGGGCATACGAATATTTTCTTCGTCGAGAATGAAGGGGAGTATCGACTGGTTTCGAGGACCAGGGATGACGCGGCGGGCGAGGCTTTCGATAAGGTGGCGAAGATGCTCGGGTTAGGATACCCAGGCG
Source organism: Acidobacteriota bacterium (assembly GCA_023391155.1). GTDB lineage: Bacteria > Acidobacteriota > Blastocatellia > Pyrinomonadales > Pyrinomonadaceae > OLB17. The sequence goes on from JAEWBM010000062.1 coordinate 955, forward strand.
GCCCGGTGATAGAGCGTCTCGCGCTGGAGGGCGACCCAAAGAGCATCAAGTTCACCAAACCAAAGATCTCTGACGGGCGCCCGGATATGAGCTTCAGCGGGCTGAAGACGGCCGTCTCACGTCACATCCGCGAGAGCGGGATCGAGCCGGTCAACGGTGGCGAGCCGGGACCGGAGATCAAGGACCTCGCCGCGGCGTTCCAAGGGGCGGTGATGGATTCGTTGGTCGGCACCTTGGAACGGGTTGCGAAAGAACATCGGCCGCGGACACTGATCGTTTCGGGCGGGGTGGCATGCAACCTGGAACTGCAGCGGCGGGCCGGGGAGCTTTCAAAAACGCTGGACATCCCGGTCTATTTTCCATCTCGGCATCTTGCGACCGACAATGCGGCGATGATCGCGGCCGCGGGTCATGCAAAGCTGCAGAGCGGTCAGGCGTCCGGACCTGATCTTACAGCCGATGTCACTCTCAGGCTCCAAAATATAGGGGTGGAAAATGCGCCGGAGCGCCGACGGCGGGTGCCCTACCGGGTGTAGATGATTGAACGGGCCCGCGTATCAGGCTAAACTATTGTCCATAACCGATTCGTACCGCAGGCCGAATGCCGGCCGGCTTACTGCCCACAACTTGTTAAATGTTGAATGCCCGATCATGCCGGCCGATGTTTGCCGGCCGGGCCGCTATCTTTGCCGGAACGGGTGGCCGTTTCGGATCTCTGGAGGATCTACAAAAATGAATAGACTACGAACATGGGTGGGTGGCGGAGCATTGCTATGCCTGCTGGCCGCGGGTCTCGCGGCGCAGACGCCGATTCCGTTTAAGCTGCAAATGGACTATATAACGGGGCTCTCGTCCCCGGTCTTGCTGACGCATGCAAAGGACGGCAGCGGCCGAAAATTCATCGTGGAGCGGGGCGGTGTGATAAAGGTGGTGCAGCCGAATTCGACAACGCCGACCATCTTTATGAACATAACCTCGCGGGTGCTGTCTGGCGGCGAGCGGGGATTGCTCGGGCTGGCGTTCCATCCAAATTTCGCAACGAACAGCTACTTTTTCGTTAACTACACCCGGCAGACGGACGGAGCGACGATCGTTTCGCGGTTCAAGGCAACGAACGGCAACACCACCGGCGATCCGAACAGCGAGCGGGTCCTGCTCACGATCACTCAGCCTTTTTCCAACCATAACGGCGGAATGATCGAGTTTCGCGAAGACTTTCCGGGCATACATAACCTCTACATCGGGATGGGCGATGGGGGCTCTGCCAATGATCCGGGCAACCGGGCCCAGAATATTAATGAGCTGCTCGGCAAGTTTTTGAGGATCACTCCCGATGTTTCGGGTAACGATGCAAATCCGCCTTACACGGTGCCGGCCGACAATCCGTATGTAGGCACGGCCGGTGCCGACGAGATCTTTGCTGTCGGCGTCCGGAATCCCTGGCGATGGTCTTTCGACCGCCGCGGCTCAAGACAGCTCTATGCGGGCGATGTGGGGCAGGGCCAATGGGAAGAGATGTCGATAATTACGCTGGGCGGGAATTTCGGCTGGCGGGTTTATGAAGGCACGTCGTGCACAGGGCTTGATTCCAACTGGTGCACGCCGTCAAACTTCACGATGCCCGTCTTTCAGTATGCAAATGCGGGTTCAACGCGTTGTGCGATAACCGGCGGCTATGTCTACCGCGGGCTGCAGGGCGCACTGCCGCTCGGTTCGTATGTTTACGCCGATTACTGCACGGGCGAGATATTGCTATGGCACGAAGGTGCACAGAGGCTCTTGCTCGACTCGGCGCGTAATATCGCGTCCTTTGGCGAGGATGAGGCGGGCGAGCTTTACGTGATCGGCCTGGGAGGGACGATCGACAAGATCCTTGGCAACAAGGTCTCGGCAGATTTCGATGGTGATTCACGAACGGACCTGGCCGTCTATCGCCCGAGCGAGGGCACGTGGTACGTCCACAGTAGCAGTACCGGGGGCGTCGAGGTGCGGCAGTTCGGCCTGCCGAGCGATCTGCCGGTTGCCGAGGATTACGATGGCGATTTCAAGGCTGATTTCGGCATATTCCGTGAGAGTACCGGCACATGGTATTACCTTCGCAGCAGCGACAGCAGCTTCACCTCAGCGCAGTTCGGCGGCTCGGGGGATGTCCCCGTGCCGGGCGACTATGACGGTGACGGCCTTGCGGACCTCACGGTTTACAGGCCGAGCAACGGTGTGTGGTATTCACTTCGGTCGTCCGACGGCCAGGTCAAGATCGTGCCTTTCGGCGGCGGGAGCGATCAGCCGACGCCTTCGGATTTCGACGGCGACGGAGTTTATGACATCGCCGTGTTTCGCCCCTCAACGGGCGAGTGGCACCGTATCAACAGCACCGACGGGCAGTATAGGGGCGTACAATTCGGCTTGAGCGGGGACCTGCCCGCATACGGTGATTTCGACGGCGACCTTACGACCGACATCGCGATCTACCGGCCCTCGAACGGGCTTTGGTATATTTTGCGAAGTTCGGACGGCGGCGTGACGATAATCCAGTGGGGCGTTGCGGAAGACAAGCCGGTCGTCGGAGATTATGACGGCGACGGAAAGGACGACATTG
>JAEWBM010000071.1 GCA_023391155.1 Acidobacteriota bacterium
AGTACACCAGCCTGCCTGTGGCGATCGGCTACAGCGGCCCGGCAACGAAGATCTTCAAGGTCAGGAAAACAGATCAGGATGGCGGCGAGATCGAGACGATCGTAGGGCCTGAGATCGGCGGCGACACACTTGTCAAACTTTCGGATTTCCGCACCGTCGGCAATGTTCAGCTTCCGCACCGCTGGGCATCGACGGTTAACGGTCAGATGAAGGAGACCCTGGACATTCTGTCTTACGAGATCAACCCTGTAAACATCGCTGAGAAATTTGCGAACAAACGGGTACTGGTCAGGACGCCCGCTCCACAGAAATAGATCAGTTTCGCGGATCGATCAGGCGGCGGGCTGTGTGGCCCCCGCCTTTTTTTGTTGGGCGTTGCGGCTCGCGATCGCTTCTACGATCGGCGGGCCGGCATCGATCGCACCTTTTATATGCCTTTGATGGGTGAAGTGGCCTGCGACAAAAACACCCGGTACATTGGTTTCAAAAGTTTCAGGATCGTAGGCCGGCACCTCGCCGTGCTTCCCTTGCTCCGTCTCGACGCCGACCGCGCGGAGCAAGCCGAGTTCTGCATCCGAGCCGATCAGTACAAATACCACATCGTTCTCGATAACGCTCCGCTCGCCGGACTCGCTTTCTAGTTCGACCTCGCTCTCGCGGATCTCAACGACACGGCCGAGAAAGAACAGCTTTAGGCAGTGTTTCTGCAGTTCCTCTTCAAGCGGCTTTTTGACCCAGTATTTTATGCAGCCTTGCTTGGGATCGTTGTTCTCCCAATCGCTGCGGAAGATCGCGAGGGTGGTGTCCGCCCCCTCTTCGGCAAGAAAGAGCGCCGCCTCACCGGCCGAGTTTCCGCCTCCAACGATCAGTGCCCTTTTGCGGACCCAGGGATAAGTTTCTCGGAACTGATGGTGCACTTTCGCAAGCTCTTCGCCGGGGACCCCAAGCTTTCGCGGATGGTCCATCGCACCGATAGCGAAAAGAATATTGCGTGCCCGGTACGCCTGTTTATCCGTCTTTACAAAAAATACCGAATCGCTCTCTTCGCGTCTTTGCGTTTTTGAGGGAGATCCTTCCCGGGTCACTTCCACAACCGTTTCTTCGGTCCGCACATTGAGATCATTATCCAAAACGAACCGGACATAATAGGAAAGCAGTTCCTCGCGGGTCGGTTTTTCACGTGCCGGGTCGAGCCCGCCTTCGACGAATTCGAGCTCGTTGATCGTCGAAAAAACGGTCAGCCCCACGGGGTAGTTATAGATGGTATTGGCTATGAGGCCCTTTTCGATCACTACATGATCGAGTCCCGCCTTCTTGGCTTCGAAGGCAGCAGAGATCCCTGCGGGCCCGGCGCCGATTATCAGAAGGTCATACATTGTCGCTGCCCGCCTCGCTCTCAAGCCTCCGCAATTCCTCAGTGAATTTTTCGATTTGCATTCGCGTTGTTTCGAGCTTTCGTTTGGATTCGAGGTACTTTTCCCATTCGCCCGTTGCGGTCAGGGCCTTTAAGACGTCCTCGTCCAGTGCATGCGACATCACGACCAACAGATCGCTCAACGCCTCGTGCCCCTCAAGCAAGGACTCAATGATCGAATAAGCGAGCTTGGCATTCGGCAAGTCAATATCGAGATCTGAATTGTTCAACTGTGTAATGTTCATTCGTCTTGGATTGGTGCAGTTTTTTCTTGATTTCCGTTTTTCTTCTTTTCTTATTTCGTGGTTAATATCTGTTGCTATCTAAGGCCCACTTTCCTCAAATTATGAGTTTTTTCCATTCCGGCCGACCGTGACTGCCAAAGTTGAACAGTAGTCCCACACGCATCCTACACACCTTTAAATAGTTTATTACCTGTGCCCAATCTATAGGTGACAGTGCATTAACAGCCTTTATCTCCACAATTATCTTGTTATAGCAAACGAAGTCGGCGATGTAATCGCGATCAAGTAGGCGCCCTTTGTACTCAATACCGAATCGCTGCTGTTGCGTGAATGGAATACCACGGTCATCGAGTTCGACAGCCAAAGCGTCCTGATACACGCCTTCAAGGAATCCGGGCCCAAGTTTGTAATAAACCTCCATTGCGGCACCAACCACCTGGTAGGACTCCTCGGCTAAAAATTGTTTTGACGGGTCGGTCTTATGATCTTCGGCATCGCGCATAGTGTTGAAAGAATATTAACCACGAAAGAAGAAAAGAAGAAACAAATCTAAGAAAATGGTATATCCACCACGCGTGCCCGGAGATTCCCAGCCATTAAGTCGGCCCCCGGCTCAAGGTATGCGTATCGGATGAAGGCTAAGGCGATCGTTTCATTAAGTTTTGGAGAAAAGGTGACGCTCGTTAACCTGCCGGCGTTTTTGCCGTCGGGTGTGGTTAGTTCTGTGCCGGGAGCGATCGGGGTTTCGCCGCCTAGGGATTCGGCGGGTTCGACGACTAGTCCCGTGAGCTGCTTTGCCACGTGCCCGCGAAAGTGGATGCGGGCGATGATCTCCTGGCCGACGTAGCAGCCCTTGTTATATGAGATCAGGCCGTCCAAGCCGAGTTCGGGCACGATCGTCGTCTCATCCATATCGACGCCGTACTTCGGAATGCCCGATTCGATCCGCAGGGTTTCGTATGTTTCCTCGTCAATAGCGACGGCACCGGCCGCAGTCAAACCCGCCTCAAATGATTCGGCTTGGTCCGCCGTAACAAAGCACGACCTCCCGACCGGCGAATCAAATACATATGCCCCTTCAGGCGGCTCGGGCATCGGCCCGAACACCTCGTAATACGTGTGGGCGTCCGACAGGTCCTCGACGAAGAAATCACCCGCGAACGTGAATCGGAATAGGCTGTTGTAAAGGACCTCACGCGTTGCCGCCTCGGTCTCAAAGAGATAGCGGTCTCCCTGTCGAAGCACCCGCACCACCGCGATCAATCGTCCCTGTGCATTCGGGAACGCCGCAAGCATTTGCGCCTGGTCCTCGAGCGTTTTCATGTCGTTGGTGATCATGCCGTCCAGAAACTGTTTCGCTTCGGCTCCCCAAACGGCGATCAGCCCGCGCGGCATCTTGTGATATCCCGAACCTCCCGAACGGACGTGGTTGTAAGCTTCAATATTCATTTATTCAATCTTAGGTAACCGTGCGGCCCGGAACAACCCCGATCAACCTGCCCAGCCTTCCAAAGTGCTCAAGCTGCAGATCTAACCCTCGCTGCGCCGCGATCACCTGCGGGCTCGGGTGATATAGGGGCAGTAATGTGCGGCCGTTCCAATTCACCGGTTGCCCGGCGTCAAACTTGAGCATTAGCCCATGCGGCTCGATCGCCTTGATCGCATCCAGCGCCACGCCCCCCAGAGTGGCAACGACCCGCGGATCGATCAGCTCAAAGGTCCGTTGCAGCCAACTCGAACATGTCTTGATCTCCGTCCGCGTGGGCTTACGGTTCGCATCTGTCTCGGTCCGCGGGCTGCACATAACGGCGTTAGTGATAAAGATCTCGTCACGGGTCAGTCCGATAGAATCAAGCAGTCGCTGAAAGTTCTCGCCGGATTTGTCTCCATAAAACGGCCGCCGCGTACGGTCCGCTCCCTGCCGTCCGGGTGCCTCCGCCACAAAAAGCACGCGCGGCCGCAGCGGACCATTTAGATCGCTCAGCACCGCCTGTTTATCGGCGAGATCAGGGCACAGTGTGCACACGGCCGCCTCGCGGCACATCGCGTCAAACCGTTCCTGTTTGGACAATGGCATACCTGAATTTGTTAGAATAGCCTTTTGAGTACAGTATCAGAAACCAAACCCATAATGAGCCAACTAACAGAACAAACAGTTCTCGATTCGCTGACACAGATAATCGACCCTGACCTGAAGAAGGATATCGTTACGCTGGGATTCATCCGCGACCTTGCCATATCCGGCGGAGACGTCAGCTTTCGCATCGTCCTAACGACCCCCGCTTGTCCCGTCAAAGACCTGATGGAGGCACAGGCCCGCGAGATCGTAGGCGGGCTGCCGGGCGTTGAGAATGTGCACGTTACTATGGATGCCGAGGTGCCCCAGGGCCGCGGCGTCGCCAACAACGTTGCGATCCCCGGCGTCAAGAACATCATTGCCGTTTCGAGCGGAAAGGGCGGCGTCGGCAAATCGACGGTTGCGGTCAATCTAGCCATCGCCCTGGCACAGAACGGTGCCAAGGTCGGGATCATGGACGCCGACGTTTACGGCCCGAATATCCCGCTTATGCTCGGCACCGGTTACGGCCAGCCCGAGGTCGTTAACGGCCAGCTCAAACCCATCGAAGCATACGGCGTCAAGATGATATCCATGGCCGTGCTTGTTCCGCCCGATAAGCCAATGATCCTCCGCGGTCCGATGCTCCACGGCGTCGTCCGCCAATTTCTTACAGATGTAAACTGGGGCGAGCTCGATTATCTGATCGTCGATATGCCCCCCGGAACCGGCGACGTTCAGCTTTCACTCGCCCAGCTTGTTCCGGTGCAGGGAGCGGTTCTGGTCACCACGCCCCAGGAAGTTTCGCTTTCCGACGTCCGCCGTGCGGTGAAGATGTTTGAGCAGGTCGCCCTTCCGGTACTGGGTGTGATCGAGAATATGTCGTATTTCATCGCCCCCGACACCGGCAATCGTTACGAGATATTCGGCAAGGGCGGCGGGGAGAAGCTCGCCTCGGAATACGGCCTGACCTTTCTGGGCCAGGTACCCATGGGAATGGAGGTCCGCGAAGGCGGTGACACCGGTAAACCTGTAGTAGTTGCCTTCCCAGACTCGCCCCAATCAGCAGCGTTTCGCACCGTGGCCGAAGAGGTCGCACGCCACGTCTCGATCGAGGCGATGAAGCCGGAGCTTGTAATTCTGTCAAAGGGCCGTTAGCAACGGCGAACACAGCCGCTTGTTTTTTCATCTATTTATCGGGTAATATTTACAATAACGTAAGGATTCGATTGGCGAATCCGACCATCAAAGGAGAATTCATAAATGTCAGCTGTTGCAGCACCTAATGTTGAATTGAACGTCACCGAAAATGCGGCGGTCGAGATCAAGAAGTTCTTGGCCGGTGAGGAAGATCTGCCGGAAACAGCCGGCCTTCGCGTCCGCGTCGTGCCGGGCGGATGCTCGGGGTTTCAGTACAGCCTCAATATCGAAGAAGATTCGCGTCAGGGCGATTTTGTTCTGGATAAATTCGGCATCAAGCTGTTTGTCGATATGTTCTCTGCCCAATATCTGAACGGCGTTGTGGTCGACTATACATCGAACATGATGGG
>JAEWBM010000183.1 GCA_023391155.1 Acidobacteriota bacterium
GTGTAGCCCTCTCTCGCACGGACCACCGCACCCTTTGGCAGCCCCTTCGGCTCGACCGTTATCCGCCTGAACTTACCGTCCCGAGCCTCATTGGTCGAATAATATCCGATACGGTAGGTCGTCCCGATGTCCTCCGCCACCCGGCGAAAGGCACCACGCGCGTCCTGAAGGCTCGCCGCCGGAAACACGCGCCCGCCCGAAAGCTTTGCCAGCTCGGCCATCTCGCCCTCTGCTATCTCGTAAAGCCGTTTGCTGATCGCAAGCCGTTCAAAATCACCCAGCCGGCAAAAATCGGTGGTCCGCTCGACGTTCGACCCCTTTCCGAAGCCGCCGTAATATCGCCTGATCTGTGCCTGAGAAAACCTGATCGCCACTGTACAGTCGCCCAGCAGGTTTTCTTCAAAGAACGGCCGAGTATCGACGTTGATGAAATACATTGCGACGCCCGTGTCGCCGAGCAGCTCTTTCGCCTCGTCAAATCCGGAAATGCTCACCGAATCAACGCCGTCCGTCAGCGCGACCATCGCACGCCGGCCTCGAAACTCCGCATCGGGTTCCCCCGCAAAGATCTTCTCCGCGATACGGATCAGCCCGTCATAATAGGGCGTGCCGTTGCTCGTGCCGACCTGCTCCAGCGCGTCACTAAGTGTCCGCCGGTCACCCGTCAAGTCAGTCACGATCTCGGGTTCCGATACCCCCGCGCCATCCACCACCGCGGAACGGAACGCTATTACCGCCACCCGGTCGCCCGGCCTTAATGAGTTGATGAATTGTTGAGCTGAGCGGCGTATTAACAAAAGGTCCGAACGCGTCGAGCCCGAGGTGTCCAGCAGGAGTGCGACCTCCATCGGCGCACTCGACGAGGTGAACTCTTCGATCTTCTGTTCAAGGCCGTCTTCGAGCACCCTAAAATTCGAGGCCCTGAGGCCACCTACAGGTTTGCCCGCGGCATCCGTCACCTGCAGCGGCACGTCGACCAGCTCTGTATCGACGCGGATCACGTCGTCCTCAGGAATAGGCGTCGGAGTTTGGCCCAACGCGCCTGACCCAAACGCGATCAGCAGACAAAAAACCCCTGCGATGGTCCAAACTTTCGTGCTTTGCATTATCCCTAAATATTAACAGATAGGCTGCGCAACGTTAAGGTTTTCTCACCGCAAGGGATCCGTTTTCGGGTTCGGGCTCTAGATCTTTTCTATCGCCCGTCGCAGCCGAGTCTCAACCTCACCCGCGATCTTATCGAGGTCCGCACTGTCTGCCACCGACATCATCTTAACCGGGTCGATCGCGGCAACGGTCGTCTTGCCCGCATGCTCGTAAACCACAACGTTGCACGGCAGCAGCAGCCCCAGGTCCATGGCCGTGCCGAGCGCTTCAAAGGCAAATCCCGGATTGCATGCCCCAAGTATCTTGTACTCTCCAAAATCCTTGTCCAGCTTCTCCTTGAACTTCGCCTTCAGGTCGATCTCGGTCAGCACACCGAAGCCTTCATCCTTTAGGGTTTCGGTCACGCGAGCAACCGCCTCGTTAAATCCCATATCTGCGTCACGGCTAATGCCGTATCCTCCCTTGCTCATCTGTGTCTGCATTATCTATTCCTCCCTCTGCGGCTGTGTTTTGTTCGTTCGACGTTCCCCGACGTCGCATGCTCCGCGCATTCAGGTGTTAAACCCGAGCCGCGGCAATATCACGAGCTGCAGCAATAGCCACAGCCCCACCATAATTGCAATTAGTAGTAATCCTTCCATAACTTCCCTTACTCGTTAGCCGGCAAACACCGTTTCGCGCAGCACCATATAAATGCCCATCACCAAAACGAACCAGCCGAACCCCTTTTTCAATTTGTATCCGTCTACATACTTTGTCAGATATGACCCGACAAAGATACCGCTTACCGAGGATGCCGTGAACACCAGCAGGAACGGCCACTCGATCGCGGTCCCCACCTGGATATCGCCCATAAAACCAAGCAGCGATTTCATCGCGATGATCACTAGCGAGGTCCCGACGGCCCGCTTCATATCCAGCCCGGCCAAAAGCACCAGCGCCGGTATTATCAAAAATCCGCCGCCCGCTCCGACCAGCCCAGTCAGCATGCCGACGCCGATGCCCTCAAGCAGCACCAGTCCGAAATGATGCGTGGGCACCTTCTCGCTGATCTCCTCAAGCTCGCGCGTGTCCCGCTTGCCGCGGATCATCGAAACGGAGGTCGCCACCATCAGCCCGGCAAAGAGCAGCAGCAGCGCCGTACCCTTGCCGACCGATAGGCCGAACAGCCCGATCTCAGCCGGGATGGCGGGCATTATCCACGCTCGGGTCGCTTATACCGCGGCGATCGATGGGATCCCGAACGTGAACGCCGTCTTAAAATCGACGAGCTTTCGAAACGAATTTTGGACCCCGCCGACAAGGGCCGTCGAGCCCACAACAAAGAGCGAATAGGCCGTCGCCAAAACCGGGTCAACGCCCGCAAGATACACGAGGACAGGTACCGTCAAAATACTGCCGCCGGCACCGATCAAACCGAGCGAGATACCGATGACGGCGGCCAGAATGTATGCGAGGAGTTCCACCTAGTTGACCCTCCCGGGCCCCCGACCGCGTCCCCGTCCGCCGCCGCCCGGCCCGCGGCCGCCTCCGGCACCGCCACAGCGTTCAAATGCCGGGAGGTGATTCTCTTCCGACGCCCGCTGCAAATAGGTGTAGGTGTCAATAATCTCCTTCCGCTCCGTGGATTTGAACAAGCGGGTATATAGATCACGGTTGATGATCTCGCCCTCAACGCCCGCCTTGCATGCCTCAGCGACGGTCTCATATCCCGATACGTTACCGGTCCACGGATTTTCAGGTACCGGGATGTTGTATTTAACGAAAAGCTCCTTGAGCATCTCCGCGTGCCGCATCTCGGCCCTGATAATGTTTACAAAAGGACGCGGATCGCCGTGGTCCTTATTCACCCGGTCATAGATCGCTGTCGCAAGGTATTCGTCGTTCAAAGCCAGAAGCAGTCCGTTGACCTCTTCTTTATTGAGTTCGCCTTTGTAAGTTGCAAAGTCAAGATCGCAGATCTTGCATTCGTTCCCCGCCGCTGCCGGCGGGGTCGGTGCGGGTACTGACTGATTCGTCTCATTAGTGGCCGTCACCGTGGTGTCGGCGGCATGCGCGCTGCCGGTGGCGTTCGCCGTGCCGGGCGTGCAACCCGTCACTGCTGCCGAAACCGCCAGCAAAATTATCCCAATGCTCGTATACATCTCTCTACCTCCAAACAGTCGGGCGGCCGCTGAACCGCCGCCGCCCGCCGTCTTAATTAGGAACTCGCACATGCCGTCGCCAGCACGTCCGTCTCCAGGCCCTCGTCCATCCAGGCCTTGGTCCCGCCGGTCACGTTATAGATCTTCTCGAACCCGGCATTTTCTAACATGCTCGCACCGAGGCTGGACCTGTAACCGCTTTGGCAGATCACATAGGTCGGCTTCATCGGGTCAAGCTGATCGATCTCTCGCGAGAGCCTGTCGAGCGGCAGGTTGATCGTGCCGACCGCATGGCCATTCGCGTGTTCCGCGGGCCGACGCACATCCACGAACTGTGCCCCATTCGCCGCGATCGCCGCCTTTGCATCGGCCGCATCGATCTGCTCGACGACCTTTTTCTCACCGGTGAAATCGCCGATCAGGATGTAACCCTTGGTCGTCTCGATCCCCACACGTGCGAGCCTCATAAATGCCTCGTCCACTTGATCCTGGGTTTCGGCAACGATCGCGACCGGGGTTCCGATCGGGATAAGCGTCCCGGCCCACGAAGCGAATTGTCCGCCGAGCCCGATGTTGATCGAATTAGGCACGTGCCCCGCCCCGTACTCAAAGTTCTGCCGGATATCAACGACGATTCCGTCAAACGCGAGCACCTCTTCCGTCGAAAAGGCTCGCGGCTTTTCCAGATGTTCCAGCGAGACCGAACCCTCGAGGTTCTGCGCCGCACTCACCGGAAAATATGCCGGGACCTCAGGCTGGTCGGATGCCACCACCTTAATGAATTCTTCCTTGCTCATTGGCCGCAGCGCATAGTTCGTCTTTCGCTGCTCACCGAGCGTTGACCAGGTCTCCTTCGAAAGCGATTTGCCGCAGAGCGAACCCGCCCCGTGCGCCGGATATACCTCAGTCTCATCCGGCAGCGGCAGGATCTTTTCGTGCAGCGAATCATACAGCATGCCGCCCATTTGCTCGGCCGTGAAGCCCTTCGAACCCACCAGGTCCGGCCGTCCGACATCGCCGATGAAAAGCGTGTCACCCGTAAACATCTTCAGCGGAGCCTCCGGCGAATTGCCGTCCTTCGCAAGGATCGTGATACCCTCCGGCGTATGCCCGGGCGTCTCTAAAAAGCTAAGCTCGACATCCCCCACCGAAAGTTTGTCGCCGTCTTTCACTTTGAGCGTCGGGAATTTGGTATTCGCCCGGTGCCCGAAGACTATCTCGGCCCCCGTCTTCTCCGCCAATTCGATATGGCCGCTTACGAAATCCGCGTGCGAATGCGTCTCGATGACATACTTGATCTTCTGGCCGTTGGCCTCGGCATGCTCGATGTATTGGTCCACATCCCTTTGCGGGTCGATAACCGCCGCCTCATCGCCGGAGCCGATGTAATATGACGCATGCGCCAGACATCCCAAATAAAACTGCTTAAATTCCATGATCGTTGATTCTCCTTCTGTTTATACCTATTCTCTGTTAAGCCACGCTCCGTTTGTTCCACGGCATCTTCGCGATCAGCATCCCCATTCCGCACCAGTCGATCGTCGCCGTAAACGCGAGTCCAAATCCCACAAACCCCGGTATCACAATGAAATACGGACGTACCAAAAGGCTCAGCACCACGCCGATGAACACCAGCAGCCCTGCCGTAAACCTTACTTGCCGCTCGATCGACCACGGTGCGTGCTCGTCCCGTTCGACCGGAAGATTCTCGCCTTTCCACGCCTCGATGCCGCCGACGACGTTCACCACGTTCGTAAAGCCCATCGCCCGCAGCTTTTTCTGCGCCTCAGTCGATCGCCGCCCCGTCCGGCACATCACGTAGATCGGCTTCGAATGGTCCAGCTCCTGATGCCGCTCTTCCAGCTCGCCAAGCGGCAGTAGGTTCGCACCCGACACCCGCCCGCCGGCAAACTCCATTTCCTCACGAACATCCACCAGGTGGATCTCGCCGTTCTCCAACTGCTCTTTCAAGCCCATTACTGTGCATTCACTCATCTTCTTTGATCTCTCCTATACCGATGCAAAAATTTCCGCCCTTGTCCTCAGCCGCGTCCCGAGTGAGTCGCACACCAGGTCGCACAACCGAAAAATGCTCTCGTCCGCGATCGAGTAAAAAACCGTGTTGCCCCTCTGATCGCGCCTAACCATTCCCGCGTCCGTTAATGTCCGAAGGTGCTTGCTGACGTTCGGCTGGGTCGTGCTGCACATCGCTGTAAGCTCGCCCACCGACATCTCGCCTGCCCTAAGCAGGTTCAGTATCCGCAGCCTGATCGGCTCCGATAACACCTTAAATCTCTCCGCGACCATTTCGATCGCTTCAGGTGAAAGTTTTTCCATACCCATAACTATATGCCTATGTAGTTATATTGTCAAGCAAAAAATCGACGGTCCCGGAATATTCTTAGGACCGCCCGTTATTTTAGACGTATTTGTCCATCACCTTCGCGATGGCATCTTTTGAAACAGCTCCGACAATGCGTTCCTGCTCCTGGCCGTTCTTAAAAACGATCAGCGTCGGGATGCCGCGAATGCCGAACCGATTCGGCACGTTCGGGTTCTCGTCCACGTTCATCTTGTAAACGCCCGCCTTGCCTTCATACTCCTCAGCGACCGCCTCGACCGACGGGGCGATCATCCGGCACGGCCCGCACCATTCTGCCCAAAAATCCACCAGCACCGGTTTATCGGTGCCCAAAACGTCCTGTTCGAACTCGTTGTCTGTTACTGCCTTTGCAAAATTTCCCATTTATACGCTCCTAAAAATATCTGAATTATAACTTGCCCCGGATGCCTCCGCAAAAGGACATCTCACTGCTATTCTATATTGTAACAATTCTAGTTACAGATTGCAAGCCCCCTTCCTACCCCACGCGTATCACGATCTTTCCGACGTGGCCCCCGCTCTTTAAATATCGCAAAGCCTCACCCGCCTCGTCGAAATCGAAGGCCTTATCAACTACGGGCCGAAGCTGTCCCACACTGACGGCCCGGCAAAGATCTTGGAACATCGCCCGCGACCCGACGAAGATACCTTGCAGCCTGACGGCCTTCATAAATACCCCGATCGGATCAAACGTCGCCGCACCGGTCAATGCACCTATCATCGCCACATGCCCGCCCAGCCGCACACTTTTCAGTGATCGCGGCAGCGTCCCGGCCCCGCCTACCTCTACCACATGGTCGACGCCCTGCCCGGCGGTAAGCTCGAGCACCGCGCTGTCCCATTCCGGTGTTTCTTTATAATTGATCGTCTCATCCGCCCCCAATTGCTTAAGCCTTTCTATCTTGTCCGAGCTGCTCGATGTTGCAATTACCCTCGCCCCGAAAAGCTTGGCAAGCTGGACCGCGAACACCGACACGCCGCCGGTTCCGAGCGTCAGCACGGAATCCCCCGCCTTTAGCCCCCCGCTAACCGAAAGCGCGTTCCACGCGGTTACCGCGGCGCACGGCAGCGTCGAGGCCTCTTCATAACTCAAGTGTTCAGGTATCCTGACAAGTCCCTCTTCGTCGAAAACCGCATATTCCCGAAGCACTCCGTGCCAATACGACCCGGCACCCAAAGATGTCTGCCTGATCTCATTTGTGGGCGGCCCGTCAAACCACTTCTGGGCAAAGATGGGCATGACCCGGTCGCCCGCCTGCCACTTTTTGACCCGCTCGCCGACGCCGACGACCTCGGCTGCAGCATCCGAAAGCGGCACCGCGGGCCGCTTCATCCTCGGGTTATACGTCCCCTCGACCACCATCAGGTCTCTGTAGTTAAGCGATGCAGCCCGGATCTTTATAAGTACCTCCGTCGGCCCCGGGTCTGGCATCGGCTGCTCTTCGACCTTCAAATTGTCGATCCCAAACTCATCTACAAAATACGCTCGCATCATTTGCTCCGTGGCGCGTTCAGATCAAGCCTGATCACAACGCCATCTCGGATCAGGTCATTCGTGGGGCCCGCATAATCAATGCCGAACTCGCGCCTGTTAATAGAAAACTCGGCATTGACCTTGACCGCATCGCCGTTCACCTCGATGGTCGCCGGAAATGTCACCGCCCGCCGCACACCGTGCAGGTCCAGGTCACCCGTCACCTCAAATGCATTTCCGCCAGCCGCGGCCTGCTTGATCGCCGTCGATGAAAAGATCGCGAACGGGTGTTTCTCGACTTCAAAGAAATCCGCCGTCTTCAGGTGTTCGGTCACGGTCGGGTTATCCGTCCACACCGAATTCATATCGATCTCCACCCGAACAGAACTTTCCCCGGGAGTCTCGTTGACCAGGTCGATCATACCGACAAAGTCGTTAAAGCCGCCGTCGTGCTTGCCGGTAACCTTGGACCCGGTAAATCCTACCTTTGAATTCTCGGGCGTTAGCTTGAGTGCTTCTCCGCGGGCCGCGGGTGTCTCACCGGGAGACGCGGCCGCTGTCGGGTCCGCAGTCGTCGCCTTTGGGCTGTTCGCCGAAGGGTCTTCGCATGCGGCAAGTGCAAATACCGCGAGGGCTAGCAACACGATCGATAGCTTCATAGTTCTCCTTGATCAAAGTCCCATAACTTTGGCGACCGTGTGAAACCACGAGATCGCCCTGGGCATTAATTGTAAGATCACATTTCGCATTTGTTAATCGGAAAGGAGAGTTCCGTTCCCGGCTCCCTCCTTTCCACCCTCCCATGTTCGCTCTTTGTAACTTTCCTTGCTACAAATGTGTGCAAAAAAATTTACGGCCTACCCCTTGCTCGTTGCTTCCTTCCCCTGCTCGATCAAACCTATTACGTCGCTCAGTTTATAGCGCGCCAATTTCTCGTCTATGGACCTGTCGATCTCTTTCTGCAAATTGCAGAGCACCGATTCGATATTGCGCCCGACAGGGCAATCGCGGTTCGGCTGCCGCGGATGAAGCGCGAACACCTCGCCGCAAGATAACGCCGCATATACCTCGGCAAGATCTATCTGCTCCGCCGGCCTCGCGAGTCGGGTGCCCCCGGCCGCACCGGTCTGCGAAACCACGAGCCCCGCCTGATGGAGCTGGCCCAGCAATCTGCGGATCACAACGGCGTTAGTATTAACGCTTGCCGCAATGCAGTCCGATTTAACATTCTCGTCCTGCTTCTGCGCGAGCATCGTCAATACGTGCACCGCCATAGCAAATTGACTGTTGGCCGCCATAACTGTAACCAGTATAGTTACAGAGCGGATAGTGTGTCAAGCTCTCAGAAGCGCGGATCTTCTTCGCCGCGATCGTTCACGATACGCGTTGGGTGATCGGTCTGGTCACCCATCGGTGTTTCATCACCGTATGGCGGGTCTTGTACCGGCTCCCTTTCCTGCACATCAGGCGGCAGCGGCACATCGTCCCGGTTATCGGGCTGCTCAACGTCCTCCGTTTCCGGGTCCGGTTCGAAAGTGTTCACATCAGGGTTCTTTTCTCTTTGCATAATTCCTCCTGCCCTTTTCACCGCAATTACCGTTCCCGGCTAGTTTGTCTCGTTTCAATACAAAAAGGCCGGAACCAATCGGCCCCGGCCCTTTTCATAATTAAGTTCCCGTTATTTGGACGGGATCTTTATCTCGCGTCCTGCACCCAACACTGAGTTAGGTAGAAGTCCGTTATATTTCGCGACCTCTGTCGGGTCGGCACCGTGGCGGGTCGCAACCTTTGCAACGGTGTCACCGGCCTGCGCCTTAACAACTTTCATATTGCCCACCGGTGCAGCCGAGGCCGTCGATGTCGGGCGTGAATAGCTGGTCGCCTGTACCCTGTTGCCCGGACGGGCCGCCGGTACAAATACTTTTCCGGTCGGGCTCTTCATTCCGGGATTAGCCGCCATCAGGTCGTCAACGCTGACACCGGTACGGTTCGAGATCGTCTGCCAGGTTTCACCGCGCACGGAGCTCGCCAGCGTGGTTTCGTTGATCCTCGAAGCCGGGATCCGTCGGAAAACAGCGACAACGTCATTGGCCTTGCCCGGGGGTACATTGATGATGTACGGCTCCGGCGGCGTGACATTGCTGCGAAGGTGCGGGTTCAAATAGCGAATATACTGTACGCTCGTGTCCGATGCCTGTGCCAGCAGCGAAAGGTTCGTCGAGGCGGGTACACGGACGCGGTCGTATCGCAGCGGCGGTGCCGGGCGAACGTGCCCGAACCCGTATTGCTGCGGATTGTTCGCGATCAGGATCGTCGCCAAAATATTAGGAACGTAGTTGCGGGTCTCTCGCGGCAGGTACGGGTAAGCGGCCCAGAAATTGGCTGCTCCCGCCCGGCGGATCGCCCGGTCCACATTGCCCTCACCGCAGTTATAGGCCGCGATCGCAAGCTCCCAGTTGTTGTATCGATTGAAAAGGAACTTCAGATAACGGGCCGAGGCACGCGTCGCCTCATCAAAACTATTGCGTTCGTCCACATGCGCCGTTCGGCGCAGCCCGAAACGTGCTCCCGTTCCGGGAATGAACTGCCAGAGGCCTGAGGCCGCTGCCCATGACATCGCCGTCGGCTTCCAAGCACTCTCGACCTGGCCAAGCCATGCAACGTTCTCCGGGATTCCCTCTTCGCGGAAGATCCGACGGGCCATCGACATGAACATACCCGAACGGTAAAGGCCCACCTCCATCGTCTTACGCCCGCGGCCGCGGTAATAATTGATGAACTGTTGGATCATCGGGTGCACTTGGAAAGAAAACCCGAGCGAGCGGTTTGAGACCGCGTACTGAATATATTGATACTGTGTCTGTGCTTCGGGATTGCCTTCGATCTGCAGCTCTTCATTCGTTAACTCGAGCTTCGAGAGTTCATCCAGCGGTGAGGGCTCAAATGCCTGTGTGTTAAAACCGAATGCGGTCTCGAGCGTCTTGTCGCCCGCTGTAACGGCCGCTGTAACCTCGGTGCCGTTTGCGGCTGCGGGTGCTCTTCCCGGCCGGCCCATCTGGGCTACGGCATCGGCCAGCTTATAATCCTCTTCGTTCCAGTCCCATCCGCAGGTAGATGAAAGGCTGCGGATCTGCGGCTGCTGCGATGCGGACGGAAACTCGATCCGGTACACCGTCTCGAGAAGCTGCGCATAGCAGCTTTGAAGCCGCTGATCGCTCTGTGTATTGATCGTCGAGAAAAGAAAGATCTCGACGGCCTTGTCAAACTTCTCACCTGATTCGGTACGGCGGCCGGCGCTTAGGTCCGTCATCCCCTCGCGGAAATGGCGGCCCGAATCCTCCAAAACTTTATTGATCGCCTGCTGGGCGCTTCTAACCTCCGGCGTCTGTCCTGTCGCGGTAAATACAAATGAAAGCGTCAGTACGGCAGACACACAAAAAGCCGTGTAAACGGTTGATCTCATCAAAATTTCGTCTATACTCCTTTCAGAAATCCCTCAGGGTTAGGGCGAATTTTCAGGCCGTGAACATTACGGCCTAAGGTGTTAAACGCGGCACCGCCTTCAAAGTTCCCTTTTTCGAGCTAGTAAGCCGCATTGCGCCATTTCCGAACCTAGCACACATGGCCCCCGGGGTCAATGATTTTCGGCCCTCGGGCTGCACCCGTCTATCCGGTCTTTGCCGCCTTTGCGGCGTTCTTTGCCGGCCTTAGCGCCACCTCAAAAACTTCACTGACATTGTCTACGAACACGAACGAGAGGTCCTCTCTCACCTCTTTCGGCAGGTCTTCAAGATCTCGCTCGTTCGGCCCGGGCAAAATGACCGTTTTGATCTTTGCACGTCGAGCCGCCAGTAACTTTTCTTTGACTCCGCCGACGGGCAGTACGTTGCCACGCAATGTGATCTCGCCCGTCATTGCGACATCCTTACGCACCGGCCGCTGTGCCAAGACCGACACCAGCGCAGTCGCCATGGTAATGCCGGCGCTGGGCCCGTCCTTCGGGATAGCCCCTTCCGGCAGGTGAATGTGAATGTCGAAATTCTCCAGCGCATCGTGAGGTATCCCTAACTCAGCCGATCGTGCCTTGGCATACGAGAACGCCGCCTGGGCGGATTCCTGCATCACCTCGCCGATCTGCCCCGTCAGCATCAGGCTGCCCTTGCCCTTGGTCTTTATCGCCTCGATAAAGAGGATGTCGCCGCCGACCGCCGTCCAGGCGAGGCCCGTCACCGTACCGATCTGGTCCTTTTTCAGCGCCCCTTCGCTAAATATCTTCGGCACTCGCAAAAATTCTTTCAGATTGTCCGCCGTTACCTTGACCGGCTTAAAATCATTCTCTTGTTCGGCCTTCTTTCTAGCGACCTTGCGGCAGATCTTGCCGATCTCCCTTTCGAGGTGACGCAGCCCGGCCTCCTGCGTATATTCGCTTATGATCTTCGCGATCGCCCGCTTATCGAACTTCACGTCCCTTTTCGCAAGCCCGTTCTCGGCGATCTGCTTCGGGATCAAATGCCGCTTCGCGATCTCGAGCTTTTCCTCTTCTGTATAGCCCGAAAGCTGGATGATCTCCATCCTGTCCCGGAGCGCGGGCTGGATCGTGTCGAGCACATTTGCCGTCGTCATGAACATCACATTCGAAAGATCGAATGTAACGTTCAAATAGTTATCGCGAAACGCGAAGTTTTGTTCAGGGTCCAGCACCTCAAGCAAAGCGCTCGACGGGTCGCCCCGAAAGTCCGCCCCGACCTTATCGATCTCATCGAGCATTATCAGCGGATTGTTGGTCCCCGCCTGCTGGATCGCCTGGATCAGCCGGCCCGGCATCGCCCCTACGTATGTCCGCCGATGGCCGCGGATCTCCGCTTCATCGTGCAGCCCGCCAAGGCTCAGCCGCACAAACTTTCGGTCCAACGCCCTTGCGACCGATCTTCCGAGCGAGGTTTTACCGACTCCCGGCGGCCCCACCAGACAAAGTATGGAGCCCTTTGGCTTTTCCATCAGCTTGCGGACCGCGAGCGACTCGACTATCCGCTCCTTCACCCGCTCGAGCCCATAGTGGTCCTCGTCGAGTATTTTCTCCGCCTTCAGCAGATCGAGGTTGTCCTTGGATTGGTTCGACCACGGAAGGTCCGTCATCACGTCCAGCCAATTCCGCAAGGTCGCTGTTTCCGCAGCATCCGGATGCATTCGCTCCAGCTTCTTCAGCTGCCGCAGGGCCTCTTCTTCGGCCGCCTCAGGCATCTCGGCCTTTGCGATCTTTTCGCGGTATTGCTCGATCTCCTCAAAAAGTTCGTTCCCTTCGCCAAGCTCCGACTGAATGGCCTTTAGCTGCTGCCGTAGGAAGTATTCCCGCTGCGACCTGTCGATATCAGCCCGCGCCTGAGTGTTGATCTCCTGCTGCACCGTGAGCACGTCGATCTCTTTGCTCAACAGATCGTTGACCCGGCGTAGCCTTTCCACCGGCCCGATAATGTCGAGCACGCTCTGTGCGTCCTCGACCTTCAGGTCGAGGTTCGACGCCGAGAGGTCCGCAAGCCGGCCCGCGTCATCCAGATTCGCAATGATCGCCAGCACCTCGGGCGAGATATTCTTTCCTAGCGACGCTGCCCGCTCCATCGATCCACGCACGTTCCGCATCAACGCCTCGATCTCAAGCGAATTATCAGGCACAAGCGGCTCCGATATCGGGGTGATCTGAGCCCGCACATGATCGCCCGAGGCATCAACGCCGTCCACCCGCGTCCGCGAAAGCCCCTGGATCAAGATCCTGATCCGCCCGTCCGGCAGCTTGAGCATCCGCATTATGATCGCCACCGTTCCAACCTGAAACAGGTCTTCCTGCTGCGGATCTTCTTTGTTTACATCCTTTTGCGAGACCAGGACGATCATCCGGTTATCCTTGAGGGCCTCCTCCACCGCGCGTATCGATTTATCCCGCGAAACGAATAGCGGAACGATCATGAACGGGTAAATTACGATGTCGCGCAGCGGGAGCGAAGGCAGGTCCGATGGGATCTGCATCATAGGCTCGATGGCCTCATTCTCGGCTAGCGAGATAGGAAAATCCTCAAGTTCATCCATTCTTCAATGTTACGAGTTAACCCGCCAAAGGGCAAAACCCGCTCTCTTTCGAAAGCGGGCTCATATCACCTGTAAGTTCTTTTATTTCTTACGCGGCCTTTTCGGCTCTTCATTCGACCGGTCGCGTGAACGGACAAGGTCCTTTAGCTCGGTCATAAATTCCGAAACGTCTTCAAACTCAAGATAGACCGACGCAAACCTTACGTATGCCACCTTGTCCAGCGATTTCAGCCGCCGCATGATCACTTTGCCGATCTCGTTGGTCGCAAGCTCTCGATCGAGCGAATCCTGAACCTGCCGCTCAGTCGCATCCACTATCGCCTCAAGTTGAGCCGTTGAAATGGGCCGCTTTTCGCAGGCCCGCAGCAGCCCCGCCATCACCTTTGCCCGGTCAAATGCCTCGCGCTTGCCGTCCTTTTTCACGACCATATAAGGGATCTCGTCGATCCTCTCATATGAAGTAAATCGTCGGCCGCATCCGAGGCATTCTCGCCGCCTTCGGATCGAATCGCCGTCCTTGGCCTCCCGCGAGTCAACGACCTTATCTTCTATATGGGCACAAAATGGGCATCGCATATCTTTCGATCTGTCAGGACCCGGGGCTCAATTCCTCAGTGTTCGGTGCATCAGATTCGATCTCTTCAACGGCATGTTCGCTTGAGACCAGATTGCGGAAGCGCTCAATACTTATATCACCATGCGCAAAATAATATAACCCGAAAACGATCGCCGGGGCGAAATACACCAGGTGCATCGCGATCGAAACGGCCGCCGCATCTTCATACCTGATCGATGGCATCAGGAAGATGAGGCTCGCCGCAGTTGCCGTATGAAACGCGCCCGCCGCACCGCCCGGCGTCGGCACTACCGAACTCACCACCGCAAACCCCATGATGAACAGCGAATCGCTGAACGTGAACGGCAGGTCGAATGCGAGCAGCACCAGCCACGTCGGTATCGAGATCGCGAACCACAGCAGTATCGTCCAAAAGGTGACGCCGACGATCTCTTTCCAATCCTTAAGGATCGCAAGTGCCGCATGCAGCTGCCGCATTAGACTGAGAATTATCTTTGAGATCCGCCCGGGTATGAACTTCCTGTCGAGCAGCCGCTCAGCCCAGCCGATGAATTTCGCTGCATACCGCTGATAGATAGCCAGCCCGACAAACCCCAGCACCACGGCAAAGAGCATCAACCAGCCTACGATATAGACGTACTCAAATTCACGCTCGCGCCCTGCCGGCGGCGTGAACCACAGCAGGTTCACGGCAAAAAAGCATGCCAACGCCGCAAGGTCAAATATCCGCTCCAGCCCCAGCGTCACCAATGCTGCCGAAGGCCGCACCCGCTGGTCCCGCATCGGCAGCCACATCGGCCTTACCAGCTCGCCCGCTCTCCCTATCAGAAAGATCGCCGCAAACCCCACCGTCGTCGTCGCGAACAGCTCCTTAAGGCTAGATTCCGTGATCGGCTCAAGCAGCACCTTCCAGCGTATAGCCCTTAACAGGTATCCGATACAAATGATCAGCACCGAAACGATCAGATAAAATGGGTCCGCCTTCCTCAGGCTTCCGCGCACCTCGGCCCAATCGAGGTCCTTGCCGAAATACCACAAGATCAGGACCGCGATCGCAAAAAGGACCGCAAATTTAACGTATTTATTCAAGCTTAGATCTGATGTTCCGCCCCCGTGCCGCCGGAAATTTTGCCTGCAAGCAAAATACGATACAGGAAACGTTTTCCAAACGCTATTCCTGCCGCATCGCGTGGACGCTGAGGCGGAGTCAAGATATAGTTTTCGTGGAACTTTCTATAGCAGAGTTCGTAACCCTATGTTGACGAAGCTGGGGTTGAATGCTTTGTTGGTTCTTAACTGCATATAAGGTTTAGAGGAGATTTGGCGTTGGAAGCATTAAAACCGGCTTCAGAGATCAACGGTGCGGACCTTGTCCGCCGCGCCCGTTCGGGTGACGGTGCCGCCTGGGAAGAGATCGTGACCGCATTTTCGCGGCGTATCTTTAACCTCGCCTACCGTTTCACCTCGAATGCCGACGCGGCCGAGGACCTGACCCAGGATGTTTTCATCCGGATCTATCGCACGCTCGATCAATATGACCCTAAACAGGGTGACCTGGCGAATTGGCTTATGCGGCTGGCCAGGAATTTGATAATCGACGATTACCGCCACCGCCAGCGGAATCCTCAGAACACGATGGCCGATGCCGTCGACGACCACCAGTATCACCTGCGTGCCGTCGGTACATCCGCCCATCGCGACCTCGAACGCCGCGAACTTGCGGCACAGGTTCAGGACGGGATCAATAAGCTTCCCCCGGACCTGAAGACGTGCGTCATACTACGCGATATCGAGGAGTTGACCTATCAGGAGATAGTCGATGTTCTGCAGATCCCCGAGGGAACGGTAAAGTCGCGGATAAACCGCGGACGCATCGAATTGGCAAAGATATTGCGGAGAATGCGGGTCGTAACGATTTAGAACGCTCTTATGCGGCAAATTGGGCCGCCTCCGGCGTTCAACAATATGAGAACTATACAAGGGGTATTGTTTTATGGCTTTTAATGAGGAACAAATGAACTGTACGGAGTTTGAGGACAATCTTTCCGATTACCTCGAAAAGACTCTGGACGCTTCACTGCATAAAGCCGTTGCGGCACACGCGATGAAATGCCCGCTGTGCCATTCGCTTTTGAATGACGTAAAGCAGTCGATCTCGCTTTGCCACACGATGGCCCAAGCCGAGTCGCCGCTTACCCGTCTCGAGGCCCGCATTCTCGCCAGTACCGCTCCGCAGATCGAGATGCAGTGCGGCGATTTTGAAGAGCACCTTACAGATTATCTCGACGGATTTCTTCCCGCGGCAGTATTTCACCGCTGGGAACGCCACGCGGTCATGTGCGATGATTGCACCGACCTGCCCGGCACCGTCGTTCGGTCGCTTGCCGCGATCGTTGCTTTTAAGACCGAAGAGCTGCCCGTTCCGGCGGGCCTGAACGAACGCATCCTGCAGCGCACAATTTGGGCCGACCGCCGTTCGGCCGAGCCCGAAAGGCGCTCGTGGGCATCTGGTTTCGGCGAATGGATCCGCGGGATCAGATTGCCGGTCCCGGTCCCGCAACTGGCACCGGTTGCACTCATGCTTACCTTCGGATTCCTGTTTATCAGCCAGTCGGTGTCGGCAGACGGTTCGCTCACCGATGTTTATAACAAGAGCGTCCAGATCGCCGAGCAGACCTATCGGCAGAGCGCCGAGGCTTTTAGCCGAACGCCCTCACAGCTCCCGGCAAGTCAGGCTCCCGCAAATGCGGCTGAGGGCACGAAATGATGAATTGCGCATATCACAGCCAGAATGTCGCCGCCGTTCAGTGTAACGGCTGCGGCAAGGCGCTTTGCCCTGCATGCGACCACCGCATCAAGGGCTTCCCATATTGTCAGGATTGCATCGTCGAGGGCGTCGGTCTGCTTCGCGGCCGCAACAAGTCTGATTATGCTCCTTTCGTCCGTCGCCGAACGTCTCACGTGATCGCAACGCTTCTCTCGTTCGTTCTTCCAGGCCTCGGTGCCGCCTATAACGGCCAGACAGTAAAAGCGCTGGTATATTTCGCGATTTTCATTGGCCTGTTCCAGATGGCAGTGCTGACAGGC
>JAEWBM010000019.1 GCA_023391155.1 Acidobacteriota bacterium
TTCCCGTGGCAGCTTATCTTCCCGGGCGTGACAATGGCGTTGACGCTCTTCTCACTTAACTTTTTAGGCGACGGCCTTCGCGACGCCCTCGACCCGCAAACGCGGAAGTTCTGATAATTGATGAACAACAACGGCACAATACTCTCGGTCAACGACCTGAGAACCTATTTTCAAACCGAGGACGGCGTCGTCAAGGCGGTGGACGGCATCACGTTTACACTTGAAAAGGGCGAAACGCTCGGCATCGTGGGCGAATCCGGCTCGGGCAAATCGGTTACGATTCTTTCGGTGATGCGTCTCATACCCGAACCTCCGGGCAAGATAGTCGGGGGAGACATCGTTTTCGACGGCATCGACGTTCGGGGGCTTTCGATCGACGAGGTCCGGAAGATACGCGGGAAGCGGATGGCGATGATCTTTCAGGACCCGATGACCTCCCTTAACCCGTTTCTGAAGATCTCAACGCAATTGATGGAGGTGACCCAGCTCCATCTCGGCCATACGAAGGAGCAGGCGTATAAGCACGCGATCAAGATGCTCGAGACCGTCGGCATACCCGACGCTGAGAAACGCGTGGTCGGCTATCCGCACGAATTTTCGGGCGGTATGCGACAGCGTGTGATGATCGCTATGGCGCTGAGCTGCGATCCGGAATTGTTGATCGCGGATGAGCCGACCACGGCACTGGACGTCACGATCCAGGCCCAGATACTTGAGCTGATCAAAGACCTGAAATCGCGGATGGGAACGAGCGTTATTCTGATCACGCACGACCTTGGCGTGGTTGCGGGAATGACGGACAAGATCATTGTGATGTACGCCGGCAAGGTGTTTGAACAGGCTCCGACAGGGGAACTCTTCAAAACGCCGGCAAACCCGTACACGAAAGGCTTGCTCAGAAGCGTCCCCGACCCGGCTCACGAGCAGGGAAAGGAACTTTACCAGATTCCCGGCTTGCCGCCGGATGTCGCGCATCTGCCGCCGGGGTGCCCCTTCGCAGAACGCTGCGAACGGGCAGAGGACATCTGCCGCCGCGAGTTTCCGCCCTTTGTGCAGATCAATGCCGATCACCACTCGCTGTGCCATTTTGCGGACGAGGTGTATGCGGAATCTGTTCGCGAGGCTCAAGGCTCGACAGCCGACCCGGGAGAGATCAAATGAAAGAGAACGGTAACGGAAACAATTTGATATCGCTCGAGGAACTGCAGGTTTACTACCGGCTCGGGGGAGGACTCTTTTCAAAGGAGCGCGTCGTAAAGGCCGTGGACGGGGTCACCCTCGAGATCGAGAAGGGCGAAACGCTCGGGCTCGTCGGCGAATCGGGCTGCGGCAAGTCCACACTCGGCAAGGCGATCTTAAGGCTTACTGAACCGACGGACGGAAAGGTCATCTATGACGGCCAGGACCTCGCACATCTTTCGCAGAACGAAATGCGCGATAAACGGCGAAAGCTGCAGATGATCTTTCAGGATCCCTACGCTTCGCTCAATCCTCGGATGAACGTGGGACAGATCATCGGCGAGCCGATCCGCACGTTCGGCCTGGCTAACGGTAAATCGGTGGATGAGCGTGTAGGCGATCTGATGGAAACGGTCGGCCTCAGCCGCCGCTTCATCAAGCGTTACCCGCATGAGTTCTCCGGAGGCCAGCGACAACGTATCGGCATTGCACGAGCGCTAGCGGTCGACCCCGAGTTCATCGTCGCCGACGAGCCCATTTCCGCACTCGACGTCTCTATTCAGGCCCAGATAATGAACCTGATGGAGCGGCTGCAGTCGGAAAAGAATCTTACCTATCTCTTTATTTCCCATGACCTTAGGGCCGTACGGCACCTGTCGGACCGGGTCGCGGTGATGTATTTGGGTAAGATCGTCGAGCTTGCTCCCGGTAAATTTATTTATGGCGACCCGCTGATGCCGTACACGCGGGCTCTAATCTCCGCTGTGCCCGTTCCCGATCCCGAGATCGAGGCAAAACGCGAGCGGATAATCTTACAGGGGGACGTCCCGTCGCCGATCGATCCGCCTACCGGCTGCCATTTCCATACGCGATGTCCCTATGCGATCGAGGAATGCAAGAGGCTCGAGCCGCAGCTCGTTGAGATCAAGCCGGCGCACCGTGCCGCCTGTATCCGCATCAATCCGGAGAACCCGGATATCGAGGCGAATGCCGAGGCTGGGCTTGGAGCCATCGGTGCAGGAGAGTGAACAGCAGAAAATAAAAGAGGCCCGCTAATTAACGGGCCTCTCTCGTTTCAAACGGGTCGAAGATGAATTATTAAAAACCCGTTCGAGCTGTGGAACTCTTATCGGTTCCTTCGTTGTTTGCCGCGTCGCGAAGAGCCTTCACCTTATCGTGAGCCTCCTGCACGCCCGCGTACTGTTTCTCCACCGTCTGGCGGATATAATCCGGAAGTGCAAGAGCGAGTGCATCCTTGTAAGCGTTCTTCGCTGAATCTTCACCGCGTTCGGCTTCATTTAGAATCGCTCCATCGTCCTGGCCGGTAACGGCCGATTTGATGTTGATCCATCCACGATGAATAGTGCCTGCGATGCTTCCCGTATTTTCCGGGTCGCCGCCGAGGGTCTGGACCAGGCTTTGCAGGTCGCCGACATAGCCGGCCCGCTGCTGCGAATATTCATAAAAGAGCGACTTAAGGTCTGAGCGTTCAACGCCCTCGGCCGCTTCCTTAAAGCCCTCCTGACCATCTCGGCACGTTTCGATCAAACCGTTAAGGGTCGAGATCATCTCATCATTGGTCGGTGCCTCAGCCGTCTCGTTCACTCGCGGGTTGTCCCCGAGTGTAGTTCCGGGATCCGGATTCGGCGGGTTATATGTTTCGTTTGTCATAAAAAGTTACCTCCTTGTTGGCCGCGGCCCATTCGGACCGCCAGTTACATTGGATGTACAAACAATCGGCGTGCCACTGGCGAAATACGGAAAATACAGGGCGAGGCCGTGGTATTTTGCACAGACGGCGCAATCAATCCGAACAACTGTGCATTGATGCGGTGCAGGCCGGTCGGGAAAGTGCCCTCGCCGCCCTTCGCCCGATATCTCTAGAGGGATCAAGAATTAACTGCAGATTTTTCTTGAAATCACCTGAAGATTAGGTGTATTAAGGAAGTAAGCAAAATGCAGGTATGCCCACAACGGAGCTCGAATTGCGCCGCGGTGGTCATGCGTCCACAATTATGGGAGCTGACCAGACGGAAAACGAAAAGCTTTTAGAACGCCTTGCCGCAGAGAGCGGCGCGGCGATCGCCGTTCTGGACGCAGCGGGCTCTGAGGTCTCACTATCCAACAATAATTCGATCTGCCGCGCGTTATACCCCTCGGCGGAATTCGGCCCTCGGTGTGCCGAATTCTGCGGAAGGGCGTTTGAAGTCACCCATTCGACGGGTGAGCCCTTCGATTATGAATGCCACGCCGGCTTGCGATGCAGGGCGGTCCCGGTCAGCGAGGACGAATATCCGCTGGTCGCGATCATCGGCCGGGCTTTCACCAAGGCTGAGGCCTATCGCGTCGCCACCGAAAAGGCGATAACGGGTGAGTGGTCACATTTTCCACCCTCGGAACTGTTCGAGAATGTCTTGATGATCTCGTCAACAGAACCGATCGAGCGTGTTGCACAAGAGTTTGCAAAATATCGGCCCCCCGTTCCGCAAGACCTCTTGGAGCTGCCGGATGTCGGTTCCGAGGATGTAGGTCACGGCATGCCGCATGGCGATCCGGAACGGGCCACTACTGCCCAAAATACTGCCGCGGCGGCTGTCCGGGAGAGGTTGCCCGAGCCTGCAGCGGAGCCCTCATCTGTTCCCTTCGACAACGCGAAACAATTTATCAGTGAAGCGGATGAGGCATCGGCATGGCGGTCGCTTTTCGGCTCGCTGCTTGACGTGGAATACGCAACGGCATGTGAGATGGTGCTCGAGTTCGTCACGGAACATTACGGGCCCGAAGCGTTAATGTGGCTGGAGCGGCGAGGCAGTGCATTTACAAAGGTTGCGGCGACGGGGGCTCTGAAAGAGAAGCCCATCCATATCAATATTTTGCCTGAGAACTCCCGTCTCGCCGAGGCGGCCGAGCATCACGACCCGATCGTTCTCTTGGAACGGAAGCGGCCGGAGGGGCAGCCCGCGCGGTTTAAGCTGCTCGTTTATCCGGTGAAGGTCGGCAGCGAGGTGCGTGGCGCGATAGCGGTTCAGTCGCCGATCGACGACCGTGCACCGTATGCAGCGGTCGGCCGTCTTGCCCGTGCGGTTGCTCCGCAGATCGAGATACTCCGGCTGCGGCAAGAGGTTTCGAAACGAGATCGATTGACGACCGGCGTTCGAAAGTTCAACGAAAGCCTGCAGACCATCGACCACGAGGATTTCTGGATGCAGGTGGCCCGTGCCTCGGCTGAACTATTACGTGCCGAGAGGGTGTCATTGCTCGTACCGGAAGATGCTTCGGGACGCCTTGCCGCAAAGGCCGCGATCGGCAGCCATATCGACATCAATCAGACGGTCGATGTGGGCGGGCGCATTGCACGCCGGACCCTCGAATCGGGCCGGTATGTAATGGCCGACGATCCCGGGAGGGCGGGCCTCGAAGAAGCTTCGGGCGAGAGGCATTACAAAACGTCGTCGTTTATCAGCTATCCGCTCACCATCGGCGATCGTCGCCTGGCGGTAATGAACTTTACAGACCGTGCCGACGGTGAGGCTTTCACTGAGAGAGATGTCGAATTGCTGAATACGATCGCACCGCAGATCGCAGTCGCAATAGACCGGGGTGAATTAAAGGTCCGTGCCGGGGAACTGGAGAAGCGGTCGATCACCGATTCGCTGACCGGGCTGCTCAATCGCGGATATATCGAAGAACGCCTTGTTGAAGAGATGAACCGGGCGAGCCGGCATTTTTGGTTCCCGATGGCGCTGCTCATGATCGACGTCGATAATTTCAAATCTTATAACGACACCTATGGCCACACCGCCGGAGATGTCGCTCTTCGCCTGGTGGCAAACGTCTTGAAGGAGACGCTCCGGGCCGCGGATGTAGCCGCACGATACGGCGGAGAAGAATTCGCAGTATTGCTCCCGCAAACCGGCCTTGAAGAGGCCGCAACTATCGCCGAACGCATCAGGATGCGTGTTGAACGCACTGACTTTCCCAAACGGCGAGTGACCATTTCGATCGGTATTGCCGGCTATTCGTCGGAATTTGTCGAGCCCAAAGATTGGATCACCGCGGCCGACATGGCGCTTTATGAAGCGAAGGACCACGGCAGGAACCAGGTCAGGACGTATGAAGACCTGGGACGTTCCTTCCGTGAAAAGATCCACTAATGAACGCCTCACAACATATCAAAATACTGGCCCGCAGGCCGGGCGATGAGTTTATCGGCAGAGAAAATGCCCTCGCCGAACTGCGTGAGCATCTGGAAGGATCTGGGCAGGCCTCGGGGCTATACCTCGGCGCGATGCCGGGATGCGGGACGACGGAGCTATTGCTTCAAGCCTACGACGATTGCTTTCGCCGCTCGGGCGGGGCTGTACCCGTGTATTTTGCTTTTAACGGCGAATCTCCCGTAGCCGCGGCGCGCCGGTTCGCCGTTGAGATGTTGACCCAGATGGTCGCCTATCGGCTTCGCGACCCGCTCATAATCCACTCGGTTCCCGGATTCAGTGAACTATCGAGGCTGGCACCGGCGGCCGATATCGGCCTCGTGGACGAGCTGATCGGATTGGCTGAGCGGACCGTTTCTGCCGGCGATGAGGCTTCGTATATTCGGGCGTGTTTTAGTGCACCGCTGCGTGCGGCTGCACGGGGTGTCAGAACGAATCTATTTATCGATGACCTGCATCTGATCTCGGAGCCTTCCGAGGCGCCGAACATGGCGGCTTTGGTCATTGAAACACTCGAAAAGACCGGTGCTCGGTACGTCGCAGCGGGACGGCGACGCTTTCACCCCGCCACGGATGCCGCGGTGACCCGGGAGCTCGACCCGCTTGAGGCGGCCGATCTGGCGGCGATATTCAGGTTGGCGGCAAGCGCATCCGAGATCAGCGATCCGGTCGCCGACCTTGCCGCACTTCGCAGCGGAGGCGATGTTGCATCGCTGTTCTCGCTCGGAGCCGGCGTGAAAGGCGGCGAGCCGATCGATAGCTTCCGGTCCTTCGAGATGCTGTACACCCAGGCGATCTTCGGCGGGAAGCTGGCCTCGGGGTTTGACCGGCTGCTGCGAAACATCTGCCGCTCTGCAGAGGTCGAGGCCGGTGTTATCCGGCTGTTGGAGGAACTCGGCACGCTCGAAGGTTCCGGGGTCGAGATAGCCGCCTGGCGGCAGAAACTCGGTATCGATCCGTCGGAATTGAGCGATATGATCACTCGCCTCAATGAGGAAGAGTTGATCCGCTTGGCGGGCGACCGAATCGAGGGGATGCCCGAGAACCGAATATTCAACGATTACATTAAGGTTCGCTATCGCCTGAGCAGCGGCCGTGAAACGCGTGCGGCCGTCTTCGCAGAGACGTTGGCATCACGGATCAAGAAAGCGCCCGCTGAGATGGCAACGCACTATCGTGAGCGTTCGCTGGTCGGGCTGCGGGATCTGATGTCGTCTTTCAATGGTAATTCGGTTCCGGCCGCCCTGATCGATTACACGCGCTTTAAGGCAAAGTACAAGGGCCTAAGCGATGCCGAGATAATCGAACGGCTGGGCGCGGACGACGAGCTTATCGCACTGCCGCAGATCATCTTTTCTGCACACACCGAAACTTTCTACCGCGCCATCAGTTTGATCACTGAGCGAGAGAGGTCTGCCATCGCCGTCGGCTTTGAACAGGGCGATCTCGGCGGTGAGAACCGAACCGCGTGGATCGCGGCCGAGATCGAATCAAAGCTCGAGGTCTCAGCCGAGACGGCGGGCGGCTGGTGCGATCGGTTAGAGATGGCGGCGGCGGTCAGCGACTTTACGAATTACCGTATTTGGCTCGTCTCGCCGGAAGGCTTTAACGAAGATGCACTCCGGCTGATGTCTCAGCGTGGCGCTTTTGGATCGAGCCGACGCCAGGCAGAGCTTCTCTCACGCGAACTTTCTGCGAAGGCAGAACGCGGGGAGACGGCGACGAAACCGGAAGCCGGCATTGAGGAATACGAGATCGTTATCCCAATGGGCGGCGAGGCTGAAATGGTGGCGGCCCACACCGTCGAGGACATCGCTCGCCGACACGATATTTCGCCAAAGGCGATCAATCAGATAAAGACCGCGCTCGTCGAGGCATGCATAAACGCGACCGAGCACAGCCTCAGCCCCGACCGCCGGATCCACCAACGTTTTGTCGTGCGGCCGGGCAGCATCACGATCACGGTGTCGAACCGCGGCATCCGCCTCACGGATAAGCCCCAGCAGATGGAACCCGACGAGGGCCGCCGCGGCTGGGGGCTGAAACTGATGCGCAACCTTATGGACGACGTTCGGATCGAGGCCGTTGATGACGGCACACGCATCTCGATGACCAAACATTTCTAGGCCGGCCGGCCCGGGGGTGAAAGATTTTTATTGTCATAACCGGCGGCTTGTGATAGAAATTAACCTAGATCACTGTCCATCAAACCATAAAATAAGGATAAGAATAAAAGATGACCGAATCGGAGACGGTAGGGTTCGTCCGTGCCGAAGGTGAGACAACCGTCGTTTTTGCCGGCGATTATCTCAACAAGCTTGCGGGCGAATCGATAGAACGGGAGTGCCGGGAACGTATTGAATCGGGCTGCCGCGAAATAATTGTTAACTTTTCCAATACGGAAATAGTAAACTCTATCGGAATATCGATCCTCCTGGGTGTCATCGATTCCGCATCCGGCGTGGGTGCCAAGGTCGTCTTTTCAGAATTGAACCCCCACACTGTCGAGCTTTTCGAAATGCTCGGCATAACCAAGCACGTAGATATACGCAAATAGTGAAGGCCCAATTAGAACCAATAAAAGGTTTGCGCGAGCTATCCGAAGAACGGACGAAGCTCGTTCACACTTTTGGTGCGCTGGCCGAGCTTGGCCACGAGGTCTCGCACAAACAAAGCTTTCAGGACACGGTCAGGACCTCGATGCATCTGCTGCTGGGTTCGCTTGCCATAATGCGAGGCGGAGTGGCCCGCTATTCGCCATTCGCACACGAATTTAACATGGTCGCCGCCCGCGGCCTCGGTGAGGAGTTTCCTCTCTCGCTGTCGTTATGTCCGGAGGATGAGCGGCAGTTCCTTTCGTGCGGGCTTTATCCGATCGAGGCCGAGCACGCCCGGGTTTTGCCGTTCTTTCAGATCTACGACCGGAGCCTTGAACGCTCAAAGGTCGCACTTGCCGTGCCGCTGGTCCTGAGAGACGAATTACTGGGTGCGGTCTTCCTCGGAGAGAAGGCGAGCGGCGAACCTTACACTTCCTACGACAAAGAGATCATATGTGCGATGGCACGTCATATCGGCGTCGCGATCGCTCAGCGGAACATGCTGGCGGAATTGGAGCGCCGGGCGAACGAGAATCGCAAACTCTATGAGGATCTGCGAATGGCCTATACCGACACGGTGAAGGCATTTGCGGCCGCGATCGACCGAAAGGACAAATACACGGAAGGCCACAGCGTCAGGGTAGGAAAATATTCGGAGCTGATCGCCGCCGAGCTTGGCTGGAGCGAAGACGAGATCGAGGGGGCAGCCGTCTCCGGTTATCTTCACGACATCGGAAAGATCACGGTTGAACGCAAATTGATCAACGCACCCTACCGCATAAATGCAAAAGAATCCGTTGAGCTGAGCAAACACCCGGGAGCGGGTTACGACATTTTAAGGCCGATACATCATCCGTACGAAGGAGTCCCGCTCGCGGCAAAGTATCATCACGAACGGATCGATGGACGCGGATATCCCGACGGCCTTTACGACCGCGAGATCCCGTTTATCGCGAAGATCGTGAACCTTGCCGATTCGTTTGATGCGATGACGACTGACCGGCCCTACAAGCGGCGGCGGCCGGCAGGGGATGTTTTCGAGGACCTGCAGCGAAACTCGGGCAAACAATTCGCACCGGAAGTGGTTCAGGCGTTATTTCGCGGGATCCTAAAAGAGTTGTATGGCGAATCGGGCGGACGCCCTTTTCGAAAGCTCTTGGGGCGGGAGTACATGGAATCGGAGGGCCTGGCCGTTACCCTAAAAAACGCACTGAACGGCTCGGCCGGCGTGGCTCCGATAACTCTGACGTCAGTCGATTGAACTATCACCTTCAGCCGGTTCGGCAGCCTTTCTCTGCGGTTCAACGAGTTGCAGAATCCTTAGCACCACAAAGACCAGCAGCGTGATCCCCGTCGCCAACAGATACCGATGAAGCCCGACCAGCATCCCTATTCCCGCGGTTGAAAGAATACCCGCCGCGGTCGTCAGCCCCTGCACTCCGGAGCCCTGCTTGCGGAATATGATCATTCCCGCGCCGAGAAAGCTTATACCCGTGACCACCGCTTCGATCAAACGCCCCGCATCAAAGCGGATATGCTCGCCGAAGCGCAGGAAATCTGCCGCGATTATCTCGCCGAGGGCAATGAACAGAGCGGAAGACATCCCGACCAGGATATGTGTCCGCAGCCCGGCTGCTTTCTGGGCGCTTTCCCGCTCCCAGCCGAGAATGGCTGAGAGTACCATTGCGACCACAACGCGTAGAAAGATATTTAGATCCGCTTCGAACATCGCAGGTTTGTGAAATTAAGGCCCGGAGCTTTCTTCAAGTATTCCGACGAATTTCTTTGCCGCGAGCGACAAGTCGCGATCACTGCGGTAGAGAACACCGATCTGCCTGATCCACTCCTTTTCAGACATCTCCACAACCGCCAATCGGCCGGACCGCTTTTCATCGATCACCGCCGGTTCCGGGACGATCGCGACGCCGAAGCCCACCTCGACGGCACGTTTTATCGTCTCGATATTGTCGAACTCGGCCGCCTTTTTCACCTCGACGCCTTTAGAGCGCAGAATGCGGTCGGTCGCTTTGCGGGTCGGCGTGTCGCGTTCGAATAACACGAAGTCCTGGCCGCTCAGCTCTTTAGCCCGCACACGCGGCTTCTTTGCCAACGGGTGATCGGGCGGACAGACCAGGACAAGTTTGTTCGGTGGCATCTGCACGATGGTCAGCCCGCGTCGGGGTTCGGGGAAGGCGATGACGCCGAGTTCCACGCTTCCGTTTAAGACATCGCGGACCACGCGTGTCGTGCGGGAATACTCGAGGTCGATCTTGGCACTGGGGAATTTCGACATAAATTCGCCCACTTTCGCCGGCATTTCGTGCAGTCCGACGCTATAAACGGTCGCCACCTTGACGGTTCCGCCGATCTTGCCGACAAGTCCGCGAAGGCTTTCGTTTAGCTGGTCATAGGCGTCGAGTACGTTCTTTGCCTCGCGATAAAAAACCTCGCCCGCCGCGGTCAGCTTCACCTCGCGGCGGCCGCGGACACGCTCGAGCATTCGCCGCTTGAACTTATCTTCGAGCGACTTGACCTGCTGACTCACGGCGGACTGGGTAACAAAATTCCGCTCGGCCGCAAGCGAAAAGCTTTGCAGCTCGACGAGGTCGCAGAACACTTTTAGACTCTCGATATGCATTATGCCCTTATCAGCAACGCTTAAAAATCCTGCTTATCGAATTCATTTTAACTTTTAAAAAAACGGATTACTATTAAAGTAATGCTCAGGAATTGCTCATTTCGCCGAATAGAATTAAAATCTCAAGAATTCGACCCCCGGTAAGCTGAACCGACCTTTAACGCATGGCGATCAAGTATAGCTGGAATTTTGCTCTCCGAAAGCTGCACCAACTAACGGGCGTGGTGCCGCTCGGCCTGTTTTTCTTCGTCCATATGTTCACGAACTCGAAGGCGATGAACGGCGAAGAGAGTTTTGAGAAGGCGGTCGCGGACATTCACGGCATCCCGTTT
Organism: Acidobacteriota bacterium; assembly: GCA_023391155.1. GTDB lineage: Bacteria > Acidobacteriota > Blastocatellia > Pyrinomonadales > Pyrinomonadaceae > OLB17. The sequence goes on from JAEWBM010000019.1 coordinate 10,961, forward strand.
CTGCTGCTGCTAGAGATCTTCGGCATATTTATCCCGCTTTTGTTTCACTCGATCTATGGCGTGATCATATCGACCGAGGCGAGGCCGAATGTCGGCCCGTACTCATATGCGAGGAACTGGTTCTATGTGATACAGAGGGCGACCGGGATATTTCTTTTCGTATTCCTGACGTTTCACATTTTGAATCTGCGGTTTGGGCTGATGCCCGGACTCAATATGGTGCCGGTTGCTGGGAATGCAGATCAAGCCTTTGATATCGTCGCGTCTGAGTTCTCGATCCCGTGGGTGCTCATCGTTTATATCCTGGGCGTTGCAGCAACCGCGTGGCACTTGGCTTACGGGTTTTGGCTGTTCGCTGTGGATTGGGGCGTCGTCATCGGCGAGCGGGCTCAGAAATACGCGCTTTATGCGTGCATCGCTTTGGCGGCGGGCCTGTTCGCGGTCGGTACCAATGCGGCGGTCGCATTCATCAGGCCGTGCGGGTTGATGCCGCAGTTTATGTGCGAGGTCTCGGAGGAATACACACCCCGAACAGCCGCGGAGGTCAGATCGGGTAATTAATATGGCAAGCGGAACAAAAATAGCGATCGTCGGCGGCGGGCTCGCCGGGCTTGCGGCGGCGATGAAGATCGCGGAAGCGGGCCACGAGGTCGATCTGATCTCGGTCGTCCCGGTCAAACGCTCACATTCTGTGTGTGCACAGGGCGGGATAAATGGGGCCGTCAATACCAAAGGTGAGGGCGACTCGCCGGCAAAACACTTGGACGATACGGTCTACGGCGGGGATTTTCTTGCCAATCAGCCGCCTGTGAAGCGGATGACGGATATGGCCCCCGAGATCATCTACCTCTTTGACCGGATGGGCGTTCCGTTCTCGCGAACCAAAGAAGGGCTGCTCGATTTTCGCCGTTTCGGCGGCACACTTCACCATCGCACCGCCTTTGCGGGAGCCTCGACCGGACAACAGTTGCTCTACGCTCTGGATGAGCAGGTAAGGAAATTTGAGGTTGCCGGAACTGTCAACAAGTACGAGGGCTGGGAGATGCTCTCGCTCATCCTCGACGGCCAGCAGGTCTGCCGAGGGCTCGTGGCGATGAATCTCCAAACGCTTGAGCTAAAAGCGTTTAAGGCGGATGCCGTAATAATTGCAACGGGCGGCCCGGGACTGATCTTCGGCAAATCCACCAACTCAATGACCTGTACCGGCAGCGCCGTGTCGGCCTGTTACCAGCAGGGTGCCCGCTATGCGAATGGCGAATTCATCCAGGTGCACCCGACATCGATCCCCGGCGAAGACAAACTCCGGCTAATGAGCGAATCGGCTCGCGGCGAAGGGGGACGTGTTTGGGTCCCGAAAAACGACGGTGACAGCCGCGATCCGAAGGATATACCGGAGGGGGAGCGTTGGTATTTCCTCGAGGAGAAATATCCGGCATACGGCAACCTGGTCCCGCGCGACATCGCCACCCGTGAGATCTTCCAGGTCTGTATCGACGGACACGGCGTCGGCGGCGAGAATCAGGTCTATCTCGACCTGACCCACATTCCCGCGGACACGCTTACGCGTAAGCTCGGTGCGATACTCGAGATATACGAAATGTTCGTCGGCGACGATCCGCGTCATGTTCCGATGCGGATCTTCCCGGGCGTTCATTATTCGATGGGCGGCCTATGGGTCGACTTTGAACAGCGGACAAATATCCCCGGACTATTCGCGGCCGGCGAATGTGATTATTCCATCCACGGTGCTAACCGCTTGGGTGCAAACTCTCTGGTTTCATGCGTTTACGGCGGATTTGTCGCGGCACCTTCGGCTCTTGACTATGCCAAGAACGTTGAACGCGGTGCGACCGAAACCAACGGAATATACGACGATGAGGTCCGCCGGCAGCAGGAGATCAACGACAGCATCATCAAGAGCGAAGGTAGCGAGAATCAATACAAGCTGCACGACGAGCTGGGTAAGTGGATGACCGACAACGTGACCGTCGTCCGCTATAACGACAAGCTCAAGGCGACCGACGAAAAGATCCTGGAGCTAAAGGACCGCTTCCTTAATATCTCGATCAACGATTCGAACCTCTGGGCGACACAGGCGATACCGCATGCGCGGCAGCTATGGAACATGCTGGAACTCGCACGCGTGATCACGCTCGGAGCCCTGAATCGAGATGAGTCGCGCGGTGCACATTACAAGCCTGAGTTTCCCGATCGCAACGACGAGCAGTGGCTGAAGACCACCATTGCAGAATATGCCGCCGAGTCGCCGGTGTTCAGTTATGAGCCCGTCGATGTCTCACTCGTGGTTCCGCGAAAGCGCGACTACACAAAAGGGAAGTCGGCCAAGCAGGTCCCGGAGCCCGGTGCTGAACAGAAGCCGGAAGGCCGCGAGGAACGTTGGGTGAAGGATGGCGAAAAGATCAAGGAGGGCGAATCGTTCAAGGATAATAGTTAGCCCGGAACGAGGATCAAATGACCACAAACGGACATATCGAGAAAAAACGGCTCGAGAAGCCGCCTGCAAAATTCAAGTTAAAGGTCCAGCGGCGTGAAAAACTGGACGCTCCGGTGACGTGGGATACCTTTGAGGTGCCTTACCGACGAAATCTGAACGTCATCTCGGTGCTGATGGAGATCCGCAAAGATCCGGTCACCATTGAGGGCAAACGGACCACTCCGCCGGTTTGGGACATGAGCTGCCTGGAGCAGGTATGCGGCATTTGTACGATGGTGATCGACGGCCGAGTACGGCAGTCGTGCTCCGCATTGATAGATGACCTGCTGCTGGAATCGGGAAGCGATACGGTCACGCTGCAGCCGATGTCCAAATTCCCGAACATCCGCGACCTCAAGGTGGACCGGACAAAAATGTTCGAACATCTCAAGCAGGTGGAAGCGTGGATCGAACTGGACGGCAGCTATGACCTGGGCCCGGGGCCGCAGATCTCAAACGATGTTGCGCAGGAGCGATATGCATACTCCCGCTGCATGACTTGCGGCTGTTGTCTCGAGGCCTGTCCGCAGTATGGCGATGACAATTATATCGGCCCGCAGGCGATCGCCCAGGCACGGCTGTTCAATATGCACCCCACGGGCAAGATAACGATCGACGAAAGGCTGAACGGACTTATGGGCGACGACGGGATCACGAACTGCGGCAATGCACAAAACTGCCTGCAGGTTTGCCCGATGTCTATCCCGTTGACTCGGGCGATCTATGACACCAATCGCGACATAACGGTTAACGCATTGTTCGGTTGGTTGAAGAAATAAAACCGCCGATCAGAGAAATTGAAAAGCCGCTTACATTGAGCGGCTTTCTTATTGGAGCGTTGCTACCACCGGAATGTCGTCGAGCTGCGGGGGAAGCGGTAGGTCGACCCGCTCGACCAGGAATCGGTGTATCTCGCGGCGGTCCATCGGCTTTGCGAAAAAGTAACCCTGGCCCTTCTCGCACCCCAACATCTTCAGTGCGTGCAGTTGAGCTTCGTTCTCGATGCCTTCCGCGACAACTCCCAAGCCCAGGTTCCGCGCCATCGCTATGATCGTTCGGACGATCTCGGAATTCGCCCCCTCATCATTGATGGGGACGACGAATGAGCGGTCGATCTTTAGTGTCGAGATCGGCAGCCGGCATAGATATCCCAGATTCGAATAGCCCGTGCCGAAATCATCGACGTCGAGTTCGATTCCGAGGTCGCGGAGCTTGTGCAGCATTTCGATCACCCGCTCCTGATATTCGAGAACGATCGACTCCGTGATCTCAAGTTTGAGGTACAGCGGTGAAAAGCCGGTCTCGTCGAGGATGGCACTAATTCGCTGAACGACCTCGGGGCGGGCAAATTGTTTACAAGAAAGGTTTACGCTTAACTTTAATTGCCGCTGCGGCCCCGCGGCACTGAACGTGGCCGCCATCTCGCGGCAGGCCCGGCGGAGGATCTGTTCTCCGAGCTGGTCTATCCATCCGATCTCTTCCGCCAAAGGCACGAACTTCGATGGCGGGATGACCCCCTGCTCGGGGTGCTCCCATCGGGCAAGGGCTTCGACACCCGTTACGGTCTGGTCCTCAAGCGAGAAGATCGGCTGATAGAAAACCTCGAGATCCTCGTTCTGGATCGCCCGCCGCAGATCGGTCTCAAGTTGAAGCGTTTCTCGGACGGCAGTGCGCATGGATTCGTTGAATGTTTCGTGCCTTGCCTTTCCGGAACGCTTTGCGTGGTACATTGCCGTGTCGGCGTCACGCATCATGTCCTCTGAGGTGTAATGGCTGCCGTGGGCTTGAAGGATCCCGATGCTGGCCGAGCTAAAGATCTCCTGCCCCTGGATAGAAAACGGTTGGCTCAAATGTTCCTGGATGCGGTCGGCGACCCGCGTGACCTTTTCCATGTAGTAGCGGCCCTCAACGAGGACGATGAATTCATCTCCGCCGAGCCGGGCGACCATATCGGGCGGACGCATAGATTTTCTCAAACGGTCGGCGATGGCGATCAGCAATTGGTCGCCCATGAAATGGCCGAGGCTGTCGTTGACGTACTTGAACCGGTCGAGGTCGATGAACAGCACGCTGACCTTATATTTCGGATCGCGACGGGATTTTTCCAGAGCCTCTTCAAGCCGGTTAAGAAAGTGAGCCCGGTTCGGAAGCCCGGTCAGGGCATCGTGGGTCGCCTCGTGATGCAGCTTTTCTTCGGCTATCTTTCTGGCGGTTATGTCCTGGATCTGAAAGATCAAGTGCGACTGCTCGGATCTGCTTTCGCTTGCGGCCGAAACGCTCCACGATGCCCATACCGTCTTGCCGGATTTGTGTACATAACGATGCTCGAGCTGGCAGCTATGGACCTTGCCCGCTAGCACATCGTTTATCTTGAGCAGGGCGGGGCCGAGGTCATGCTGGAAAAGCATCGACTGAAAATGCATCGACCGCAGTTCCGAAGATGAGTATCCCAGAATGCGGCACATCGCCTTGTTCACCTTTAGCCATTTGCCCGAGGCGGAGACAAGCGCGATACCGATCGGGGCATAGTTGAATGCACTTCGAAAGCGCTCCTCCGATTCGCGAAGTGCCACCGAGCGTTCCTTCAGTGCGTTAGCGTATTCGTGAGCCTTTTCTGCCTGTTCGATCGAGAGCTCAACGTTCTTCAAATGCATTCGGTATGCATAAAAGACGAAAAATATGATCGGTACGGCGGCGAACATCACGGCGAAGCCCGCCATATCGACCAGGCGAACGAGGGCGGCCGCACCGGCTGCACCCGACAGATATGTCACGAACGACCAGCTATACTTTGTCCGCCACGTATCAAAGACGGGGTGCTGTTCGCGGAGTGCGTCGTGTATCGCCACGGCAAACGTATTGAACAGAAACTGTGTGACGACGATCGCCGATATAGCGAGGAAAAGATCCGCCGCATGGCCAGGGTGCCCGTGGAGCTTGTCTTCGGTATAGAGCCCATAGCCGCGCAGGACCATGAAAACGGCTGTGACGGAAACCGCCATCGCCGCAGCATTGAACAATATGGTGACCCGACGGCTGCAGAACCGGCGGGCCGAAACAAATGCCTCCGTCGCCGCAAGCAGCACGGCTGCCTCTCCGCCATATAGAAGCAAAGTTAAAAAGATAAATGTATCGGAAACGGAAATGTGTGAACTGAGACGCGGTATCGGAATGGTAACGCGCGACGCCAGCCCGATCGTAAGTGCGGCGAGTATCAAGAAGTTGATATCCACCGCCGACGCGGGCAGCCGAAATACGGCCAGCCCGACACACATGGCTCCGGCCGCGATCAGCCCGTAGGTATAGATGTTTAAGAGGGGGCGTCTTCCTTCGATCACAAACTTTTTGGGTTAATATTCCGCACCGAATGGCGGACAAAGACCGAGGGAGGGGCAAGAGATGAGCAGTGAGGTAAAGGTGCGGAAAGCTCCGCACCTCTACTAGTATGCCCTATTATATTTAACGCTGTCCATAAGTTTTCTCCCCGGTGAACGTGGGACGAGCGTGGGCAAAACCATCTGTTTTTATTCCATTCTCGCGGTACGGTCACCGATTAGAACTCCGTCGCCGATCAGGACACCGTCACCGATGAGAACGCCGTCACCGATCAAAACCCCGTCGCCGATCAGGACACCGTCGCCGATAAGAACGCCGTCCCCGATCAGGACCCCGTCGCCGATAAGAACACCCGGCAACAGACGGGCGGTTCCCGAACCGGAGCTTCCGCCGTCGCTGAGCATTACGTTCGCATTGATGGTGAGCCCGTCGGTGTAAAACTGGCCGGTTTCGAGCGATTGCTCGCTGCCGCTCAGAATGATGCCGTCCTGCGCGACCCTTGCGACTTGATAAATACCTTGATAACGCGAGATCAGCTCGGACCCCGTTACGAATGCATGGTTTGTCAGGATAAGCGATGACCACGGGAATGTGTGGCCGGCGATCTCGGTAGCGGCGGACGGCATTACCCATCCGGCGCCGACCATCGCGTCGTTCCTCGACATTCCGTTGAATGAAACGCCCGTCCGCAGTGACCTTGTAAGTCTAAGTGCACCCTCTATGTTGAGCTGGCCGGCACCCTGTTCGAACATATCCGCACCGGCTATGGGCTGAGCCGAATACTGCAGCAGTGCTTTAACCATCGCGGGCGTTAGGTTCGGGTTCGCTTCGAACATCAAGGCAGCGGCTCCGGCGACGATCGGTGCAGACATCGACGTTCCGCTCTGGTACATATAAGCGTCGGAGCCGATACCGTTGATCGAAAGCACCTGGTCCGGTTGGATCGAAGCGAGCTTCGACGTTTTCCGAACCGATGAGATAACCGAATTTCCCGGAGCGACGAGGTCCGGCTTGATGATGTTGTCGTGAACGCGAACGCCGTTCGCATTCGTGTAGTAGCTGCGCGTCGGGCCGCGGGATGAGAACGTGGTGATAACATCGTCGCCTCGTCCTCCGGTACCGAAGGTGTTACTAGCCCCGACCGTGATCGCGTACGGGCTGTTGGCGGGGGAGTTGATAGTACCGTAGAGTCTGGTTCGGTTAGAAGCACGTCCCCTGTTCCCCGCTGCAGCGACGACCACTATACCGGCCTCGGCAAGTTCTTTGACCTTGCGGCAAAGCGGATCGTTCGTGTAGGTATCGATCGCCTGCGTTCCGAGGCTTAAGTTGACGACCCGGATGTTGTACTGCTGGCGGTTCGCCAATACCCAGTTTAGCCCGTTGAGCAGCCATGAGGTCTGACCTAGGCCGTGGTGATCCAGGACCTTGACGTTGATGATGTTCGCATCCGGAGCGATACCGCGATAGGCACCGCCGTTGATCGGAGAACTGCCCAAAGCGAGCCCCGCGACGTGTGACCCGTGGCCGTTCGAATCGTTAGAGCCTGAGTTCGTGAAATCGACGCTCCTTACGATCCGTGAGCCGGAAGCGTTTTGAAACGCTTTGTGGCGGCGGTAGAGGCCGGAATCCAAGATCGCAACGCCGACTCCCGTCCCGTCCAGTGAATGATCACCCGAAGCAAGTGGTGCTGCGGCCGACTGATCGCGAACGGCTTCGGCACCCGTGGTTAGTTCGAGGTGTCCCGTCAAAGCGGTCGCACGGTCAGGCGAGATGTAATCTGCCATTCCGCTGAAAGCGACCGGCTCGACCGACGACAGCGGCATCGTTACGACCAGCGCATTATCGATACGATCGAGGACCTGAACATTCTGGCCGGAAAGCAGCGCACTAAATGCCTCACTCTCCACCGCCCGCGACTGGATTATCGCCGACACTCTTTCGGAGGAGCTGCCGTTTGCGATCATTTCCCGCAGGTCCGGTGAGACGACATCGCCGCGATAGCCCGCAGATGCTCGCGTTTCATTTACTGAGCCGCCCTCGGCATCCATAAACCGATCTTCGATAACGATCGGCTCGAAGTATCGAGCATATTCCGAGCTGCTTTCGATGCTGTCGCCGTAAAAGGAAAAGGTCGAACCCGCGATCAGCCGCAAGCGGCCCTCGGTAATGGCCGAGATCGTCAACTCGCGAAGTGCGGGCGTATTAAATATGTCGGAAATATTTTCTACATAGAGCAGTGCGTTAGCGTCCTTATCCGCCACCTTAGCAATGACGCGTTCGATCTCCGACAGCACCACGGCTTCAGACCGTGCAGCGGAATAGAGGTCGTTTGCTTCAAGCTTTACGATGGATAGTGAAGCCAGCGGGGCGGGTACATTGCCTTTAGCAATGCGCCGCGCAAGCTGTTCCACAACGAATTCAACGCTTTCACCTGTCTCATCGAGAAGGATGGGCTGCCGCGAACCGTCACCCGCTAACGCCCTGATGAGCTGAAGTGTTTCGCTCTCAAAGCTGAGGTTCTCACGCAGTCTTCCTTCACGGCCAAGCTGCGTAAGATCGGTAACAGGTTCGCTAATTCCGGCGGAGATGCTGCGGGCCATCTGTGCCGTCACTGCGTTCGTGAAAAGGAATGCAGCCAGCAGCAGTACGGCGGTAGCTTTTTTCACCGGGCTATGTGTTTTTGGTGAACTCATATGGCTCCAAACTACTAGGGCAATTTGAGGGAGTGGCGGTCGCCCGCCGGCATTTCTTAATACAAGCGATGTGCCATATAGTTAACTGATGTAAATACGGGATTTAGCGATGACGAGCGCGAGAGGGAAGCGGGCAGGTTCGGTCAGGGTTCGGTCAAACTGATGTCAATCTGACCGAAACAAAAAAAAGGAAGGCCTAACGCGGCCTTCCTCTTGCATATCTAAGTTTTAGTTGGATCAGATCTCGAGAATATCGACAAGTTCCTGGACGGCGGCCGCACTCTTCTGCAATGCCGAACGCTCATCGTTCGAAAGGCTGATCTCGATGATCTGCTCGACGCCGTTCTTTCCGAGCTTGACCGGGACGCCGACGAAAAGATTGCTGATGCCGTATTCACCCTCAAGGAAGACCGCGCAGGGGAGGATCTTTTTCTTGTCCTTAAGGATCGATTCTGCCATCTCGACCGCGCCTAGGCTCGGGGCGTAAAAGGCCGAACCGGTCTTTAGCAGCCCGACGATCTCTGCTCCGCCGTTGGCCGTGCGGTCGATGATCTTGTCGATAGTCTCTTTCGGCAGCAGCTCTGTGACCGGGATACCCGCGCATGTCGAATACCGCGGAAGCGGGACCATCGTGTCGCCGTGGCCGCCAAGGACGAATGCGGTGACATTCTCAACGGACACGTCCAGAGCCTCTGCCAAAAAGCATCGCATGCGAGCCGAATCAAGAACGCCGGCCATTCCCATTACTCGGTTTTTGGGAAAGCCTGAGCGGCGAAAAGCGACCTGTGTCATCGCGTCAAGCGGATTTGAAACTACGATGATGAATGAGTTCGGGGAATATTTCGCGACCTGTTCGGTGACCTGGCCGACGATATCAGAGTTGGTCTTCAAGAGATCATCGCGGCTCATGCCGGGCTTGCGGGGAAGGCCGGCGGTAATTATCACGACATCTGAGTCGGCCGTTTCCTCATAGGAATTCGAGCCGACGAGCTTTACGTCAAAGCCGTCGATCGGCGCGGCCTGCGCAAGGTCGAGAGACTTGCCCTGCGGCGTACCTTCGACGATATCGACCAATACAACATCCGCGAGTTCCTTGCTCGCGATCCAATGGGCAGCAGTTGCCCCAACGTTTCCGGCCCCTACGACCGTAACTTTATGTCTTCCAGCCATTCTTAATCCTTCCTGTTGAAAATATTAGTGTTAAATAGAAAACGCCATTTTCTCACAGGCGGATAAAAACGGCAAAAACCGCGGATGTCAGGGTGGGGTCGGCAGCGATATCTGATGGCGGGTGCAGGCCAAAAAAAAATAAAAAGCCTGATGCGCTCTCCCCTTCACATCAGGCTTTTCGATTTGATCAAAGGCCGAAGCCGATGACCAAGTCTGTTGTCTATTTAGGTAGCAACGGGTGTGCCAAGAACCGGTACATCGCCAAATACTGTGTTTTCGGTACCCACCCTTTTCATCTCTCCGGATCAGTAAACAAATTGGTCTACCCGGCGCACGAAATCGGGCAACCCTATTTCAGGATAGGGTGTCCGCCGCCGCGGCTGTGGTCCGCGGTCGCCGCATACTTGCGACGGTCATTGTGATACAGCACCAAGTGCTCACCCTCATATCGCACCAGGTTCGAAACGCGGCCCAGGTCGCTTGTGTGCTCGGCGATAACAAAGGCCATTGGGTTGAACGAAACGACCATGCCGGCGGCGTAAATATAACCGCCCTTATCATAAACGCTTCCCGCGTATTGAGCCGCACCCACGGCGATATCAGGCGAATACCGGCCAGCCGCGTCGCGATTGCGGTCGGCCTTTGCGATATAGATCGTGTAGTCAGAATAGCGAAGCCCGCGCGAATATCGATTCTTCCTCGCCACTGCGAAAAGATCGGTCAACCCACGGTCGATCGCGTTAAGCATCGCTCGGTTCGGCCGCGTCACCGCAATGATCCGTGCACCTTTCGGCGTTCTAGTCGAAATGGTGAATCGATCTCCCGTTATGCGTTGGGCTTCGGACGTGACCCCGCGGGTCTGCGCCGGTACAAAATACACAAAACCCAGTAATAATGCGAATAATACCGCGGTTTTCAACACTAAATGGTTCTTAAACATACATCCCCCTTTCTCCGTTTATTGTAGATCGCAAGTGGTATGCCAAAAGTATGTGACACGGTGTCAGAGAGGGGCTGCAATTAAACACACAGCGACGGGGTAAAGCTGAGTGGTGCTGAGGGCGGGAGTCGAACCCGCACGCCCCTAAGGACACAGGATTTTAAGTCCTGGGCGTCTACCAATTCCGCCACCCCAGCTTGACACGTTTTGGCTCTGTAACATACTATAAATAAAGGAGTTATGGAGGACACATTCGGACACCACGAGACGCACCCGGACAGCCGAAGACGCTAAATTCCCCCCCGAATACAGGAAATTCCCCCCCGAATTCCCCCCCGAATTGATATGAAGTTGTACATCGCCGAAAGCCATAAAGAGAAAGGTTATTTTATCACCGCGCAGAAGG